>NZ_JBQXYF010000013.1:0-153390 GCF_052645355.1 Halomonas sp. V046
GCAAACACTGCTGTGCCACCAGCAGTTTGAACCACTCGTCGTATCGGTTGCTCATGAAAACACCCCGAAGGTTGGATGTGGGTGTCCAACTTTCGGGGTGCAGTTCAGGTCCGGCCTGGCTTTTCGTGACGGGGGCTCGTGTCGTTCGTCCCCGCTTTTCTTGTTGCGGCGACGTTGCAACCCGCGGTGGGACTCACCCCCATGTGAGACCTGTGTGAGAGCACCCGGAGGCCAGTCCGTCCGTCAGGCATATACCCCCCTCCGGGCTTCACTGAACGTTACCCCGGAAGTTGGACACCCATTTCCACCTTCGGGGCGCTATAAGCCATCCGCTTAAAGCGGGAAGCCGTCCTCGCAAGCTGGCGGTTTGGCCGATAATCTCCGCAAGGCTCTCCAAGCGGAGCCCCCCTGCGCCCACCGGCACTGGGGGCGTTGTGCCCTGTTGTGAGTTTTGTTTCAGGGGGCGGGCTATCCATCTTGGCGGAACCCTGGGGCGGCGATGTCACGTTCTCAGTTCCAAGCTGACAGCTCCCCGTGGGGGGTTGAAAGTTCTCCCTCCGCCTTCAGGTAGAGGGTAGGGCAGTGGTTCTTGCCATCCTTAATTTTCGAACCACTGCCAGTGACTGTAGACCCAGGAGGTATGCATGACACAGCAACTCGAAGGGAAGCGCGTCGCCATTCTCGCCACCCACGGCTTTGAGGAGTCTGAGTTGGCCGTACCGCGTGCCAAGCTACAAAAGCAAGGCATCGAGGTGCACGTGGTAGCGCCGGAGGCCGGTAGCATCCGGGCCTGGGCCGAGAGCGACTGGGGTGATGACTATGCTGTCGATCGTAGGCTCGACGACGTCAGCGAGCACGACTATCACGCCCTGGTGTTGCCCGGAGGGCTCTTCAATCCCGATGCGTTGCGCCAGGACGAGAAGGCGCTCGGCTTCGTCCAGGCCTTCTTCCAGGCTGGCAAGCCGGTGGGGGCGATCTGTCACGCGCCTTGGGTGCTGATCAATGCCGGTGGCGTCGATGGGCGGCGCATGACTTCCTATCCCTCCGTTGCACAGGACCTGCGCAACGCCGGTGCCGAATGGGTCGATGAGCGGGTCGTGGTCGACAATGGTCTGGTGACGAGCCGTAAGCCCGATGATCTGGATGCCTTCGGCAGCAAGCTGGTCGAGGAGATTGCCGAGGGTCGGCATGGCTAGTCTCTTCGGGGGGGGGGCCATCCTGGGCGTCGAAAGCCAGGTCACTGGTGTGTGACATCCCCCGCCAGGTTGGCGGCTTCTGCACCACCAGCCGCCAGGTTGTTCCGTCAAGAAGCCGCCGGTGCCGTCTGGTGCCGGCGGCTTCTTGGCATCTGCCAAGAAGCGACAGGTCTCGGGCCTTCAGCAGGCGGCTAGTGCCAGCTCAACCGCGTGCTTGCGTGGACCACGACCGCCTTCCCGAGGTCAAGCCTGCGGCTTCAAGTGCTGCGATGGGACAGACTCCACGCTTACGGTTGGAGCCAGGCGTCTCACACCGAACCATCCTGTCCAGGGGGCTATCACTGCCAGCAATACCGAGAACACCAGCCCGAGGTAGTTGAACAGCGCCCAGGGCGCGTAGTCGACAGTGGCAACGCCGAGGGTGGCCGCCATGTACACGGCGGATACCGTCCACGGAGCCAGCGGCTCGGGAATCATGCCGCCATCCTCCAGGCTGCGTGAGAGGTTCAATGGGTGCAGGCCGGTGCGCTGGTACTGGCGTGCGAACAGCTCACGGGTCAGGAAGAAGGTCACGTAGCTATTGCCGGTGGCCAGAATGATGCCCATGGCCGCGACCAGGGAGGCCAGAATGGTTCCGGTGGCCGATTTGACATAAGCCAGGGTCTTGTCGAGCACGACCTGGAGAATACCCGAGGCCTCCAGTGCCGAGGCAAAGAAGAAGGCGCAGAACACGAACAGCACGGCACCGTGCATGCTGTGCAGCCCGCCACGGTTGAACAGCGTCACCAAAGCGGGGGCAAGGTCATCGAGGTTCAGGTCGGGGCGGGGGACGGAGAGCAGGTCGACGTTGAACCCGGATACCGCCGCCTGGGCCACCACCTCGACAGGAGCGCCCTGGACGATGACCGCCAGTGCGACCGCACAGAGGGTGGCGATGAACAGCACGACGAGGGTGGGTTTCTTGGTGATCGAGCCGGTCAGGACGATGACGACGGGCAATAGCAGGACGACGTTCAGGCTGAATAGCGACTGAATCTGCTCGGCGCCTGCGGCGATGGTGGAGGCGGTCCCTGCGGCGGCTTCCATGTTGAGACCGAGCAGTAGATAGACCACTGCGGCGACGATGCTTGCCGGCAGCGAGGTGAACATCAGGTGGCGAATGTGGCGATAGAGGTCCACACCGACCACCATGGACGCCATGATGGTGGTATCGGACAGCGGCGACAGCTTGTCGCCGAAGTAGGCGCCGGAAAGTACTGCGCCGGCGGTGATCGCGAGATTGACCTCCATGGCGGCGGCGATACCCATGATGGCGACCCCGAGGGTGCCTGCCGAGCCCCAGGAGGTGCCGGTGAACGTCGAGACGATGGCGGTGCCGAAGAATGCCATGACGAACAGGTAGCGGGGGTCGATCAACTCCAGGCCGTGGTAGATGAAATAGGGAATGGTGCCGGAGATCATCCAGGTGCCGATCAACATGCCGATGCTGTAGAGCACCAGGATGGCGGTCAGGGCGGTCTTGATCTTGTCGCCCATGATGTCCATCACGTCGTTCCAGCGCTTGCCGTGCAGCATGGCAAAGAGGGTGGCGAGTGCGCCGGCACTGATCAGCACCAGTTCGGTGGGGTAGCCGGCGATGACAATGCCGCCAATGATGGTGGCGGCGATTACGATCAACAGAGCGAGCGACGACGGAAAGCTGGGTTGTTGTTGTGTCGTGGCAGTCATGACGGTGGCTCCTTCGAGTGAGGGTCAGGGACCGATGGCGGTAAAACCCCGCTTAAGATCGGCGAGGATGGCTTCGATGTCTTCGAGTCCGATGGCGAGGCGAATCAGCGCTTGGCCGCTGCCGTCCGGGCGCAGCGGCGAGATGGCGAGGCTCTCGTAGCCGCCCCAGCTGACGCCGATCTTGAAGAGCCGCAGGGCATCGATGAATCGGGCGGTGCGGGCATAGGTGGGGCAGGACAGGCGAAAGCTGAGCAGGCCCGACTGGCCGTGCAGTTGACGCTGGACCAGATCGGCTTCGGCGCCACGCAGCTGGCTAGGATGGTGGAGCTCCTCGACCAGCGGGTGATTGGCCAGGTAGTCGGCAACCGCCAGGCCATTGGCCTGGTGTTGTCGCATGCGCAAGGGGAGGGTGCGCAGGCCTCGTAGCACCAGTGACGCCGAGTGCGGCGAGAGCGCGGCACCGAGCAGCTGATGACCGCAGGCGAAGAGGCGGTCGATTAGCGAGCGTTCGCCGATCACGGCGCCGCCGACCACATCGCTGTGGCCGCCGAGGTACTTCGACAGTGAGTGGATGGATAGGTCGATGCCATGGGTCAGCGGCTTCTGAAACAGGGGCGTGGCCCAGGTATTGTCGATGACGGTGATGATGCCTCTCTCGCGTGCCAGGCCGGCGATCGCCGCCAAGTCGGTGACCTCCATCCGCATCGATGACGGGCTCTCGATATAGATGACGCGGGTATCTGGACGCAGCGTCTGAATGACATTCTCCAGCCGGCCGCTGGTGCCATCATGCGCGATGCCGTAATGGGTCATCTGGTCGAGCAGCTCGACCGTGGGGCCGTAGGTCTGGTTGACCCTGACGACGTGGTCGCCCTGGCGCAGCAGGGAAAACAGGGTGGCGGCGATGGCCCCCATACCCGATGCAAAGGCCTTGCAGGCTTCGCCGCGCTCCAGGGCAGCGAGCTTGTCCTCCAGTAACTTGACGGTGGGGTTGAGCCCCCGGCTGTAGACGAAGTGCTCACGCTCCCTGAGCTGGGCGTGGCTGAAGGACTCCAGGTCTGCAAAACGAAATAGGCTGGTCTGATAGAGCGGTGGGGCGATGGCGCCGTGATGCTCCAGACCATCCTCGAAGGCGTGGGTGCAGATCTCGCTGTCGTGGGAATTCACGCGCTCTCCTTTTTAATGCTTTCAGCCTGTCTGATAGGTGAGGCTAGCATGCCCTCTGCTGGCCTTCAATTGAACCCTGGGTGAATAGGCGGTACCGTCTTTCGATCGGGCCCCGGGCGGGCGTCCAGAGGCGAACCAAGGTTATGAAACGACTCTACTTATCGGACACTGTGGCGGGAGAGGTCGGCGCCTATATCGCCGAGCACAAGCTCTGCGCCGGCGATCGCCTACCGTCTGCCGCTGAATGGATGGTTCGGTTGGACGTGGGCCGGTCGACCCTGCGCGAAGGGCTAAAGAAGCTCGAGGCCGAAGGCGTCATCGAGATCGTCAACGGCAAAGGCATTTACGTCAGCGAGCAGAAGACCTTCGGGTTGTTCTCGACGCTCGGTGTGGGCGATGCGCGGGCACAGCTGCTCGAAATGCTGGACGTGCGTCAAGCCCTGGAAGAGCGAGCGATCGCCCTGGCGACGGCGCAGGCGAAGGTACCGGCCTTCGATGTCATGGCGGGCTACCTGGACGATTACCAGCAGGCTCGCGAGCGCAATGACTTCCTGGCCGTGCACGATGCCGATGCCGCCTTTCATCTGGAAATCTATCGCGCCAGCGGCAATCGTGTGCTAGTCGAGTTGATCAAGATGATGCACGACGAACTCTACGTGTCCTGGGACGTGCCCGAAGATCGCCACCAGGTGTTTGATGCCAGTTTTGCCCACCACCTGACCCTGCTGGAGGCGATGCGTCGCCGGGACGAAGCCGGGGCCATCGCGGCCTTCCGGCTGCTGATCGGTGCGACTAGAGAGCACGTAGAGGCGATGCCCCATGATGAGCTGGTCGGCGGTTTCGTTGGTCGGGCTTCACGTTGATCAAGGGGCACAATGGCGAGCCGGCGAGTCGGCTAGCGGCAACGCTTCCCCTGTCGTGGTGACTGCAGTGCTGGCGGTGTCGCCAGGCCTCTGCGTGCGATGATCAACAGCGATAGAGGGGCTCCCTCGGGGGTGGCTTTGGGTTCCTGCAGGGCGTCGATCATGAAGCCGTGCTGGCCAAGCAGTGTCGACCAGTCCGCCAGGGTGCGAAAGTACCAGGGCGCAGGGGCGCCGAAGTCGCCCTCGATACCGGCCCAGGTGCCGGCGCGCCAGCCGCTGAGGTAGGGCGGCGACAGTGCGGGAGATAGCGGGTGAAGTGTCTGGATCAGCACCCGTGCGTGGTCGGTCAGATGGTGTCCCAGGGCGGCGATGGCGGCTGATGTCGAGTGCTCGCCGAGCAGGGAGAAGTGACAACAGGCCAGGTCGATGTCGCCGGCGGGGCAAACCTGCGCCCAGCTCGCGTCCAGCTGTTCATAGCCCAAGTGGTGGTACGTGCCGCCGAGTGCGCGGGCGTCCTTGATCAAGGCAGCGCTGGCATCGATGCCTTGGGCCTTGATGCCGCGGCTGGCGAGCATTCGCACCAGGGTGCCTTCACCGCACCCCAGGTCGACAACGCTTTGCGGACGACAGTCGAGAATGGCGTCGAGCATTGCCCGGTCGGTGGTGACGCGACTGGCAATGGTGCGCGCGCGGACCGCATGGGTCCAGGCGGCGGCATCGCGCTCCCAGCTCTGGTGGATACGCTGCTCGTTGTCAGACATCAGGGGCCCCGATAATGGGTGCATTCAGGCAGAATAGTCCGCTGTCGATGATGCAGGGGAGGTGGGTTGCTGATACGGCGCATTTCCGGCGCCCGGCGTGTTTCGATAGAATATGGCCTTTTCCCGCAGCGGGGCACGTGGATGACCATTGGTGAGCTGATCCGTCTCTTGAGTGACGGCGAGTTTCACTCCGGCCAGCAGCTGGGCGAGAAGCTCGGCGTGTCGCGGGCGGCGGTGTGGAAACAACTGCGCAAGCTGGAGGATCTCGGCATTCCCATGGAGGCGGTCAAGGGCCAGGGCTATCGCTTGGTGACGGCGATGGAGCTGCTCGAGGGGCCCAGGGTCGTGGCGGCGCTTTCGCGCGAGTCTCGCCACCAGCTATCGCGCTTGTTCGTCGAGGAGGTGCTGCCATCGAGCAATGCCTTCTTGCGCGAGCGTTTTGCTCAGGGGGCGGGCCACGGAGAAGCGTGCCTGGTCGAGCAGCAGAGTGCCGGCCGTGGCCGCCGCGGTCGCATCTGGACGACGCCCTGGGGGCGCACCCTGATGTGCTCCGTCGGTTGGCGCTTCGAGTCGGGTGTGGCCGCGCTGGAGGGGCTGAGCCTTGCGATCGGCGTGGTCCTGGCTCAGGTGCTCGAGCGTCATGGGGTGGTTGCCAGGCTCAAGTGGCCCAACGATGTGCTGCTCGAGATGCCTGGTGGCGGCCACGGCAAGCTCGCGGGCATTCTGGTCGAAATGAGTGGGGACGCCGCGGGGCCCTGTGAAGTGGTGCTCGGGATGGGGATCAATGTGGATCTGCCGGAGGCGTTTCGTGCCAGCATCGATCAACCGGTCGCCTGTGTGCATGATCAGGCGCCGGGGCTGTCGCGTAATGTGCTGGCGGCGGAGTTGCTGGACGGGCTGCTGGCGATGCTGGCAGGGTTCGAAGAAGGAGGCTTCGCGGCCTGGCAGGGCGAGTGGAATCGTCGTCATGCCTTCGCCGGGAGCGAAGTCGAGGTCATTCGCGGCGACCGTCGCGACGTGCGGGTGGCGGGAGATGTGGATGAGAGTGGCAACTTGTGGGTGTACCAAGGCGAGCGCCATGAGCGACTGGTGGGTGGCGAGATCAGTGTGCGTGGTCGCCCATGATCCTCGATCTTGATATCGGCAACACGCTGTCGAAGTGGCGGTTGAAGGATGCCGAGAGCAGTGAAATTCGCTCCCGCGGTGCCGTCTGGACGCGTGAGGAGTGGAAGCCCGGCGCCGACATTCCCGATCTTGATGTGGTCGAGACCGTGCGCATATCCAGCGTCGCCAGGCGCTCGGTGCTGGCCCAGACGGAATCGCTGCTCAAGCACCGCGTGAAGCGTGTTCACGTCGCTCGCTCTACCCACGAGGCGCTCGGCGTTACCAACGGCTACGTCGAACCGGGGCGACTCGGCGTCGATCGCTGGCTAGGGGTGTTGGCAGGCTATCAACTGGCAGGCGCCTGCTGTGCGGTCGACTGTGGTAGCGCCATCACCATCGACTTCGTCATGCCGGGGGGGCGCCACCTGGGCGGCTATATCCTTCCTGGGCTGCGGCTGATGAAGGAGAGCCTGAAGCTTGGCACGCGCAATGTGGCCATCGACCCTGACAGTGAGGCCGACGAGTTGCTGGCGCCTGGCCGGCGTACCGTCGAGGCCGTCAATCACGGTATCTACATGGCGGCGGTCAGCGCGGTCAATCGCATCTACAGCGAAGTCTGTGACCGCGAAGGTGTTGCGTTGCCGATGCTGCTGACCGGCGGCGACGCTCGAGTGGTGTCGCGCGGCATCCAGGTGCCCCATGCGGTGTGGCCGGACATGGTCTATGCCGGGCTCGAGGCGAGCTTTCCGCTGACCGCGGCGGAGCGAGCCGGACGCATGGCCGGGGCGCCGATCCCGCCGGCGCCGGTGGCACTGGAAAAAATTCGCGCGGGCCTTGCGTTCTCCATGCTCCTTTGACACAATACGCCGCGTTCCGAAGCAGAGCGTCGACGCTAACGCGGGCGGCTCGGCTGGATGTCGAGAGAGATGTTGAGAAAACAATCACTTGACATTGAGGAGTGGGGCGATAGAATGCATCGCCAGTTGGAGGGATTCCCGAGTGGCCAAAGGGAGCAGACTGTAAATCTGCCGCGAAAGCTTCGAAGGTTCGAATCCTTCTCCCTCCACCAGAATTTGTGCCAGATGCTTGAGGTTCGGCATTTGGCCTGCGAGTGGGCAGGCGGGCATAGTTCAATGGTAGAACCTCAGCCTTCCAAGCTGATGATGCGGGTTCGATCCCCGCTGCCCGCTCCAGTAGCAAAGCACTGAAGCGGTAGTTGAACGCCAGGTGCGAAAGAGTGCGCTCATGTAGCTCAGGGGTAGAGCACACCCTTGGTAAGGGTGAGGTCGACGGTTCAAATCCGTCCATGAGCTCCAAATTGAAGAAGCGAGCCTCGGCTCGCTTTTTCTTTCTCAGGCCGTCCTTCTGGCGGTGAGGGGTTGTCAGGCGGGAAACTTCCCGCTATCATGGCGCCCGCTGTTGCAAAGGCCGTCCGCAAAGGATGGTTAGCATCGAGTACAGGCCAGTAGCTCAATTGGCAGAGCAGCGGTCTCCAAAACCGCAGGTTGGGGGTTCGATTCCCTCCTGGCCTGCCAGTCTTCCCCAGGCTGGCAGTTTTTTATATACTTTCTTGTTTTCGATTGCCGCACCCTGAGGAGTCTCGTTTCATGAAGCATAGCGCCGAGGTGCAGGAGTCGCGCCACGACGGGCTCAAGTGGGCGGTTGTCGTCATTCTGTTGGTGCTGGCCGTCGTCGGCAACACCTACTTCGCCGATCAGGCGCTTCTCTATCGCGTGCTGGGCGTCGTCGCTCTGTCCGTGGTGGCGGCGCTGGTGGCGCTGATGACCACCAAGGGTCGTGAGTTGGTGGAGCTGGCGCGTAGCGCCAAGAAGGAAATTCAGCGCGTAGTCTGGCCGACCCGGCCCGAGACCATTCAGACCACCGCCATCGTGCTGGTGGCTGTACTGGTTGTCGGGCTGATGCTGTGGTTGATCGACACGCTACTCGGCTGGGCGATGTCCGGCGTCATCGGTTAGGAGTTTCCATGTCCAAGCGTTGGTACGTCGTCCACGCCTACTCCGGCTTCGAAAAGCATGTCATGCGCTCGTTGGTCGAGCGGGTGAAGATGCACGGCATGGAGGATCTCTTCGGAGAGATTCTGGTGCCGACCGAAGAAGTCGTCGAGATGCGGGACGGCAAGCGCCGCAAGAGCGAGCGCAAGTTCTATCCCGGCTATGTGCTGGTCGAGATGGAAATGGCCGACGAGACTTGGCACCTGGTGAACGAGACCCCGCGTGTCATGGGTTTCATCGGTGGGACCAAGGAAAAGCCGGCGGCTATCACCCAGCGTGAGGCCGACGCAATTCTCAGTCGCGTCAAGGATGGGGCGGAGAAGCCGCGCCCCAAGACCATGTTCGAGCCCGGGCAGTCCGTGCGTGTCGTGGATGGCCCCTTCGCCGACTTCAATGGCGTTGTCGAAGAGGTCAACTACGACAAGAGTCGGCTGCAGGTCAGTGTGCTGATCTTCGGTCGTGCGACGCCGGTCGAACTCGAG
Source organism: Halomonas sp. V046 (assembly GCF_052645355.1). Classification (NCBI taxonomy): domain Bacteria; kingdom Pseudomonadati; phylum Pseudomonadota; class Gammaproteobacteria; order Oceanospirillales; family Halomonadaceae; genus Halomonas; species Halomonas sp. V046. Next base: position 9,314 of record NZ_JBQXYF010000013.1, read on the forward strand.
TTTGCCCAGGTCGAGAAAGAGTAAGTCGCCGGCTGAGGTGGCGGGGCGACAGGCTGCATCGACAGGCAGTCGGGTACGTCCAGCCGAGGTGGTCTGGCGTTTTTGTAGTGGGCGTCCCGCGATGGGGCGGCCGTGTCATCCGGGGAGCCGAAAGGCGCTAGTACCCAACTGGAGTTTATCATGGCTAAGAAAGTCCAGGCTTACATCAAGCTGCAGGTAGCAGCCGGTAAGGCCAATCCGAGTCCCCCCGTGGGCCCCGCGCTGGGTCAGCACGGTGTCAATATCATGGAATTCTGCAAGGCGTTCAACGCCGAGACCCAGGGCATCGAGCCGGGTCTGCCGACTCCCGTGGTCATCACCGTCTATTCCGACCGCAGCTTCACCTTCGTCACCAAGACGCCGCCCGCTGCGGTGCTGCTGAAGAAGGCCGCTGGTATCAAGTCCGGCTCCGGTGAGCCGAACAAGAAGAAGGTCGGTACCGTGACCCGCGATCAGCTCGAAGAGATCGCCAAGACCAAGGAGCCGGATCTGACGGCTGCCGATCTCGACGCCGCTGTGCGTACCATTGCCGGTAGCGCCCGCAGCATGGGCCTCAACGTGGAGGGTCTCTGATCATGGCTAAGCTTACCAAGCGTGCAAAGCTGATTCGTGACAAGGTCGAGCCGACCAAGGCGTATTCCATTGACGAGGCCGTGGCCCTGCTCGCCGAGCTGTCCACCGTCAAGTTCAAGGAGTCTCTGGACGTCGCCATCAACCTGGGCGTCGATCCGCGTAAATCCGACCAGGTCGTGCGTGGCGCTACCGTCATGCCCAATGGTACCGGCAAGGACGTGCGTGTCGCCGTCTTTACTCAGGGTGCCAACGAAGAAGCCGCCAAGGAAGCCGGTGCCGATATCGTCGGCATGGACGACCTGGCCGAGCGGGTCAAGAAGGGCCAGCTCGACTTCGACGTGGTCATCGCCTCGCCGGACGCCATGCGCGTCGTCGGTCAGCTGGGCCAGATCCTCGGTCCGCGTGGCCTGATGCCGAACCCCAAGGTCGGCACCGTGACGCCGGACGTCGCCACCGCGGTCAAGAATGCCAAGGCCGGCCAGGTGCGTTTCCGTACCGACAAGAACGGCATCATCCACACCACCCTGGGCAAGGTCAGCTTCGAAGCCGACGCCATCAAGGGCAACCTGGATGCGCTGGTCAGCGACCTGAAGAAGCTCAAGCCGAGCACCTCCAAGGGCGTGTACATCAAGAAAATGACCCTGTCCAGCACCATGGGCCCGGGTCTGACCGTCGATCACTCCGCGCTGGTGTGATGGCGGTCGGCAAGATAGGTACCGAGCAATATACTTTGCGGTCCCCGTGCCGGGTCGAAGACCCGGCCGGCGGGGCACCGTCAAAGACCGCAGGCGCCGCCGCGGCTCGTTGAGCAGCAGGGCGGCTTAATCGTCCCTCGGACACCTGCGCAGATGGTGTTGCCGCCAGTCATCTGGTGAGCACCATCACCCAGGACTTTCACCCTCGGGTGGGAGAGATGGTAACCACCGGAGCTTTCGGGTTCCGGCACGAAGGAGTGATCACAGTGGCACTAGCACTCGAAGGCAAGAAGGCAATCGTTGCCGAGGTCAGTGAAGCCGCGAAGGACGCTCTCTCCGTCGTAGTTGCCGATTCTCGTGGCGTTGCGGTCTACAAGATGACCGACCTGCGCAAGCAGGCGCGCGAGAACGGTGTCGAGCTGCGTGTTGTTCGCAACACTCTGGCTCGTCGCGCTCTGTCAGGCACCCAGTGGGAATGCCTGAACGAGACTTTCGCAGGTCCGACTCTGCTGGCTTTCTCCAACGAGCACCCGGGCGCCGCCGCTCGTCTGTTCAAGGAGTTTGCCAAGACCGAGAAGAACTTCGAAGTCAAGGCGCTGGCCTACGAAGGTGAGCTGATCCCGGCGAGCGATCTCGACCGTCTGGCGACCCTGCCGACCTACGATGAGGGCATCGCCCAGTTGATGTCCGTCATGAAGGAAGCTTCTGCCGGCAAGCTGGTTCGTACCCTCGCTGCGCTGCGTGACCAGAAGCAGGAAGCCGCCTAAGGCGAGGCCCTGGTTGTCGGTAAGCAGACTGCACGATCAATTTCGCGTCCTCGGATACCGAGACGCCCGCAAAGTTAGGAATCTAGACAATGGCACTGACCAAAGAAGACATCATCAACGCCGTCTCCGACATGTCCGTGATGGAAGTTGTTGAGCTGATCGAAGCAATGGAAGAGAAGTTCGGCGTCAGCGCAGCTGCCGCTGTCGTGGCCGGTCCTGGTGGCGGCGACGCTGCTGCTGCCGAAGAGCAGACCGAGTTCGACGTCGTTCTGACCTCTGCTGGTGACAAGAAAGTTAACGTCATCAAGGCCGTTCGCGAGATCACCGGTCTCGGCCTGAAGGAAGCCAAGGGTGCCGTCGACGGCGCGCCGGCGACCATCAAGGAAGGCCTGAGCAAGGACGACGCAGAAGAAGCCAAGAAGAAGCTGGAAGAAGCCGGCGCTTCTGTGGAGCTCAAGTAATTCTTGGGCCTGTGGCTTCACGCGCTGCGTAAGCTACCACGGCTGGTGGCGGGACACCCGCTGCCGGCCTTTTTCTGTTGTCAGTAGCTACCTATCCTGTTGGATCTGTAGCTTGCAGAATTCCGACGGCGAGCCTTTTACGGAGGGCTTGCCGTCAGCGCCTGACGGAACCTGATCCGTCGGGTGGCGCCGACACGCATCGGTCACCCATGGTGAACAAGCTGGGGAATACAGATGGCTTACTCATACACTGAGAAAAAACGCATCCGCAAGGATTTCGGCAAACTGCCCCAAGTGATGGATGTGCCTTACCTGCTGGCCATCCAGCTTGATTCCTATTACGACTTTCTCCAGCAGGACCGTTCCCCTGAGGAGCGCATGGAGGTAGGCCTCAACGCCGCCTTCAAGTCCGTGTTCCCGATCGAGAGCTTCTCCGGTAACGCTGCGCTCGAGTATGTCAGCTACCGTTTCGGCACTCCGGCCTTCGACGTCAAGGAGTGTCAGCTGCGTGGCGTCACCTACTCTGCGCCCCTGCGTGTCAAGGTTCGCCTGATCATCTACGACAAAGAGTCGTCGAACAAGGCCATCAAGGACATCAAGGAGCAGGAAGTCTACATGGGGGAAATCCCCCTGATGACCGAGAACGGTACCTTCGTCGTCAATGGTACCGAGCGGGTCATCGTCTCCCAGCTGCACAGAAGCCCGGGCGTGTTCTTCGATCACGACAAGGGCAAGAGCCACTCTTCCGGTAAGCTCTTGTACTCGGCTCGCGTGATTCCTTACCGCGGCTCCTGGCTGGACTTCGAGTTCGATCCGAAGGACAACGTCTTCGTGCGTATCGACCGTCGCCGCAAGCTGCCGGCGAGCGTCTTGCTACGCGCGTTGGGCATGAGCGCCGAGGAGATTCTCGACGAGTTCTTCGACACCAGCACGTTCCATATCGAGAAGTCCGGCTTCTCTGTGGAGCTGGTGCCGTCGCGCCTGCGCGGCGAGACGGCCACCTTCGATATCAAGGACGCCGATGGCGGCGTGATCGTCGAGGAAGGCCGTCGCATCACCCAGAAGCATATCCGCCAGCTGGAGAAGACCGGCCTCGAGCGCCTCGAAGTGCCGATGGACTATCTCTTCGGCAAGACCCTGGCCAAGGATCAGGTCAACCCGGCCACCGGTGAGCTGATCTGTCCGTGCAACGCCGAGATCACTCCGGAATTGCTCGAGACCCTGGGGCAGGCGGGCATCACCAGCCTCGAGACGCTGTACACCAACGATCTCGACTGCGGTCCTTTCGTTTCCGATACCCTGAAGCTGGACACCACCGGGTCCCAGCTCGAGGCGTTGGTCGAAATCTATCGCATGATGCGCCCCGGCGAGCCGCCCACCAAGGAAGCCGCCGAGACGCTGTTCAACAACCTGTTCTTCAGCGAAGACCGCTACGACCTGTCGGGCGTGGGTCGCATGAAGTTCAACCGCCGTCTGCGTCGCGAGTCCGATACCGGGTCTGGCGTGCTGGACCGCGCCGATATCCTCGACGTGCTGCGCGAGCTGATCAACATCCGTAACGGCTTCGGCGATGTCGATGACATCGACCACCTGGGCAACCGTCGTATTCGTTGCGTCGGTGAAATGGCCGAGAACCAGTTCCGCGTCGGCCTGGTGCGGGTCGAGCGTGCGGTGAAAGAGCGCCTCTCCATGGCGGAGAGCGAGGGCCTGATGCCGCAGGACCTGATCAACGCCAAGCCCGTGGCCGCGGCGGTGAAGGAGTTCTTCGGCTCCTCGCAGCTGTCGCAGTTCATGGACCAGAACAACCCGCTGTCGGAGGTCACGCACAAGCGTCGCGTGTCCGCTCTCGGCCCGGGTGGTCTGACCCGTGAGCGCGCCGGCTTCGAGGTGCGTGACGTTCACGCCACGCACTACGGCCGTCTGTGCCCGATCGAGACGCCTGAAGGTCCGAACATCGGCCTGATCAACTCGCTGGCGACCTATAGCCACACCAACAGCTATGGCTTCCTCGAGACGCCGTACCGCAAGGTCGTGGACAGCCAGGTGACCGACGACGTCGTCCACCTGTCGGCCATCGAGGAAGGTGACTTCGTCATCGCCCAGGCGTCGGCCACGGTGAATGAGTCCAACCAGCTGGTCGACGACCTGGTGCAGGTCCGTCACCGCGGTGAGACCACCTTCATGCGTCCCGAGCAGGTGACGCTGATGGACGTGTCTCCGCGCCAGGTGGTGTCGGTCGCTGCGGCCTTGATTCCGTTCCTCGAGCACGATGACGCCAACCGCGCCCTGATGGGGGCGAACATGCAGCGTCAGGCCGTGCCGACCCTGCGTGCCGACAAGCCGCTGGTCGGCACCGGCATGGAGCGTTTCGTGGCGCGTGATTCCGGCGTCTGCGCCGTGGCTCGGCGTGGTGGCGTGATCGACTCTGTCGATGCCAAGCGCATCGTGGTGCGGGTCGGTGAGGATGAGATCATCGGCGGTGAGGCCGGCGTTGATATCTACAACCTGACCAAGTATCTGCGTTCCAACCAGAACACCTGTCAGAACCAGCGCCCGATCGTGCGTCCGGGTGACCGCGTGTCGCGCGGCGATATCCTGGCCGACGGTCCGTCTGTCGACATGGGTGATCTGGCCCTTGGTCAGAACATGCGCATCGCGTTCATGCCCTGGAACGGCTACAACTTCGAGGACTCGATCCTGCTGTCCGAGCGGGTGGTCCAGGAAGATCGTTTCACCACCATCCACATCCAGGAACTGACCTGTGTGTCCCGTGACACCAAGCTGGGGCCGGAGGAAATCACCTCCGACATCCCCAACGTCGGTGAATCGGCGCTTGGCAAGCTGGATGAGGCCGGTGTGGTCTATATCGGTGCCGAAGTCGGCGCAGGCGATATTCTGGTCGGCAAGGTCACGCCCAAGGGCGAGACCCAGCTGACGCCGGAAGAAAAGCTGCTGCGTGCGATCTTCGGTGAGAAGGCGTCCGACGTGAAGGACACTTCCCTGCGTGCCCCGACCGGCATGAAGGGTACCGTCATCGACGTGCAGGTGTTCACCCGCGACGGCGTCGAGAAGGACTCGCGTGCGCTTTCCATCGAGCAGATGCAGCTCGATGAGGTGCGCAAGGACCTTCAGGAAACGTACCGTATCGCCGAAGACGCGACCTTCGAGCGTCTCCAGCGCACCCTGTGCGGCCAGGCCGTCAACGGTGGTCCGAAACTGGCCAAGGGCGACGTGCTGTCCGACGACTACCTCGAGGAGCTGCCGCGTCAGCAGTGGTTCAAGCTGCGCATGCAGGACGAGGCCCTCAATGAGCTGCTGGCCCAGGCCGACGAGCAGCTCGAGAATCGTCGCAAGGAAATGGACGAGCGGTTCGAGGACAAGAAGCGCAAGCTGACCCAGGGCGACGACCTGGCGCCGGGCGTGCTCAAGATCGTCAAGGTCTACCTCGCCATCAAGCGCCGCCTGCAGCCGGGCGACAAGATGGCCGGCCGTCACGGTAACAAGGGTGTCATCTCGGCGATCATGCCGATCGAGGACATGCCGTTCGACGATAACGGTGAGCCCATCGACGTAGTCCTGAACCCGTTGGGCGTGCCGTCGCGGATGAACGTCGGTCAGATCCTCGAGACCCACCTGGGCATGGCGGCGCGTGGCCTCGGCATGAAGATCGAGCATATGCTGCGTGACGCTCGTGGCCAGCAGATCGCCGAGATCCGCGAGTTCCTGGGCAAGGTGTACAACTCCACCCAGGGCACGCGAATCGAGGAACTCGAGTCGCTGTCCGACGAAGAAGTCATCGAGCTTGCCAAGAACCTGAAGAAGGGCGTGCCGATGGCGACGCCGGTGTTTGACGGTGCCAAGGAGCACGAGATCAAGCACCTGCTGACCCTGGCAGGGCTGCCGGACTCGGGCCAGATGGCGCTCTATGACGGGCGTACCGGCGAGTCCTTCGACCGCCCGGTGACGGTGGGCTACATGTACATGCTCAAGCTCAACCACCTGGTCGATGACAAGATGCACGCGCGTTCCACCGGCTCCTACTCGCTGGTAACCCAGCAGCCGCTTGGCGGCAAGGCGCAATTCGGTGGTCAGCGCTTTGGTGAGATGGAGGTCTGGGCCCTGGAGGCCTATGGCGCCGCTTACACTCTGCAGGAAATGCTCACCGTCAAGTCCGATGACGTGGAGGGCCGCACCAAGATGTACAAGAGCATCGTGGATGGCGACCACACCATGCAGGCGGGCATGCCGGAATCCTTCAACGTATTGGTGAAGGAAATCCGCTCGCTGGGCATTGATATGGAACTGGAGAGCTGAGGCGGCCCACAAGGCGCTTCAATGAAAGACGGTCCGCGGGGGGCTTCGGCCCCCCGCCCATGACAACTCCGCAACGGAGCCGACCTACATGAAAGATTTGGTGAAAGTCCTCAAATCGCAGTCCCAGACCGACGAGTTCGATGCGATCAAGATTTCGCTCGCGTCTCCGGACATGATTCGTTCCTGGTCGTTCGGCGAGGTGAAGAAGCCCGAGACGATCAACTACCGGACGTTCAAGCCCGAGCGTGACGGCCTGTTCTGCGCCAAGATCTTTGGCCCGGTAAAGGACTACGAGTGCCTGTGCGGCAAGTACAAGCGCATGAAGCACCGCGGAATCATCTGCGAAAAGTGTGGCGTTGAGGTCACCAAGGCCGCCGTGCGTCGCGAGCGCATGGGCCATATTGAACTGGCGAGCCCGGTCGCGCATATCTGGTTCTTGAAGTCACTGCCGTCGCGTATCGGCATGCTGATGGACATGACCCTGCGTGACATCGAGCGCGTGCTGTACTTCGAGAGCTTCATGGTCGTCGATCCGGGCATGACCACCCTCGAGCGTGGCCAGCTGCTCAACGATGAGCAGTATTTCGAGGCCCTCGAGGAGTTCGGTGACGACTTCGACGCCCGCATGGGTGCCGAAGCCGTCCAGGCCATGCTCAAGGACATCGATCTCGAAGAAGAGATCGATCGCCTGCGTGAAGAGATCCCGCAGACTAGCTCCGAGACCAAGATCAAGAAGCTATCCAAGCGCCTGAAGCTGCTCGAGGCCTTCTACGGCTCCGGCAACGATCCGGCGTGGATGGTCATGGAAGTGCTGCCCGTGCTGCCGCCGGACCTGCGTCCGCTGGTACCGCTGGACGGCGGACGCTTTGCGACCTCCGATCTCAACGACCTCTATCGTCGTGTGATCAACCGCAACAACCGCCTGAAGCGTCTGCTCGACCTCAATGCGCCGGACATCATCGTGCGCAACGAGAAGCGCATGCTGCAGGAATCCGTCGATGCGCTGCTCGACAACGGCCGTCGTGGTCGCGCCATTACGGGTTCCAACAAGCGTCCGCTCAAGTCGCTCGCCGACATGATCAAGGGTAAGCAGGGCCGCTTCCGTCAGAACCTGCTCGGCAAGCGCGTGGACTATTCCGGCCGCTCGGTCATCACCGTCGGTCCGACCCTGCGTCTGCACCAGTGCGGTCTGCCGAAGAAGATGGCGCTCGAGCTGTTCAAGCCGTTCATCTACTCCAAGCTGCAGGGCAGCGGCCAGGCGTCCACCATCAAGGCCGCCAAGAAGATGGTCGAGCGCGAGTTGCCTGAGGTGTGGGACATCCTCGCCGACGTCATTCGTGAGCACCCGGTGCTGCTGAACCGCGCCCCGACCCTGCACCGCCTCGGCATCCAGGCGTTTGAGCCGCTGTTGATCGAAGGCAAGGCGATCCAGCTGCACCCGCTGGTGTGTGCCGCCTACAACGCCGACTTCGACGGCGACCAGATGGCCGTTCACGTACCGCTGACGCTGGAAGCCCAGCTCGAAGCGCGTGCGCTGATGATGGCCACCAACAACGTGCTGTCGCCGGCCAACGGCGAGCCGATCATCGTGCCGTCTCAGGACGTGGTGCTGGGTCTGTATTACATGACCCGTGAGCGCATCAACGCCAAGGGCGAAGGCATGGTGTTCTCCGGCCTCAACGAGGTCGACCGCGCGTTCGGCACCCAGAGCGTCGAGCTGCATGCTCGCGTCAAGGTGCGCCTGGACGAGGTCGATATCGACGAGGAGACCGGTGAGCGCTCCGAGCACCGCCGCCTGCGGGACACCACCGTCGGCCGTGCGCTGCTGTTCCGGATCCTGCCCCAGGGGGTGCCCTTCGAACTGGTCGATCAGGCCATGAAGAAGAAGGCGATCTCCAAGCTGATCAATGAAGTGTACCGTCGTGCCGGCCTGAAGGCCGCGGTCATCTTCGCCGACCAGCTGATGTACACCGGTTTCCGCCTGGCCACCTGGTCCGGCGCCTCGATCGGCGTCAACGACTTCGTCATCCCGGACGCCAAGGCCGAGATCGTCGATGCGGCCGAGGAAGAGGTCAAGGAAATCGAGGACCAGTTCTCCTCGGGTCTGGTGACCGCGGGCGAGAAGTACAACAAGGTCATCGATATCTGGGCGCGCGCCAACGACCAGGTCGCCAAGGCGATGATGGCCGGTATCTCCAAGGAGAGCGTGATCGATCGTCATGGTAACGAGGTTGAGCAGGATTCGTTCAACAGCGTCTTCATCATGGCCGACTCGGGCGCTCGTGGTAGCGCCGCTCAGATCCGTCAGCTGGCCGGTATGCGTGGCCTGATGGCCAAGCCTGACGGCTCGATCATCGAGACGCCGATCGTCGCCAACTTCCGTGAAGGTCTGAACGTACTCCAGTACTTCATCTCGACCCACGGTGCCCGTAAGGGTCTGGCGGATACGGCCCTGAAGACCGCCAACTCCGGTTACCTGACCCGTCGTCTGGTCGACGTGGCCCAGGACATGGTCATCACCGAGGTCGATTGTGGCACCGAGAACGGCCTGACCCTGCACCCGGTCATCGAGGGCGGCGACATTATCGTCTCCCTGGCCCAGCGTGTGCTGGGTCGTGTGGTCGCTCAGGACGTCATCGATCCGAGTACCGACGACGTGCTGATCGCTCGCGGTACGTTGCTCGACGAAGCCTGGTGCGCTCAGCTCGACACCATGGGCGTCGATGAGATCATCGTGCGCAGCACGATCTCGTGCGAGACCAGTCACGGCGTCTGTGCGACCTGCTACGGTCGCGATCTGGCCCGCGGACACCAGGTCAACATCGGTGAATCGGTCGGTGTCATCGCCGCCCAGTCCATCGGTGAGCCGGGCACCCAGCTGACCATGCGTACCTTCCACATCGGTGGTGCGGCCTCGCGGGCATCCGCCGTGGACAGCGTCCAGGTCAAGCATGGCGGCAGTGTGCGCCTGCACAACATCAAGTACGTCGAGCGTGCCGACGGCAAGCTGGTGGTGGTCTCTCGCTCCAGTGCGCTGGCCGTGGCCGACGAGCATGGTCGTGAGCGCGAGTACTACAAGCTGCCTTATGGCGCCGAGCTGTCCGTGCGCGACGGCGACCCCGTCGACCCCGGTCAGTCAGTGGCCAAGTGGGATCCGCACACCCACCCGATCGTGGCCGAGGCCGAGGGCCAGGTGACCTATGCGGACATGGACGAAGGCCTGACCATGCACCGTAGTGTGGATGAGATGACGGGACTGTCGTCCATCGAGATCATCGAGTCCGCGGCGCGTCCGATGGCGGGTCGCGACAAGCGTCCGATGATCACCCTGGCCGACGGCGCCGGCAAGCCGGTGACGGTGAGCGGCTCCGACACTCCGGTGCAGTACCTGCTGCCGGGCAAGGCCATCGTGACCGTCGACAATGGTTCGCACATCGGCGTCGGTGAGGTGGTTGCCCGTATTCCGGTGGAGGCGTCCGGTAACAAGGACATCACCGGTGGTCTGCCGCGTGTCGCCGACCTGTTCGAGGCACGCAAGCCGAAGGAACCGGCGATTCTGGCCGAGATCAGCGGTGTGATCAGCTTCGGCAAGGAGACCAAGGGCAAGCGTCGTCTGACGATTACCCCGAGCGACGGCGATCCGTTCGAGATGCTGATCCCGAAATGGCGTCAGATCGCGGTCTTCGAGGGCGAGTCGGTCGAGAAGGGCGAGGTCATTTCCGACGGCCCGAGCAACCCGCACGACATCTTGCGTCTGCTCGGCATCGCCGAACTGGCGAAGTATATCGTCGTCGAGGTTCAGGACGTCTATCGTCTGCAGGGCGTTGGCATCAACGACAAGCACATCGAAGTGATCGTGCGTCAGATGCTGCGCAAGGTCGAAATCGCCGACGCCGGCGACTCCGACTTTATCCCGGGTGATCAGGTCGAGCTGGTTCGCGTCCTGGAGCAGAACGCCAGGCTCCAGGCCAACGACAAGTTCCCGGCCAAGTACCAGCGCCTGCTGCTGGGGATTACCAAGGCCAGCCTGGCCACCGAGTCGTTCATCTCCGCGGCCTCCTTCCAGGAGACCACGCGGGTGCTGACCGAGGCGGCGGTGACCGGTAAGCGTGATTACCTGCGCGGCCTGAAAGAAAACGTGGTGGTGGGGCGTCTGATCCCGGCCGGTACCGGCCTGACCCACCACGAGGAGCGTCGCCGCAAGCGTGATGATGCCGAGCGTCTGCTCCAGCCGTCGGCCTACGATGTCGAGCAGGAGCTGGGCGCCCAGCTTACCGCGCTCGATTCGGACGACGAGGAGATCTGATTCCGCGCGTCGTGGCCCGAAGCGCGAAGCGCTTCGGGCTTGACGGCACTCGGCATCAGCCATTAGAATGCGCAGCCTTTAACAGTGGGGCGGGTGCGCCCGCTCTGCTGTAACAGGCAAGGCAACCCATTGGAGTCAGCTATACACCATGGCAACGATTAACCAGCTCGTGCGCAAGCCGCGCAAGCGCCAGGCCACGAAGACCGACGTGCCTGCGCTTCAGGCCTGCCCGCAAAAGCGCGGCGTTTGCACCCGCGTCTATACCACTACCCCGAAGAAGCCGAACTCCGCTTTGCGGAAGGTCTGCCGCGTGCGTCTGACCAACGGTTTCGAGGTGTCTTCCTACATCGGCGGTGAAGGCCACAACCTTCAGGAGCACTCTGTTGTCCTGATCCGTGGCGGCCGAGTGAAGGACCTTCCGGGTGTGCGTTATCACACCGTTCGCGGCGCTCTCGACACCTCCGGTGTCCAGAACCGTAAGCAAGGTCGTTCCAAGTACGGTACCAAGCGTCCGAAGTCCTAAGACTTCCCACGCCTACCGACACCATATTTGTCACGGTCTGATAAGAGTAAGGTCGAGCGGCTGACTGCCAGTCTCGGGTTTACCTGAAGGACCCTTCGATAGAGGGCTTATCATGCCTAGAAGAAGAGTTGCGGCCAAGCGCGAGATTTTGCCGGATCCCAAGTTCGGATCCGAGCGCCTGGCGAAGTTCATGAACCACCTGATGATCAGCGGCAAGAAGTCCGTCGCCGAGCGTATTGTCTATGGTGCGCTGGACAGGGTTGCCGAGCGTTCCAATGATGAGCCGCTGGAAGTCTTCGACAAGGCGCTGGAAACCATCCAGCCGATGGTCGAAGTGAAGTCGCGCCGCGTCGGTGGTGCGACCTATCAGGTGCCGGTCGAAGTGCGCCCGTCTCGCCGTCAGGCGCTCGCCATGCGCTGGTTGGTGGACGCTGCGCGTCGTCGCGGCGAGAAGACCATGGAGCAGCGTCTGGCCGGCGAGATGCTGGATGCCGCCGAAGGCAAGGGTTCGGCCGTCAAGAAGCGTGAAGACGTGCATCGCATGGCAGAAGCCAACAAGGCCTTCTCTCACTACCGCTTCTAAGTATCGCCAACCAACGGGAGTTACATCGTGGCTCGCAAGACTCCGCTTAATCGCTACCGCAATATCGGTATCGTGGCCCACGTCGATGCCGGTAAGACAACGACTACCGAACGTGTTCTGTTCTACACCGGCCTGTCTCACAAGGTTGGTGAGGTCCATGAGGGCGCTGCCACCATGGACTGGATGGAGCAGGAGCAGGAGCGTGGTATCACTATCACCTCCGCGGCGACGACCTGCTTCTGGCAGGGCATGAACAAGCAGTTCGATGAGCACCGCATCAACATCATCGACACGCCTGGACACGTTGACTTCACCATCGAAGTCGAACGTTCCCTGCGTGTTCTTGATGGCGCGGTCGTCGTGCTGTGCGGCTCCTCCGGCGTTCAGCCGCAGACCGAGACCGTTTGGCGTCAGGCCAACAAGTACGAAGTTCCGCGCATGGTGTTCGTCAACAAGATGGACCGTGCCGGCGCCGACTTCTTCATGGTCGTCGATCAGCTCAAGGAACGTCTGGGTGCCAATGTGGTGCCGATCCAGATCAACTGGGGCGCCGAGGACGACTTCAAGGGCGTGATCGACCTCATCCAGATGAAGGCCATCCTGTGGGATGAAGACAACTTCGGGATGAACTACGACCTGGTGGACATTCCTGCCGAGCTGCAGGAAACCGCCGAGAAGTATCGCGAAGAGATGGTCGAGGCCGCCGCCGAGGCATCCGAAGAGCTGACCGAGAAGTACCTGGAGGGTGGCGAGCTCACCGTCGAGGAGATCAAGGCCGGCCTGCGTCGTCGTACCCTGGCCAACGAGATCATCCTGGTCACCTGCGGCTCGGCGTTCAAGAACAAGGGCGTTCAGGCCGTTCTCGATGGCGTCATCGAGTACATGCCGTCCCCCACCGAGGTCAAGGCGATCGAAGGTGAGCTGGACGACAAGGACGGCACCATCGCGACCCGTGAGGCCGACGACAGCGCACCGTTCTCCGCTCTGGCGTTCAAGATCGCGACCGACCCCTTCGTCGGTACCCTGACCTTCATCCGCGTCTACTCTGGCGTGCTGAAGTCCGGTGACAGCGTCTACAACTCCGTGAAGCAGAAGAAAGAGCGTGTCGGCCGTATCGTGCAGATGCATGCCAACTCTCGGGAAGAGATCAAGGAGATCCTGGCCGGTGATATCGCCGCCTGTATCGGCCTGAAGGATGTCACTACCGGTGATACCCTGTGTGATCTGACCGACAAGATCGTTCTGGAGCGCATGGAGTTCCCGGATCCGGTTATCTCCGTCGCGGTCGAGCCGAAATCCAAGGCGGACCAGGAGAAGATGGGTGTTGCACTGGGCAAGCTGGCTCAGGAAGACCCGTCCTTCCAGGTCAAGACCGACGAAGAGACCGGTCAGACCATCATCTCCGGCATGGGTGAGCTGCACCTGGACATCATCGTTGACCGCATGCGTCGCGAGTTCAAGGTGGAAGCGAACATCGGCAAGCCGCAGGTGGCCTACCGCGAGACGATTCGTCAGAGCGTCGAGCAGGAAGGCAAATTCGTTCGTCAGTCCGGTGGGCGCGGTCAGTACGGTCACGTACACCTGCGCATCGAGCCGTTGACGGCCGAAGACAAGGGCGACGACGAAGACATGCACTTCAAGTTCGCTTCAGAAATCGTCGGTGGCGCGGTTCCCAAGGAATACGTGCCGGCCGTCGAGAAAGGGGCCTATGAGCAGCTCCAGAACGGTGTCATCGCGGGCTACCCGATGATCGACGTCAAGGTCACGCTGTTCGACGGTTCCTACCATGACGTGGACTCCAACGAGACCGCGTTCAAGGTCGCCTCTTCCATGGCGATCAAGGCTGGTGCACCCAAGGCCAAGGCCGTTCTTCTCGAGCCGGTGATGAAGGTCGAGGTCGTTACCCCTGAAGACTTCATGGGTGACGTCATGGGCGACCTGAATCGTCGCCGGGGCCTGGTCTCGGGCATGGATGATTCTTCAACTGGTAAGATCATTCGCGCCACCGTGCCGCTGGCTGAGATGTTCGGTTACGCAACCGACCTGCGTTCTCAGACCCAGGGCCGCGCAAGCTACACCATGGAGTTTGCGGACTACGAAGAGGCGCCGTCCAGCGTCGTTGAAGCCGTCATCAACCAGAACGGTTAACCGTTAGCTAACGTAAAGAGGTCATAGCAGTGGCTAAGGAAAAATTCGAACGTTCCAAACCGCACGTCAACGTCGGCACCATCGGTCACGTCGACCACGGTAAGACGACCCTGACGGCGGCCCTGACCCGCGTTTCTGCCGAGGTCTTCGGCGGTGACTGGCGCGAGTTCGACACTATCGACAATGCTCCGGAAGAGCGTGAGCGTGGTATTACCATCGCTACCTCTCACGTCGAGTATCAGTCTGAAGTGCGTCACTACGCACACGTCGACTGCCCCGGCCACGCCGACTACGTCAAGAACATGATCACCGGTGCTGCCCAGATGGACGGCGCTATCCTGGTCTGTTCTGCCGCTGACGGCCCCATGCCGCAGACTCGCGAGCACATCCTGCTGTCGCGTCAGGTCGGCGTGCCGTTCATCGTCGTGTTCCTGAACAAGGCCGACATGGTCGACGACGAAGAGCTGCTTGAGCTGGTCGAGATGGAAGTGCGTGAACTGCTGTCCATGTACGACTTCCCGGGCGACGACACCCCGATCATCACCGGTTCTGCCCTGATGGCTCTCGAAGGCAAGGATGACAACGGCATGGGTACCACCGCCGTCGCCAACCTGATCAAGGCCCTCGACGAGTACATCCCGGAGCCGGAGCGTGCCATCGATCAGCCGTTCTTGATGCCGATCGAAGACGTGTTCTCCATCTCTGGTCGCGGTACCGTTGTGACCGGTCGTGTCGAGCGTGGCATCGTGAAGGCTGGCGAAGAAGTCGAAATCGTCGGTATCCGCGACACCACCAAGACCACCGTTACCGGTGTCGAGATGTTCCGCAAGCTGCTCGACGAAGGTCGTGCAGGCGAGAACGTCGGCGCGCTGCTGCGCGGCACCAAGCGTGACGACGTCGAGCGTGGCCAGGTGCTGGCCAAGCCGGGCACCATCACTCCGCACACCAAGTTTGAAGCGGAAGTGTACGTGCTGTCCAAGGACGAAGGTGGTCGTCACACGCCGTTCTTCAAGGGCTATCGTCCGCAGTTCTACTTCCGTACCACCGACATCACTGGTACTTGTGAGCTGCCGGAAGGCGTCGAGATGGTCATGCCGGGTGACAACGTCCAGATGGTTGTCAACCTGATCGCCCCGATCGCCATGGACGAAGGTCTGCGCTTCGCCATTCGTGAAGGCGGCCGTACCGTCGGCGCCGGCGTTGTGGCCAAGATTGTCGAGTAAGCGCGACGCTTGACGACAGAAGGGGGCTCCGCAAGGAGCCCCCTTTTCTGCGCGTTGTCATTGAGGGTTTGACTCTCGGTGGCTGCGCGCATATAATGCGCATCCTTTGAATGCGTGGGTTGACGGCTCGCGCCGTCAAGATCCATTGGAGTTAGGGCAATGCAGAACCAGAAGATTCGCATTCGGTTGAAGGCTTTCGACCATCGCCTGATCGATCAGTCTGCCGCGGAGATCGTTGATACCGCCAAGCGCACTGGCGCCCAGGTTCGTGGTCCGATTCCTCTGCCGACCAATCGCGAGCGTTACACCGTGCTGATTTCTCCGCACGTGAACAAGGACGCTCGTGATCAGTATGAGATTCGTACCCACAAGCGCGTGCTCGATATCGTTGAGCCGACCGAAAAGACCGTTGATGCGCTGATGAAGCTCGACCTCGCCGCTGGCGTGGACGTGCAGATCAAGCTCGACTGATATCACACTAGACACATGCGGCCCAGCGTTCCTCGCGCTTTCGTCTGAGGATCAGCAGCCGCCACGCCGGGATGGCGTCATACAACGTGCTAGTGGAATGCTCTGGAAAGGGCAGCCATAGCGGGTGATAGCCCCGTACACTATAGGAGACTGAGAATGACTATCGGTTTAGTCGGTAGGAAGGCCGGGATGACCCGTGTCTTCACCGAAGACGGTGCATCCGTGCCCGTGACCGTTATCGAGGTTGAGCCTAACCGTGTAACTTGCGTCAAGTCCGTCGAGACTGACGGTTACGCCGCGGTTCAGGTCACAACTGGTTCCCGCAAAGCCAAGCATCTGTCCAAGGCCCAAGCTGGCCAGTACGCAAAGGCAGGTGTCGAGGCTGGTCGTTCGCTGATGGAGTTTCGCCTGGTTGAAGGCGAGGAAGCTCCGGAAGTGGGTGGCTCCCTCACCGTATCCCTCTTCGAAGCTGGGCAGAGTGTTGACGTCGTCGGCACCTCCAAGGGTAAGGGCTTCCAGGGCGCTGTTAAGCGCTGGAACTTCCGTACCCAGGACAACACCCACGGTAACTCCTTGTCCCACCGTGCACCGGGTTCCATCGGCATGTGCCAGACCCCGGGTCGCGTATTCAAGGGCAAGAAGATGGCCGGCCAGATGGGCAACGCCCGCTGCACCGTCCAGAGCCTGGAAGTCGTCCGTGTCGATGCCGAGCGCAACCTGCTGCTGATCAAGGGTGCCGTTCCTGGTGCCACCGGCAGTGATGTCATCGTGCGCAGCGCCGTCAAAGCTGGCTGAAGGGGAAAATACCGATGAATCTGAATCTTGCAGGTGCAAGCGAAGGGACCGTTGAGCTCTCTGACGCTACCTTTGGCAAAGAATTCAATGAAGCGCTCGTGCATCAGGTCGTCACCGCCTATCTGGCCGGTGGTCGTCAGGGTACCCGCGCTCAGAAGAACCGTTCCGACGTCCGTGGTGGCGGCAAGAAGCCGTGGCGCCAGAAGGGCACCGGCCGCGCTCGCGCCGGCACCATTCGTTCGCCGATCTGGCGCAGCGGTGGTGTGACCTTCGCGGCCCGTCCGCAGGACCACTCCCAGAAGGTCAACCGCAAGATGTACCGTGCGGCCATGCGCTCGATTCTGTCCGAGCTGGTCCGTCAGGAACGTCTTGTCGCGGTTGAGAACTTCAGCGTCGAGTCACCGAAAACCAAGCAGCTGGTCTCAAAGCTCAGCGAGATGGGTCTGGAGAAGGTGCTGATCGTCACTGAAGAAGTCGACGAGAACCTGTACCTGGCCGCCCGCAATATCCCGAACGTGGATGTCGTGGACGTCGCCGCCGCCGACCCGGTTAGCCTGGTCGCCTTCGACAAGGTCCTGGCTACCGTCTCCGCTCTGCGCAAATTCGAGGAGAAGCTGGCATGAACCAGGAACGTGTATTCAAGGTTCTGCTTGGTCCGCACGTGACCGAGAAGGCCGCCATGGCCGCCGAGCGTAACCAGTACGTGTTCAAGGTGGCAGGCGACGCAACCAAGCCCGAAATCAAGACCGCCGTACAGGAACTGTTCGGCAAGAAGGTCGCAAGCGTTCAAGTGCTGAACGTGAAGGGCAAGACCAAGCGTACTGCGCATGGTGTTGGTATGCGCAAGGGTTATCGCAAGGCGTACGTGACACTGGCCGCCGGCGAGACGCTTGAAGACTTCTCTGGCGCCGAGTAAAGGCAGGAGTACGGATCATGGCAATCGTCAAGACAAAACCCACATCCGCCGGTCGTCGCCACGTCGTCAAGATCGTTGGTGAAGAACTGTACAAGGGCCGCGCCTACGCGCCGCTGCTCGAGAAACAGTCCAAGTCCGGTGGCCGTAACAACCACGGTCGCATCACTACCCGCCACGTGGGCGGTGGGCACCGTCAGCACTACCGTTTGATCGACTTCAAGCGCACCAAGGATGGCGTTCCGGCCGTCGTTGAGCGCCTCGAGCACGATCCGAACCGTAGCGCTCACATCGCTCTGCTGAAGTACCTCGACGGTGAGCGTCGCTACATCATCGCGCCCAAGGGCGTGAGTGCTGGTGACCGTCTTGAGTCTGGCGTCAATGCGCCGATCAAGAAGGGCAACGCCATGCCGTTGCGCAACATCCCGTTGGGTTCCACGGTGCACTGCATCGAGCTGAAGCCTGGTAAGGGCGCTCAGATCGCACGCAGCGCCGGTACCAGCGCCCAGCTGGTGGCTCGTGAAGGCAACTACGCCACCCTGCGTCTGCGCTCCGGCGAGATGCGCAAGGTGCTGGCCGAGTGCCGTGCCACCCTGGGTGAAGTGAGCAATTCTGAGCACAGCCTGCGTCAACTTGGCAAGGCCGGTGCGAAGCGCTGGAGAGGTGTGCGTCCTACCGTTCGCGGTGTCGCCATGAACCCGGTGGACCACCCGCACGGTGGTGGTGAAGGCCGCACCAGTGGTGGTCGTCATCCGGTGTCCCCGTGGGGTATGCCCACCAAGGGCCACAAGACCCGCAAGAACAAGCGCACCGACAAGCTGATCGTCCGCCGCCGTAAGGCTCGCGGTTAAGATCCCACGCCAAGACATTAAGAGGTAACGGCTGTGCCACGTTCACTGAAGAAAGGTCCTTTCATTGACCTTCATCTGCTGAAAAAGGTTGAGACTGCAGCGGAAAAGAACGATCGCAAACCGATCAAGACCTGGTCGCGTCGTTCTATGGTCCTGCCCAATATGGTCGGGCTCACCATTGCAGTCCATAACGGTCGCCAACACGTCCCGGTGCACGTCTCCGAGGAAATGGTTGGCCACAAGCTGGGCGAATTCGCTGCTACCCGCACCTATCGCGGTCATGCGGCGGACAAGAAAGCCAAACGGTAAGCCAGAGAGGATTAAGAGATGGAAGTCACAGCAAAGCTGCGTGGCGCCAGTTTATCCGCCCAGAAGGCCCGTTTGGTGGCTGATCAGGTGCGCGGTAAGCCTGTCGCCGAAGCGCTCGACCTGCTGACCTTCTCCCCGAAGAAGGCGGCGAAGCTGGTCAAAAAGGTGCTTCAGTCCGCCATTGCGAATGCGGAAGAAAATAACGGCATGGACATCGACGAGCTGCGTGTCTCGACCATCTGTGTCGATGAGGGCATGACGCTCAAGCGCATCAAGCCGCGTGCCAAAGGCCGCGCGGATCGCATTTTGAAGCGCACTTGCCACATCACCGTCAAGGTAGCCGAGAAGTAGGAGTCGACCAGATGGGTCAGAAAGTCAATCCAACAGGCATCCGACTGGGTATCGTCAAAGACCATACCTCAGTCTGGTACGCCGAGCGCGGCGCCTATGCCGATAAGCTCAATAACGACCTCGCGGTGCGTAGCTTTCTGGAAGAGCGTCTGAAAAACGCCTCCGTTAGCAAAATCACCATCGAGCGTCCCGCGAACAACGCGCGCATCACCATTCACACCGCCCGTCCGGGCATCGTGATTGGCAAGAAGGGCGAAGACGTCGATCGCCTGCGTCGCGACGTGACCGAGATGATGGGCGTGCCCGTTCACGTCAACATCGAGGAAGTTCGCAAGCCGGAACTGGATGCCATGCTCGTCGCGCAGAACATTGCCGGCCAGCTTGAGCGTCGCGTGATGTTCCGTCGCGCCATGAAGCGTGCCGTTCAGAACGCTATGCGTCTGGGCGCAGGCGGCATCAAGGTGCAGCTCTCCGGTCGCCTCGGCGGCGCGGAAATTGCCCGCACCGAGTGGTACCGCGAAGGTCGTGTTCCGCTGCATACCCTGCGTGCGGACATCGATTACGCTGCCTTTGAAGCAAAGACCACCTACGGCATCATCGGTGTCAAGGTCTGGGTCTTCAAAGGTGAAATCCTCGGGGGCATCGAGGAGGTTCGTGCGAAGGCCAAGCAGCCGGCATCCGCACCCTCCAAGAAGAAAGGTTCCAGGTAAGGGGAGAGCGAGTCGATGTTACAACCTAAGCGTATGAAATTCCGCAAGATGCAGAAGGGCCGCAACCGTGGCCTGGCGCATCGCGGAAGCAAGATCAGCTTCGGCGAGTTTGGCCTCAAGGCCACTGGTCGCGGTCGCGTCACCGCCCGTCAGATCGAAGCTGGCCGTCGTGCCATCACTCGTCACGTCAAGCGTGGCGGGAAGATCTGGATCCGTGTCTTCCCGGACAAGCCGATTTCCAAGAAGCCGTTGGAAGTCCGGATGGGTAAGGGTAAGGGCTCCGTCGAGTACTGGGTCGCACAGATTCAGCCCGGCCGTGTCCTGTACGAGATCGAAGGCGTTTCCGAGGAGCTGGCTCGCGAGGCATTCGCCCTGGCTGCCCAGAAGTTCCCGGTCTCCACCACCTTTGTGAAACGGACGGTGATGTGATGAAAGCCCAGGAAATTCGTGAAAAGTCAGCAGAGCAGCTCAAGGAGCGGCTCTTTGAACTCCTCCGCGAGCAGTTCAACCTGCGCATGCAGAAGGCCACCGGCCAGTTGAGCCAGACTCATCTGCTCAAGCAGGTTCGTCGGGATATCGCCCGTGTGAAGACTGTGCTCAACGAGAAGGCAGGTGTTTGAGATGGCCGAAGAGAAAAAAGCCCGTATGCTCACCGGTAAAGTGGTGAGCGACAAGATGGACAAGTCCATCGTGGTAATGATCGAGCGTCGCGAGCGCCACCCGATCTACGGCAAATATGTTAAGCGCTCCACCAAGCTGCACGCCCACGACGAGTCCAACCAGGCGAAGGCCGGCGACACGGTTTCCATTCAGGAATGCCGTCCGCTGTCCAAGAAGAAGGCCTGGACCCTGGTCGAGGTCGTCGAACAGGCCAAGGGTTGATCGGCCTGGTGCCATCAACTCCGAGCAGTCAGATTAGGTTTGGAGAAAACCGATGATTCAGACTCAGACAATGCTGGATGTCGCCGACAACAGCGGAGCGCGCCGGGTGCAATGCATCAAGGTGCTGGGCGGTTCACACCGTCGTTACGCTCGCGTTGGTGATGTCATCAAAGTCACGGTGAAGGAAGCTATTCCGCGCGGCAAGGTCAAGAAAGGCCAGGTGCTGAAGGCGGTAGTTGTCCGTACCCGTAGTGGCGTCCGTCGTAGTGACGGTTCGCTGATTCGCTTCGATGGAAATGCGGCGGTTCTGTTGAACAACACCAACGAACAGCCGATCGGTACCCGTATCTTCGGGCCGGTGACCCGTGAGCTTCGCAACGAGAAGTTCATGAAGATCATTTCCTTGGCGCCTGAAGTGCTGTAAGGAGCGAGGCGGATATGCAAAAGATCAAACGTGACGATGAAGTGATCGTCATCGCCGGGAAGGATAAGGGCAAGCGCGGCACCATCAAGAGCGTCCTCAAGGACGATCGCTATGTGGTGTCCGGTGTGAACATGATCAAGCGTCACACCAAGCCCAATCCCATGGCGGGAAATCAAGGCGGTATCGTCGAGCGCGAGGCTCCGATTCACGCGTCCAACGTGGCCATCTTCAATCAGGAGACCGGCAAGGCGGATCGCGTCGGCTTCCAGGTGAACGAAGACGGTACCAAGGTACGTATCTACAAGTCGACGCAAGCGCAGATCGACGCTTAACGTGAGTCGGGTAGCAAAATGGCGAACTTGAAAGAACGTTATCAAAACGAGGTGGTGGCTCAACTCAAAGAGCAGTTCAGCTACGCCAACGTTATGCAGGTACCCCGGATCACCAAGGTGACTCTGAACATGGGTATCGGCGAAGCGACCAGCGATAAAAAGCTGATCGACGCTGCCGTCGGTGACCTGGAGAAGCTCTCCGGTCAGAAGCCGATGGTGACCAAGGCACGCAAGTCCATCGCGGGCTTCAAGGTGCGTGAAGGCTGGCCGATCGGGGTCAAGGTCACACTGCGCAGTGCGCGTATGTGGGACTTCCTCGATCGCCTGGTGAATATCGCGATCCCCCGCGTTCGTGACTTCCGTGGTCTCAACCCGAAGTCTTTCGACGGTCGTGGCAACTACAGCATGGGGGTGCGTGAGCAGATCATCTTCCCGGAGATCGAGTATGATAAGATCGACCGGATTCGTGGTCTGGATGTCACCATCACCACCACCGCCAACACCGATGACGAAGGTCGGGCGCTCCTGAGCGCACTGAACTTCCCGTTCAAGAAATAAGGGTGGGATCATGGCAAAGAAAAGCATGGTAGAGCGTGAGCTCAAGCGCACGAAGATGGTGGAGAAGTACGCCGCCAAGCGTGCCGAGCTCAAGGCGATCATCCAGGACGTGAACGCTTCCGATGAGGAGCGCTTCGATGCGCAGCTCAAGTTGCAGGCGCTGCCGCGTGACTCCAGCCCGGTTCGTCAGCGTAACCGCTGCCGTATCACTGGCCGTCCGCACGGCTACTACAACAAGTTCGGCCTCGGCCGTAACAAGCTGCGTGAAGCCGCCATGCGTGGCGACGTGCCCGGACTCAAGAAGTCCAGCTGGTAACGCCACGTAGACTCATCAGGAGCGCAACGTAAATGAGCATGCAAGACACTCTGGCGGATATGTTCACTCGTATCCGCAATGCGCAGCAGGCCACCAAGGAGACGGTCACCATGCCGTCCTCCAAGATCAAGATCGAAGTGGCCCGTGTGCTGAAAGAAGAGGGTTATATCTCTGACTTCGCGGTTAGCGAATCAGCCAAGCCCGAGCTGACTGTCAGCCTCAAGTACTTTGAAGGCAAGCCGGTCATCGAGCACCTGCAGCGGGTTTCCAAGCCTTCCCTTCGTAGTTACAAGGGCAAGGATGCGCTGCCGAAGGTTGCCGACGGTCTGGGCGTCGCTATCGTCACCACCTCCAAGGGTGTGATGACCGATCGCGCGGCCCGTGAGGCTGGTGTCGGCGGCGAAGTCCTCTGCACCGTATTCTAGGAGTTTGGAATGTCCCGCGTAGCCAAATATCCGGTTAAAGTGCCTGCCGGCGTCGATATCAAGATCGACGGCGACAAGCTGACCGCCAAGGGCGGTCAGGGCACCCTTTCCATGTCTGTTCACGGCGATGTCGTGATCGGCCAGGAAGACGGTCAGCTGACCTTCCAGCCTAGCGAGTCTGCTAAGAGCTGGGCGATGGTCGGCACCACCCGTGCCCTGGTCCAGAACCTGGTCACCGGCGTGTCCGAGGGCTTTACGAAGTCACTCGAAATCATCGGCGTCGGTTATCGCGCACAAGCGAAAGGCCAGACGCTCAACCTGACACTGGGCTTCTCACACCCGGTCGACTATCAACTGCCTGATGGCGTGGTGGCGGAAACGCCCAAGAACACCATCATCGTGCTGAAGAGCGCGGACAAGCAGAAGCTCGGCCAGGTCGCTGCGGAAATCCGCGCCTTCCGTCCGCCTGAACCCTACAAGGGTAAGGGTGTCCGGTACGCGGATGAGCAGGTCCGCCGTAAAGAAGCCAAGAAGAAGTAAGGCAGGGTTATGAACGCGAAGAAAGAATCTCGTCTCCGTCGTGCCCGCCGCGCTCGCGCAAAAATGCGCGAGCTGGGCGTGTTTCGCCTGTGCGTCAACCGTACGCCTCGCCACATCTATGCGCAGATCATCTCGCCGGATGGTGCCAAGGTCCTCGCCAGCGCTTCCACGCTGGACAAGGCCCTTCGCGAGGGTTCGACCGGTAACAGCGATGCCGCCTCCAAGGTTGGCGCGCTGATTGCCGAACGCGCCAAGGAAGCGGGCATCACCCAGGTGGCCTTCGATCGTGCTGGCTTCAAGTACCACGGTCGTGTCAAGGCCCTGGCCGACGCCGCTCGTGAAGGCGGCCTGGAATTCTAAAGGGTTTTACGATGGCGAAGAACGAACAGAACAGCGGAGATCTGCAGGAAAAGCTCGTGCAGGTCAACCGCGTCGCCAAGGTGGTCAAGGGTGGCCGTATTTTCGGCTTCACCGCTCTGACTGTCGTTGGTGACGGTAACGGTCGTGTCGGTTTCGGTCGTGGCAAGGCGCGTGAAGTGCCGGTCGCGATCCAGAAAGCGATGGATCAAGCGCGCCGTAACATGGTCAAGGTCAACCTGATCAATGGCACGCTGCAGTACCCGGTCAAGGCCCGTCACGGCGCCTCCAAGGTGTACATGCAGCCGGCCTCTGACGGTACCGGCATCATCGCCGGTGGCGCCATGCGCTCCGTGCTGGAGCTGGCTGGCGTGCACAACGTCCTGGCCAAGTGCTACGGCTCCACCAATCCGGTGAACGTGGTGCGTGCGACCGTCAACGGCCTGTCATCCATGCAGTCGCCGGAAGACGTGGCCGCCAAGCGCGGTCTCTCAGTCGAAGCGATCACGGGGTAAGGCACCATGGCAGCAACGATCAAGGTTACCCAGATCCGCAGCACCATCGGCGTGTTGGCCAAGCATAAGGCCACTATGAAAGGCCTCGGCCTGCGTCGCATTGGTCATACGGTTGAACTGGAAGACACCCCTGCCGTTCGCGGCATGATCCACAAGGTTAATTACCTTGTGCGTGTTGAGGGAGAGTAATCCATGAAACTCAATAGCCTGAGCCCGGCACCGGGCTCCAAGCACGCCGAGAAGCGCGTCGGTCGTGGCATCGGTTCCGGTCTTGGTAAGACCGGTGGCCGTGGCCACAAGGGCCAGAAGTCGCGCAGCGGCGGCAGCGTCAAGCCCGGCTTCGAGGGCGGTCAGATGCCTCTGCAGCGTCGTCTGCCGAAGTTTGGCTTCACCTCCGCCAAGTCGCTGGTTTCCGAGGAAGTCCGCCTGGCCGAACTGGCCAAGGTCGCGGGTGACGAAGTCACCATGGACAGCCTCAAGGAAGCCAACGTGCTGAAGGACGCCACGCAGCATGCCAAGGTGATCCTTTCCGGCGAACTGAACAAGGCGGTTACCGTTCGCGGCGTCAAGGTCACCAAGGGTGCCCGCGCAGCGATCGAAGCCGCCGGTGGCAAGGTAGAGGACTAAATGGCCAAGTCAGGAAACATGCCGGCGATGGGCAGCGGTCTGAGTGAACTGTGGGCGCGTCTGCGCTTCGTGCTCCTCGCCATAGTGGTCTACCGTATCGGTGCCCACATCCCCGTTCCCGGTATCAATCCTGACCAGCTTGCTGCCTTGTTCAGGGAGCAGCAGGGCACCATCCTGGGCATGTTCAACATGTTCTCGGGCGGTGCCCTGGAGCGTATGAGTATCCTCGCCCTGGGCATCATGCCCTATATCTCGGCGTCGATTATCATGCAGCTCCTGACCGCCGTGTCGCCCCACCTCGAGCAGTTGAAGAAGGAAGGGGAGGGCGGTCGCCGCAAGATTAGCCAGTACACGCGCTACGGCACGGTGGTGCTGGCCTTCGTTCAGGCCTCCGGCATGTCCGTGGGCCTGGCGAGCCAAGGCATCGCCTACTCGGCCGACTTCAGTTTCTACTTCACCGCCATCATCACCTTCGTGTGTGGCGCGGTGTTCCTGATGTGGCTGGGTGAGCAGATCACCGAGAAGGGCATCGGCAATGGCATTTCGCTGCTGATCTTCTCGGGTATCGTCGCTGGCCTCCCTGGGGCTGTGGGTCAGGCTTTCGAGCTTGCCCGCAACGAGGGTGCGTGGAACGTGTTGCCGCTGTTGGCGCTTTCCCTTCTGGGGGTCGCCACCGTGGCGTTCGTCGTGTTCATCGAGCGCGGCCAGCGTCGTATTACGGTGAACTACCCGCGTCGCCAGGTCGGCAACAAGATGTATGCAGGGCAGAGCAGCTATCTACCGCTCAAGGTCAACATGGCGGGTGTCATCCCCGCGATCTTCGCCTCGAGCATCCTGCTGTTCCCCGCGTCGCTCGGCCAATGGGTCGGCGCCGGCGATGGAATGGAGTGGCTGCAGCGTGCTTCTCAGGCCCTGGCGCCTGGACAGCCCTTGTATATCTTGCTTTTCGCGGCGGCGGTGGTATTCTTCTGCTTCTTTTACACAGCGCTGGTCTTCAATCCGAAGGACGTGGCCGACAACCTCAAGAAGTCGGGTGCTTTCCTTCCGGGTATTCGCCCCGGTGAGCAGACCGCTCGCTATGTCGACAAGGTCATGACTCGTCTGACCCTGTTCGGCGCCCTCTACATCACTGCGGTTTCCCTGATGCCCCAGTTCCTGATCGTGGCCTGGAACGTGCCGTTTTTCTTTGGCGGTACGTCGCTTCTGATCGTGGTAGTGGTCATCATGGACTTCATGGCCCAGGTGCAATCGCATCTCATGTCGCACCAGTACGAATCGGTGATGAAGAAGTCCAACCTGAAAGGCTACGGTGGTGGCGGCATCATGCGCTGAGCGCGCGCCGCTGGCCGGATTTGGAGAAAGAACGATGAAAGTTCGAGCTTCCGTAAAGAAAATGTGCCGCAATTGCAAGATCATTCGTCGCAATGGCGCTGTCCGCGTCATCTGCATCGAACCGCGGCACAAGCAGCGCCAGGGTTGATCCTGGGCTGAACTGAACCGGGTGCTGGCATGCCCCTTGCCCTTTAGGAGGGAAGGGGGTATGCTATTGCGCCTTTTGTAGTTGATTAACCGAGCAAGCCGCTCAAACTTCGGAGTAAGCTGATGGCCCGTATTGCAGGCGTCAATATCCCGGATAACAAGCATGCGGCGATCTCGCTGACCTACATCTTCGGGATTGGCCGTACCCGCGCGCAGGATATCTGTGCCGCGGCCGGCATAGCGCCGACCACCAAGATCCAGGATCTGTCTTCTGAAGAAGTCGACACCCTGCGTAGTGAAGTCGGCAAGTATACCGTTGAAGGCGACCTTCGCCGTGATGTCACGCTTAACATCAAGCGTCTCATGGACTTGGGTTGCTATCGTGGTCTGCGTCATCGTCGTGGTCTTCCGCTGCGTGGTCAGCGTACCAAGACCAACGCGCGTACCCGTAAGGGACCGCGTAAGCCGATCCGCAAATAACACGCACGTTCTGGCGTAAAGACAGGAATAGACATCAACATGGCTAACCCGCGTAGCAACCGTAAAAAGGTTAAAAAGCAGGTGGTGGATGCCGTAGCGCATATCCACGCCTCTTTTAACAACACGATCATTACGATCACAGACCGCCAGGGCAACGCTCTTTCTTGGGCGACTGCCGGTGGTTCGGGTTTTCGTGGTTCTCGCAAGAGCACCCCGTTCGCTGCGCAAGTCGCAAGCGAGCGTGCAGCGACCGCTGCAGCCGAGTATGGTGTGAAAAACGTCGACGTGCTGGTCAAGGGCCCCGGTCCGGGCCGTGAATCCGCCGTGCGCGCACTCAACGCCGCCGGCTTCCGCGTGCAGAGCATCACCGACGCGACGCCCATTCCCCACAATGGCTGCCGTCCGCCGAAGAAACGCCGCGTTTAAGGAGACAGATTCATGGCTCGTTATATTGGACCTAAGTGCAAACTGTCTCGTCGGGAAGGTACTGACCTCTTCCTCAAGAGCGGTGTCACTCCCTTCGAGAAGAAGTGCAAATCCGAGCAGATCCCGGGTGTGCACGGCCAGCGCCGTCAGCGTCTTTCGGACTACGGCTTGCAGCTTCGCGAGAAGCAGAAAGTGCGTCGCATGTACGGCGTACTCGAAAAGCAGTTCCGCAACTACTACAAGGAAGCGGCCCGCCTCAAGGGCGCGACCGGCGAGTTGTTGCTGCAGCTGCTCGAATCCCGACTGGATAACGTCGTCTACCGCATGGGCTTTGGCTCCACGCGCTCCGAGGCACGCCAGCTGGTGAGCCACAAGGCGATCGCCGTCAATGGCAAGACCGTCAACGTGGCCTCCTACCAGGTGAAGCCGGGCGATGTGGTCTCCATTCGCGAGAAGGCCAAGCAGCAGGCGCGCATCCAGAGCGCCCTGTCCATCGCCGCCAACCGTGGCGATGTGGCCTGGATCGAGATTGATGCCAAGAAGATGGAAGGCACTTTCAAGGCTCTGCCTGAACGCGGTGACCTGACTGCCGACATCAACGAAAACCTGATCGTCGAGCTGTACTCGAAGTAAGCGGTCTGTCTGCACCGCCCCCTCCGGGGGGCGGTGGTCACCATCGAGTATCCGTTTGGCAGCCTGAAAGGTGTTCATATGCAGCGTTCAGTGACAGAGTTTCTCCGTCCTCGCGACATCAAGGTCGAAGAGATCAGCGCACACCACGCAAAGATCGTTCTCGAGCCCTTCGAGCGTGGCTTCGGTCACACCCTGGGCAACGCTCTGCGTCGTATCCTGCTCTCGTCCATGCCCGGCTGCGCCGTGGTGGAAGCCGAGATCGCCGGTGTCGATCATGAGTACAGTGCGATCGAGGGTGTCCAGGAAGATGTCATCGAAATCCTCCTGAACCTCAAAGACGTGGCGATCAAGATGCACAGCCGCGACGAGGCGGTGCTCTCGCTGAACAAGCAGGGCCCGGCCGTCGTCACTGCGGGTGACATCGCCGTCGATCACGACGTCGACATCGTCAATCCCGAGCACGTCATCGCCCATATCAATGAAGGCGCTGAGCTGAAGATGCAGCTCAAGATTGCCCGTGGTCGCGGTTACGAGCCTGCGGACGTCCGCAGCGAAGCCGACGACGAATCACGTGCCATCGGTCGCCTGCAGCTGGATGCAACCTTCAGCCCTGTGCGTCGTGTTTCCTATTCTGTCGAAGCGGCCCGCGTGGAACAGCGCACCGACCTCGACAAGCTGATCATCGATCTGGAAACCGACGGCACCCTGGATCCGGAAGAGGCGATCCGTCGCAGCGCAACCATCCTGCAAGAGCAGCTGGCTGCGTTCGTCGACCTGGAAGCCGACAAGGAACAGGAAGTGGTTGAGGAAGAGGATCATATCGATCCGATCCTGCTGCGTCCCGTAGACGATCTCGAGTTGACCGTTCGTAGCGCCAACTGCCTCAAGGCCGAGAACATCTATTACATCGGCGATCTGATTCAGCGCACCGAAGTTGAGCTGTTGAAGACACCGAATCTCGGTAAGAAGTCCTTGAATGAAATCAAGGATGTGTTGGCAGCACGTGGTCTATCCCTCGGCATGCGGCTGGAAAATTGGCCGCCGGCTAGCCTGAAGGACGACAAGGCCACCGCCTGAGCGTCGGCTCGAGTCCCAGTTTGGTAAGGAATTACAACCATGCGTCATCGTAAGAGTGGTCGTCACCTCAATCGTACCAGCTCGCATCGCCAGGCCATGTTCCAGAACATGAGCGTGTCGCTGGTCGAGCACGAGGTCATCAAGACAACCCTGCCCAAGGCCAAGGAGCTGCGTCGTCACATCGAGCCGCTGATCACCCTGGCCAAGCAGGACAGCGTCGCCAACCGTCGTCTGGCCTTCAGCCGCACCCGCTCCAAAGAAGCGGTCGGCAAGCTCTTCAACGAGCTGGGTCCGCGTTACGTCGAGCGTCCGGGCGGTTACGTCCGTATCCTCAAGTGCGGCTTCCGCACCGGCGATAATGCGCCCATGGCCTATGTCGAATTGGTCGATCGCCCCGTCGTGGAAGAGGCGGCCGGCGAGGAGTAATCCTTGCGGCATCCGCTCCACGAACCAAACCGGCTCCTTACGGAGCCGGTTTTTTTTGATATCGCGGCCGGGCTTCTCGTCGCGTCCGTCGGCCTAGCTCGACAGCATCTAGGCCTGACCTGCGTGGGATCTTTGTGCCGCTCTGGCGCTTTCGTCTTCGCGATTGATCTGATCGAGTAGCTCGAGAAAGCGAGTGAGTTGGCTAGAAGATAGCTCCTTGCGCAACGACAGCAGGTACTTGCCGTTGGCGGTGCTCTTGACGTCGACCACATCGTCTTCGCCGGCACGCTCCTGGGCTTCGGCGATGCCGGTCAGCTCCGCCGGGTCGACTCGCAGTACCCGAGACAGCTTCACCGCGTGTTCATAGCTTGGGATGGACCTTCCTCTGGCGTAGAGGCTGATGTTGTTGCGCGGCATCCCCGCTCGGCGAGCCAGGTCCGATTGACTCCAGTCGTGGCGCTTCATCGTCGCCAGTACCAGGCTCTGAACGTGCTGCTTGAGGCGCTCCTTCGGGCCTAGTTCATTGTCGTTTTCCATGTTTCCCGGCCCTGTTGTCGCATGTTCGCGGCGACGTGCATATGGCAGTGCCGCGCTGGTCGTGTCCGTCGATGCGGCTGTAGCGTAGATCATACAAATAATACATACAATAGCGCAGAAGGGCCGGTCGTGGGGTGGTGCCGCGCTATTGCTCATACCCCATCCGGGGTGAGTGTGGGTAGGAGGGGGAGGTGTCCGGCGGTGCTGGTCAGCGTTATCGGCGATTCGCGACGATACCGCAGGAGCCGGGGCGAGGGCCGCCGCCTAGCGCTGCCCGGCGGCCGGTGTTCCAGCATCGTTGGCCTGGGCAGCGCTGGGCGCATCTTGTCAGTCGCAGAGCCGTCTTGCGATGATCCCTACGGCGGCGTAGACGCAGCAGGCGAACGCTTGCGTTGCCACGCGATCGGCACCGAGCAATTTGCTGACCAGCAGTGCGCTCTCCGCCATGAGAAGCGGGGTCGCTGCCAGCAGAATTCTGCGGCACGGCGTCACGCTGGATACTCCTTCCAGGAGAGTTGGAAGTGCGGGCCGTCCTTGAATCGCGGCCAATCTCCACCCCACTCTATCGGCACCGCTGCTGCCCTTGCGGCTGCTTTCATCGCGTCGGCGATTCGGTAGTAGAGGGGCCAATCCCAACGGATTCTGCCACCGATGTAGGCCGCAAGATCGACGGCATGCCCCGTTAGATGGCGGCTGTTCATGGTCTTGCTGGCTCCGCTGGCGACGAGTGTCTGCTGTCGCTCTTTGCTGCGACGCCCTTCGAGGACGCCAAAATCCACGTCCGATAGGGTGAGGGCAAGGTGCACGATCCTGATCAAGTCAGGATGAACGCCGTTCAGGTTGCTCAGACTACGGTCACTCAGGTGGAATTTCTTTATGCGCTCGTTCATGACGAACTCCTCGCTTATCGATGTAACATCTCAAGAGTGCTTCTTCTGTGGGTTTGAATATCGATATGTCCTCCCGTCGTCGGTAGGCTTTAGCCTGTTGTGTGGCGGCCGACGGCATTGACGAGGCAGTTGATGGCCTGTGCGAGATTTGAGCAGCGGCAATGGATGACGGTTTATTGTGGTTGGTTACTAGGAAACAGTTTCTTTATTCGTCATATTGTGGGGGTGTGAGTCCGATGCTAACTATCTATAGGTGCTTTACTTACCTTGCCGTATACGTTCAATAAGCGCTTCAATCAGTCTGCCAATTACCGTAGGTCCGGCTCTTCCAAGTGCTACGGCAACCGCCGTTGCTGCCCATCGACCGAGAAAAAAGAATTCGTCGATACCTTCGGCAATGAATGCGAGTGCGATAAGCCCGATACCATCGGCAAGCAGGTCCCGTGACCAGAATTTTTCTCGCAGTCCTCTCTGCACGTGGTCGAGCAGACGGACAACCATGCCTAGCGCAACACCGGCAGCGGTGGAAAAGAACACCGTCAGCGGCTCCATTAGTTCTGTATTGTTTCTCCACGGCATGATATGTCCTCGTTGCTGAATTCAGAATCTGGACGTTCAGGTCCTCATAACGGGATCTTTCTGATCCGGCCTCGGCCAAGTCGATATTTGTTTTAAGGTGTTATTTTGAGCGGCGGTAGTCTGGTCCCTTTTGCTCGGGTCTGGATTTTCTATTAACGTTCTCTAGGCTGCCGGGGTGCAGGGGATAAGCTGATGGTGTCAATGCTGGACTTAACACCCCGGCAATACTCGATTCGTTGTTCTTTAGAGACTCCGTTGTACCTCAGGTCCGGTTGGTCTCGCCCAGAATCAGGCGATGACAGCCAGCTTTCTCATGTTTCCGTCGGCATCCTTTATCTCGATAAAGCCGACGGTGGCGTTGTCGCTGGTAGAGCGAAACTCACCGAACTTGACTCGCCCACCTTCCGTCGGCTGAAGCATGAGATCCTGATCTGGTTGGCTAGCATCGAGACTGCTTGCCTTCAGAGTTACGGTGTTTGTTCTATTGTTAGACGACAGGACTTCTAGTCGATTTGCGGCCTTGTTCTTTCCCGTTCCTGCCGTTAGTTTCAAGACGGGGCCCGACTTGACATCGAACAGAATGGTTTCGGCTTTGATGGCCAGCCCGCCTTCTGTCGCGGGGAGAGATATCACATCGTTGTTTCCATCGCGGACGGTCTCAAATTGTCCGGGGAGTACACCGTCGGTCCTTGTTTTTACGTTAGAAATAATGCTCTCGCGGGCCAAGGAGGCATCGACGGATGTTCCCGACCGGTGGCAGACGATGTTCGAGACGATATTGTGACTCCCTCCCTCGAGCCTGATGCCGGCGTTGTCGTCAGTCACGGCTTGCACGTTGCCGTTGAAGTTCGTCAGCATGGTGACGTTGGCGATGGTGGTGCTCTCCGTATGCATGCGGATAGCGCAGTACCCTTTCAGGGCATCGTTGGTTGCATTGTTTGCCCTGTTCCCCTCGCATTTTCTCTGCAAGAAGAAGCAGTTAGAGATGTTGCTGTACTTGCTGATGCTGGGGTTTCCATTGGTATCGTGGATAACATCTTCCATCCAGATGCCATACTGTTCGCATGCATAGTGCCCGCCGCGAATGCTGAAGTTGTTGGATGGGCCCACCAGTTCCTTGAAGTGGATCCCCACG
This sequence comes from Halomonas sp. V046, assembly GCF_052645355.1. Lineage (NCBI taxonomy): Bacteria > Pseudomonadati > Pseudomonadota > Gammaproteobacteria > Oceanospirillales > Halomonadaceae > Halomonas > Halomonas sp. V046. The sequence goes on from NZ_JBQXYF010000013.1 coordinate 41,984, forward strand.
TTCGCAGCAACCACAACGCCATCTACCCAGTTGTCTCCCTCGCTATGTCCCGAAACGACATATCCGGTCTTCACTCGGTAAACGTCGACTTTGCTGAATACTACGCCGGTGCAATCTAGTGCCTTGATGCCGACGGTTTCCGTGTCATAGTCATCCTTGCTACACCGTTCTTTTCCGTAGATAAAGATGGCGTTAAGTACAGATTTGTCAGCACTGTCCATCACTATCGCGGTTTTCCACTCGTACCAATTTTTCGGTGTTGCTCGAGTGTCGTGACCGTGAAACTTGAGGTTCTGAAGAAAGAACTTGCAAGGTGACGGTCCTGCCGCGCCGCGCGAGATCAACGTTAACCCGGTATAGACACCCTTGGCTTTCGTCAGAAAACTCAGATCGCGGATGACGGCCGCATCTCGGCGTGTGTCGCTGGATGAGTCGATGGTGATGCCATCGGTCTCGAACACCAGTTCACTGGATAGGGGGCCGTTTCCTTGCAAAGACACGACCTTGGTGATGACTAGCGGTTTTTTGCACAGGTACTCGCCGCTGGGGAAGAACACCACCTGGCCTAGCGTGGCGGTTGCGATCGCCGTATTGATAGCCGCCCAGTCGTCCGCCACGCCGTCGCCCGAGGCGCCGAAGTCCTTCACGTTGATCACATCCGCGAAGCGTTCCGCCAGCGAGCGAGGCACCACGGATCCCTGTGCGGTCACCATCATGGCGCCGGCCTCGCCCACTTCCACTAGCCCCGACGCTGCCCCGGCTCGGTCAGTGAGGCGCTGCCTGGTGGGGGCGGGCGGGGGTGAAAGGTTCTGGCCACGCCCCCGCCCTCGCCGGCTGAGAGCCAGTGCTCCAATGCCTTCGGGGCGATAGGTGGTGAAGTGGCGACGCGGGTAGCCTTGTTGGGCGATGTCGACGTCGCTGGTAGTCGCCTCAGCGGCGTTGGCACCTTCGGCCTCGTTGCCGACTGGGAGTGTTCTCGTCCATTCGACTGCTCGGGTGACCGCGGCCCGGGCAAGCTCGACGATGGCCGCTGTGGCCCAGGTTGCCTGCGGTGTCCTGGAGAAATCGAACACCAGGTGGAAGGCCCGATCTGAGCGGCTGTGCGTTGAGGCGTTATTGACGGCTACGAGCCAGCGCCGGTCGTCGGTGATGAATGACTCGCCGGCGGCGTAAGCCCTGAGAGGGTCGAAGGGCCCTGTCATGCTGGAACCGATCGCGCTTGGCGCCGATGCGCCGTGGGACGCGCTGTCGTCTTCCATCATCATCGGCAGGGTGCTGGCGGCGGCGAGGAAATGCCGGGCCAGATCTTCCAGCCCGGCGGCGAGCGATGAGTGGTGCTCATCATCTGAGTGAGTGGGCGATACATCGGCGTAGTCGCGCGGTGATGAAAGGTTCATTACTTTGCCCTCGTAAGAAAGTTTTGATGACTTGCATGTCGGAGTGTATGGAAAAAAATACGCTGTGTATTGGTAGTAATCCAAGAGGTGTAATGGGTTTGTATCCATCTTGACGTATTCGGGTTTTGTATCGTTTTTGTGATCGAATAGCCGGTCATGGTGATGCGTTTCGGCGTGAGAGTGGCCGTGGGTATTGGTGCGGTGTTCGGCAGCGCGTGGGCTGGGTAGGTGAGGGCTGCCCTATCTGATATTGGCGGTACCTCTTCCTGCTGTTCGCTCCTCCCTCATTCGTTCGTCGGTTGTCCCGGGTTCATGGGCTGTCGCCGCCCCTTCGGTTGCTGGCAAGTGCCGGGTGGCTCTCGGATCCTTCATGGGGTCGGGCTCTGCGCTGGGCATGGCGTTCATCTGTCGAGGCGGGCCGCGTGGCGCCTTGTCTGGCTATCGGTGTGAAATGGCTGTCGGAGAATACAGGTTGGCGGGCGAGGCATTGGGCCTGTGGTTTGGCGGCGTTTGAGGCGGGCGTTGGCCGCAGCCTCCGCGGCTTTCGCGGTTGCCGTGTCGCTTGCGTGCTAGCGGTCGTAGGGGTGTGTTGCGCGCGGTGCCGATGGAGGGGGCGTCGCGTGGCGGTACGGTACGCAAGGGGTGGCTAGCCTCGCCGTCGTACCGGTGTGGTCGGGGCGCCTGTTCCCAGGGTGGGGGCGGTGACTATCGGTGTGGTGCGTTTTTCGTCGCCGGGTATTCCCAAGGGGGCGTTGATGCAGTGAGGGGCGCTTTTCTTTGATTTTGCGGTAGAAATGAGGCCATTTCATTTTGGTATTAGCAGCATTCTGTATGGTGTGTAATACTTTGGAATGCTGTGAAATACATTAGAGTTTTACAGATATTTCCAAGGCCCCGGATATTCCTTATGTTTTCCGCACACGGCACTGTCGTGTCGCGTTCAGGAGGGCGATCACCTTGTCTATTCGCATCATGCTTCAGCTTGATACTCCCTGCGGGCCCGCGGTCGTGGCGATCGAGCACGACAGCGTCGCATCCGCCGTCCGGGAGGCAGATGTGGTGACGGCCGCACTATTGGCCGCCTTGGGCCAGGGGCGGCGTGGCTTGCCTATCCGCATGGCGAGCTGTCAGGCGAAAGCGCATATTGCCGTCAGCCTGGCACATCGGTGGGCGAGAGGGAGGACCTGTGGCGTCAAGCGGAAGCCTGTCACGATTACCTTTGAGAAAGCGGCCTGTGACAGGCGGTCGAGGACCGGGCAGCGGCGCTGACCCGGCGGTATTGGGCGCTTGATGTGTCGCGCCGGCGGCTGGGGCCAGAGAGCTCCTTGCCTGGAGGTCTCTGGCCAACGAGTGGCAATGGCCGGGACCGAGAGGCGAGGCCTTCGTCGATGCTGGGCGACGAAGGCCTCGGTGCGAAAGGACGCGGTTTCAGGCGGTGGCTTCACTCTTGTGCTTGCCGCCCTTGCTGTCGCCTGTGGGCCTGGCCTGTTTCTCCAGTAGCGGCTTCAGGAAGCGCCCGGTGTGGGAAACCTCCATCTTGGCGACCTGCTCTGGGGTGCCTTCGGCGATGATGCGTCCCCCTCCGGAGCCACCCTCAGGGCCGAGATCGATCAGCCAGTCGGCGGTCTTGATCACGTCCAGGTTGTGTTCGATGACGACGATGGTGTTGCCGTGGTCGCGTAGCCGGTGCAGCACGGTCAAAAGCTGGCGGATGTCCTCGAAGTGCAGGCCGGTAGTCGGCTCGTCGAGGATGTACAGGGTCTGGCCGGTGTCGCGCTTGGCCAGCTCCCGGGCCAGCTTGACCCGCTGGGCCTCGCCGCCGGATAGCGTCGTCGCGCTCTGGCCAAGGCGAATGTAGGTCAGCCCGACATCGAGCAGGGTCTGCAGCCGACGCGCGATGGCGGGCACCGGGCTGAAGAACTCCAGGGCCTCCTCGACGGTCATCTCCAGCACCTGGTCGATGGTCTTGCCCTTGTACTGGATATCCAGTGTCTCTCGGTTATAGCGCTTGCCCTTGCAGACATCGCACGGCACGTAGATGTCCGGCAGGAAGTGCATCTCGACCTTGATCATGCCTTCGCCCTGGCAGGCTTCGCAGCGCCCTCCCTTGACGTTAAACGAGAAGCGGCCGGGCTTGTAGCCGCGGGAGCGGGCTTCCTGGGTGCCGGCGAAGAGCTCACGAATGGGGGTGAAGATGCCGGTATAGGTGGCGGGGTTGGAGCGCGGCGTGCGGCCGATCGGACTCTGGTCGATGTCGATGACCTTGTCGAGCTGATCGAGACCCTCGATGCTCTCGTAGGCCGACGGGGTCAGGCTGGTGGCGCGATTGAGCTCGCGAGCGGCGATCGGCATCAGGGTGGCGTTGATCAATGTCGACTTGCCCGAGCCCGAGACCCCGGTGACGCAGACCAGCAGGCCAAGCGGTAGCGTAAGGGTCACGTCCTGGAGGTTGTTGCCGCTGGCACCGGACAGCTTGAGTACCTTGTCGGGATTGCCGGGAATGCGCCACGGCGGGACCGCGATGGCGCGGCTGCCAGATAGATACTGGCCGGTGAGCGAGTTCGGGTTGGCCATGATATCGGCGGGGGTGCCCTCGGCGACGATCTCGCCGCCGTGCACGCCGGCGCCGGGGCCGATGTCGAGCACGTGGTCGGCGGCACGAATGGCGTCCTCGTCGTGCTCGACCACGATCACTGTGTTGCCCAGATCGCGCAGGCGTTCCAGGGTCTTGAGCAGGCGGTCGTTGTCGCGCTGGTGCAGGCCGATGGAGGGTTCGTCGAGGATGTACATTACCCCGACCAGGCCGGCGCCGATCTGGCTGGCCAGGCGAATGCGCTGGGCCTCGCCCCCGGACAGGGTCTCGGCGCTGCGCTCCAGGTTCAGATAGTCGAGGCCGACGTTGACCAGGAACTCGAGCCGTGCGGAGATCTCGTTGAGAATCTTGACGGCGATTTCGCCCTTGCGGCCGGGCATCGACAGCTCGGCGAAGTAGCGCTGGGCCTCGCCGATGGGCAGGCGCACCAGTTGCGGCAGGGTGTTGCCGTCGATAAACACATGGCGCGACTCCTTGCGCAGGCGCGAGCCTTCACAGGTGCGACAGGGCTGGACGGCGATATAGCGGGCCAGCTCCTCGCGCACCATGCTCGATTCGGTTTCCCGGTAGCGGCGTTGCATGTTCGGCAGCACGCCCTCGAAGGGGTGCTCCCGGGTGACCTTCTTGCCGCGGTCGTTGACGTAGGTGAAGGCGATGTCGTCATGGCCGCTGCCGTTGAGGATCATCTCGCGCTCATGACGGGCGAGCTCCTGCCACGGCGTCTCCAGGGTGAAGCGGTAGTGGTCTGCCACGGACTTCAGCTGATTGAAGTAGTAGACGCTGCGTCTATCCCAACCCTTGATCACGCCTTCGGCCAACGACAGTTCCGGGTGGCTGATCAGCTTCTCCGGGTCGAAAATCTGCTGCACGCCGAGTCCGTCGCAGGTGGGGCAGGCGCCGGCCGGATTGTTGAACGAGAACATGCGTGGCTCGAGCTCGGCGATGGAGTAGCCGCAGATCGGGCAGGCAAACCGCGAGGAGAAGGCGATGTCGTCGCGCTCGCCGTCCATGAAGTGGATCATGGCCGTGCCGTCGGCAAGCCCCAGGGCCGTCTCGAAGGATTCGGCCAGGCGCTGGGCGAGGTCGTCGCGGACCTTGATGCGATCCACCACTACGCTGATGTCGTGCTTGCGGTTCTTGTCCAGCGGGGCGATGTCGTCGAGTTCCAGCACCTGACCATCGATCATGGCACGCACGAAGCCCTGGGCCCGCAGCTCGGCGAGTAGCTGCAGGTGCTCTCCCTTGCGGCCGCTGACCACCGGGGCCATCAGCATCAGTTTGCTGCCTTCGGGCAGCGCCAGGACCTGGTCGACCATCTGGGAGATGGTCTGGGCCTCGAGGTCCTCGCCGTGCTGTGGACAGCGTGGCGTTCCGGCGCGCGCAAACAGCAATCGCAAGTAGTCGTAGATCTCGGTGATGGTGCCAACCGTCGAGCGCGGATTGTGCGAGGTGGACTTCTGCTCGATGGAAATCGCCGGTGACAGGCCTTCGATATGATCGACGTCGGGCTTCTCCATCATCGACAGGAACTGACGAGCGTAAGTGGACAGCGATTCCACGTAGCGACGCTGGCCCTCCGCGTAGAGGGTGTCGAAGGCCAGCGATGACTTGCCTGACCCGGAAAGCCCGGTGACCACGATCAGCTTGTCCCGCGGTAGCTCGACATCGATCTGCTTGAGGTTGTGGGTGCGCGCACCCCTGACCAGAATCTTGTCCATTCCCACCTCGCGGACACGGCAAAAGGTCGATTATACGTGTCAGGCCGTGGCCGCGGCAAAGTCGCACAACCCTCGGCGTTCCCAGCCCGGGTGTGAAACGCTAGAATATGCGGTCCATCTTCGGGCCTCGCGCCTACCTTGAAATCGCCGGAATCTCTATGTCCAAGGCCAGACTGCTATTAGCCACCGAGCGGCGGGCCATCGTCGGCTTGGCCGGGCTCTATGCCACCCGCATGCTCGGTCTGTTCATGGTATTGCCTGTACTGGCACTCAATGCCGACCATCTCGCCGGTGCCACGCCCCTGCTCGTCGGCCTGGCGCTGGGTATCTATGGCCTGACCCAGGCCGTGTTGCAGATCCCGTTCGGCATGCTCTCCGATCGCGTCGGGCGCAAGCCGATCATCGCCGCCGGCCTCGGCTTGTTTCTGATCGGCAGCGTGGTTGCCGCCCAGGCCGACACCATCGCCATGATGATTGCGGGGCGCAGCCTGCAGGGCAGTGGCGCCGTGGCAGCGGCCATCATGGCGCTGCTGGCCGATCAGACTCGCGAACAGGTGCGCACCGCGGCCATGGCGACCATCGGCCTGTCGATCGGCGTTGCTTTTGCCGTGGCGATGGTGCTCGGGCCGCTGATTTCCAGCCACTTCGGCCTCGCCGGGGTGTTCTACTTCACCGCCATGCTGGCCGTGCTAGGCCTGGTAGTGCTGTGGAAGCTGGTCCCGCCGGCACCGAGGCGGCGCGGCCATCGCGACGTCGGAATCGACCGCGGTCAGCTCAAGAGCATCATCGGGCGCACCGACCTGTGGCGGATGGACGCTTCCATCTTCAGCCTCCACCTGGTGCTGATGGCGATCTTCACCGCGGTGCCGTTTCGCCTGGTCGAGGCGGGCATCGCAGAGCCGCGTCATGGGCTCGTCTACCTCGGTGTCATGGGGTTGTCCTTCGTGGCCATGGTGCCGCTGGTGATCGTCGCCGAGAAGCGCCGCAAGATGAAGCTGATGTGCCTGGGCGCCATTGGCACCATCACGCTGAGCCTGCTGGGGCTCGGCGTTGCCGGCTCGGGGCTGGTCGCGCTGGTGGGCTGGTTGTTCGCCTTTTTCACCGCCTTCAATCTGCTCGAGGCCACCCTGCCATCGATGATCAGCAAGCTGGCGCCGGCCGGTGCCAAGGGCACCGCCATGGGGGTCTACTCGACCAGTCAGTTCCTTGGCGCTTTCCTCGGCGGCGTGCTGGGCGGTTTCTTGTCTCAGCAGTTTGGCCTCTCGGCGGTGTTCCTGGGGGTCGCCCTGCTGGCCGCCGGCTGGTTCGTGCTGATGCTCGGCATGACGGCGCCCAAGCACCTGTCGAGCGAGGTTGTCGTGCTCTCCGATGAACACCAGGGCGATGCCCTGGAGACGCTGATGGCGCGGTTTGCCGATGTCGCCGGCGTCGAGGACGTGATGGTGGTGCCCGAAGAACGCACGGCCTATCTCAAGGTTGACCGTAGCCGCCTCGATACCGAAGCGCTGTCTCGGTTGACCGGCGTGCGTGATTGAGCCGATCGGTCCTGGCGTATCGATGCACCCGTCGGGCGTCGAATGCGCCGCGCGGACTGGCTGTCGGTAGGCACCGATGGCGTTGTTTGCGCCGATCGCCGAATGTCGTGGGTCGGTATCCGACGGCAGCGATTTTCCGGGATCTCGCGTATAGTAGCGGGATCAGTTTTTTTCCATGGCGCCGGGGTCCGGCGTCGTGATGCATGTTCATGCGGGCTGCCGGGATGGCTGGCTTATCACGTCGGTCGTCCGGCCCGCAGCCCTTTGCCCAGATCAAGGAGTCAACCATGGCCCGTGGCGTCAACAAGGTCATCCTCATCGGCAACCTCGGTCAGGATCCTGAGGTGCGTTTTACCCCCTCAGGCACCGCCGTGGCCAACTTGAACGTTGCCACCACCGATACCTGGATGGACCGTCAGAGTGGTCAGCGCCAGGAGCGCACCGAGTGGCACCGGGTAGTGATGTTCAACAAGCTGGCGGAGATTTCCCAGCAGTATCTGAAGAAGGGCTCCAAGCTCTACCTCGAAGGCCGCCTGCAGACCCGCAAGTGGCAGGACCAGAACGGTCAGGACCGCTATTCGACCGAGATCGTTGCTAACGACATGCAGATGCTCGATGGTCGCGGCGAAGGCGGCCAGGGCGGCGGTCAGCAGGGCGGTGGCTATGGTGGCGGTCAGCAGGGTGGCGGTTATGGCGGCGGTCAGCAGGGCGCACCGCAGCAAGGCGGCGGCTTCGGCGGCCAGCAGGGCGGCGGTCAGCAAGGTGGCGGCTTTGGCGGCCAGCAGAGCGCACCGCAGCAAGGCGGCGGTTTCGGCGGCCAGCAGGGCGGAGCCCCGCAGAACCGTCCGACACCCCCGCCCGCCCCTAACCAGGGTGGCCAGCAAGGGGGAGGGCAGAAAGGCGGCTTCGGGGCTCCCGATCCGGGTAGCTTCGATGACTTCGACGACGAGATCCCGTTCTAAGGTCACCGTGTTGCGTCCAGCTTGGCTGGCCCTTGCATGACGCCATGGACCGATGACAAGCGCCCAGTGCCTCCAGCAGGACGCACGGGGCGTTTTTTTTGGGACGTTTTTTGGGGCGGATCAGGGGCGGTTCGGCTGGTGGCCCGTCGGGCATGAGTGGTGAATGATCGCGACGCTCGGCTTGCCGCTGCACGACTACAGGACGATGAGGCCCTGGAGAATCATGATGCCGGGGATCCATCCCGTGGCGATTGCGCAGAAGAGGGTGTACAGGGCGACCGCCTTCTGTATGTCCCGCTTGAGGGCCAGAAGGACGAAGTAGCTGAACCAGAGCATCGCCCAGGCGAACCAGTTGGCCGTGTCCCAGGCATCGAAGCGGCTGTCGATATGCAGGGTAGAGCCTATGGCAATGAGCCCGGCGGTGACGCTGACGAAAAGACAGAACCAGCCGAGTCCTCGGCCATCGTTGTTGAGAAACTGGTTGGCGCCGACCCAGAGATAGGTGAAGGCAAACAGCAGCGTAAAGGCGCCGGCGCTGATCAACGATGGGTCATTCGGGTCCTGCAGGACAAGATAGCCCGAGATGAAAAGGCTCAAGGTGCCCACCATGACATTGATCACCGCGACTTCCTTGTTCTCTATTTTACCTAGCAGCCAAATGCCGTTGATGAACAGAACGGCTCCGACATAAAACAAAGAAAGCCCAATAATCATCGTTTCTATCTCCTGCCACAGTGGTTTATGTTGGTTATTGATTGCTGTGGTTCGTCGTCGTTGCGCCGTATCTCTCTTTGGAATCGGTCCTTTCGACTAGCCTTGTATTTTGCGTATGTCGAGTCGTCCTTGGGGGCGTGAGCCGGCCAAACTATAGTCGCTTCACCGACCGGTTCCAAGCGTGACATAGTGACGCTGATTCGTGCTGTTTCAGGTGGCTCCTAGGGGCGGGGGTTTGCTGGGGATCGGCGAGCGCCTATGACCTTGTTGCGGCCCATCGGCGTGGGGCGAGGCAGGCCGATAGGGTGGTGGCGCCGCCTCGTCTGGCGTCTGGCGTCAGGCGGGGCAGGAGGACGGGACCAGGGCAAGGTGGGCAGTCTGTGCTGCTGTGGAGAGCGCGAGCGCCGCCCCCGGGGCGGCGGTGTATGATCGTGATCCGACGCCTTGGCTCACGCGGGTAGTTCGGTCTGAAATATCGCGAGGCCGGGCGTGTCGAGGACTCCTTTGAGGCGATGGCGACACATCAAGGTGCAGGTGAAAATGTCTTTCGGCAGTTTTTTTGCGCGATCGCGTTTTTTGACGATGAGGACGGAGGTGTCTTGTGATTTCCTGCGTCGGTAATGGTGTCTGAGTTGCCTGGGTGATGTAAGTTAAACAGGCGGCTAGTGTGTGCCGTCACGGTCGCCAGGGTGCAAAGGCACTCCTGGTCGACACGTGAATTCCGCCACGCCTGGAAGGGGTGGCTTGGCGGATGAAGGATCGGTGATTATTTTTCATTAAGGACGATGACCATGAATTTCCGTATTACGCTGTCCGCCGTTGCCCTGAGCAGCGTCGCTTTTCTTGGCGGCTGTGAGGGCATGTCGACCGATGCCATGCTGCAGAGTGGGATGGCTGGCTTCGAGGCCGCGACGCTGAGCGATGAAGACGTTAAAAGCATGGCCGGCCAGGCCTGCGACCAGATGGACGCCGAGTCTCGGATCGCCGGGCCCGACTCCAGCTACGGCCGGCGCCTGTCCACCATCGCCGATAACCTCGGTCATCAGGTCGATGGACAGCCGGTCAACTACCAGGTCTACCTGATCGACGAGCCCAACGCCTGGGCCATGGCCAACGGCTGTGTGCGTGTCTACAGCGGCTTGATGGATATGATGAACGACAATGAGATCGAGGGCGTTCTGGGTCATGAGCTCGGGCACGTCGCGCTGGGTCACAGCAAGTCTGCCATGCAGACCGCCTATCTGGCGTCGACCGCGCGTGGCGCCATGGCGGCCTCTGGCAACGCGGCGGCGACCGCGCTGTCCAGTTCCCAGTTGGGTGATCTGGGGGAGCGATTCATCAATGCTCAGTTCTCCCAGAGTCAGGAAAGTGACGCCGATGACTTCTCGTTCGACCTGCTCGGCGAGCGCGACATCTCCCGCCAGGGGCTGGAAACCGCGTTCGAGAAGCTCGCGAGCCTCGATGGCGGCGAAGGCAGCATGATGTCATCCCACCCGGGGTCGGCCGATCGCGCCGAGCACATCCGTGAGCGTCTCAGCGAAAGCCAATAATCCGCCCCCCCTAGGCGGCTTATCGCTAGCCTGCCGCCGTGACCCCGTGCCGCTGGCGGTAGCAGGAGGGCCGCTGGTCCGATGGTCGCCGAGAGCCCCGCGGGCGCAGAGGCTTTCGGCGGCTGTCCGCCGCAGACGCTGGCACGGTCAGGCCACGAAGGGCTAGCCGGCACTGTGCTGTCAAGTTTCACCGGGGCTGTACGCGTGGCCTTCACCGGCCGTGATGACAGCACTCGGTCGCCTCTCGGTTGTCCCGCGGGCGTCCCGCGGCCGTCCCGCGGCCCGGCATGCCGCTGGCGGTAGGATCTGGGGCAAGAGTGCTAAGCCCGCTACTTATTTCCTCCCTGTCCACGTAGAGTGGACAGGAGTCGGGTGCAGGGGCCCCGACGCTGAATCTGGGGGAAGGGTCTTGGCGGGTCTCGAGTGGTATCAATTTGCCCTGATTGGGCTGATCTTCTGCTGGAGCGGCTTCGTGCGCTCCAGCCTTGGTTTCGGCGGTGCGGTACTGGCCCTGCCGTTCCTGCTGCTGGTGGTCAACGAACCGCTGGTCTTCTTGCCGCTGATCGCGGTGCATCTGCTGATCTTTTCCAGCTGGATCGCTTGGCGCGGACACCGTCAGGTGCAGTTGGCCGGGGGCGCGGCGACGGCGCAGGACAGCAACATCGACTGGCGTTACCTGGGACATGCGCTGTCGATCATGATCGTGCCCAAGCTGATCGGTGTCGTCGGGCTGCTGACCCTGCCGGGAAACATCATGACCACGGTGATCTTCATCATCGTGATCGTCTACGGCGCAAGCTATGCCCTGAACCGGCCCTTCAAGAGCAAGAGCCGTGTTGTCGATGTGACCCTGCTGGCGCTGGGGGGTTACGTCAGTGGCACGTCGTTGATCGGCGCACCGCTGATCGTGGCGGTGTTTGCCTCCCACGTGGCCAAGCACCAGTTGCGCGATACCCTGTTCGTGCTGTGGTTCATCCTGGTGGTGATCAAGATGGTGTCCTTCGTCATCGCCGGGGTCGACCTTCAGCTTGTCCATCATCTGTGGCTGCTGCCCTGCGCCCTGGTCGGCCATCTCGTCGGGGAGCGTGTCCATCGCTATCTGGTGGGGGCTCGGTCCGAGGTGTTCTTCCGGGTGTTGGGCGTGGTGCTGGTCCTGGTCAGTGTGGTCGGACTGCTTTCGACGCTCTCCTCGTCGAGTTGAGACGTGAGGCTCGGCGAGGCGATCTAGCTTCTTGGCGTTGGCGCGGTCACTCGATCAGCGCTGTGTCATTCCTCGGGCAATGGCCAGAAAGTTCTTGAGCACGGGATTGGTGGTCTCGGGTGACCACACCAGCATCAGCTCGGCGTGCGGCGCATCCCGGTCGGCTAGCGGCCGATAGACCACGCCCTCGATACGCAGGGCGGTGGCAGACCGCGGGAGCAAGGTGTAGCCGAGGCCGCTGGCCACCAGGCCGATGATCGCGTGCAGCTGGTTGACCTCCTGGGCGATGGCGAGTTCGACGCCGAGGCGCTCGCACAACGGCTGAAAGACCGAGCGGATGTACTTGGCCTTGTTGCCAGAGGCGATGATCATACGCTCGGCGGCGATCTGGCCAAAATCGATGGCCTCGCGTTCCACCAGCGGATGATCGCTGTTCAGCGCGACATGGTAGGGCTCGCGCAGCAGTGTCAGGTGGCGCAGGGTGTCGTCCAGGCCCAGTGGGCGCATCAAGGCGGCGTCGAGCGTTCCGTCCCGAACCGCCTCGCCGAGCTCGTCGGAAATCATCTCCGTCAACTCCAGCTGAACCAGGGGGTGTTGCTTGCGAAAGCGAGACACCGAGCGTGGCAGCACGTGTAGCGCGGCGTTCTCGACGAAGCCCAGGCGTAGCCGGCCGATGGCGCCCTTGGCGGCACTGCCCGCCGTGGCGATGGCCAGTTCGTACTGGCGCAACACCCGGATGGCTTCTTCCACGAAGATGCGACCCGCCTCGGTTGGCAGCACCTGGCGCTGGGAGCGGCGGAACAGCGCAAAGCCGAGCTCTCGCTCGATCTTCTGGACCTGCTGGCTGAGCGCCGACTGGCTGATGCCCAGGCGCTCCGCCGCGCGGACGAAGTGGCGTTCCTCGGTCAGCGTGACCAGCGACTGCAAGTGATTGAGGTTCATGGCTTAGACTTAGGTTTTAAATAAGAAAAACTTATTCGATTATCGATATCTATTTCTTATTGTGGATAGAGAACGAGGTATCCGCAAACCTGCCTCTTCCTCGTCGACCCTGCCGCCTGGCGGGGGCGTCACGACAACAATCACGATAACAGTCACCTCAGCGACAGGAAGCCACGCCATGAAAACCACCACGCGCACGTCACTCATTGCCGGGTTGCTGGCCTCACTGGTGTCGGTCACCGGTCTCGCCGACACGAACTGGCCACAAAAGCCCGTTCACCTGATGGTCCCCTATCCTCCAGGCGGCAACGTCGACCTGATCGGGCGCACCCTGAGCGAGCCGCTCAGTCGAGTGCTCGGCCAGCCGGTGGTGGTGGAGAATCGCGCCGGTGCCGGTGGCACCATCGCCAGCGGTGAAGTCGCCCGGGCCGATGCCGATGGCTACACGCTGTTGATCGGGGATATCGCGACTCACGGTATCAACCCCCACGTCTACGCCAACCTGGCCTATGACCCCGTCGCGGACTTTGCTCCCATCGTGCAGATCACCTCGGTGCCGCTGGTAATGGGCGTCGGTCCGAAGCTTGAGGTGGCGACCTTCGAGGAGTTCATGGCGCTGGCGACATCGTCGCCAGAGCGCATCGATTATGCCTCGGCCGGTAACGGCACACCCCAGCAACTGGCGTTCGAATACTTCAAGGCCAAGACCGGCATCGAGGGGCTGCATATTCCCTACAAGGGCTCTGCCCCGGCACGCACGGCGCTGATCGCCGGCGAGATCGGCGTGTTCATCGACGGCACTCTCGTGCCCAGCGTGGAGGAGGGAACCGTCACCGCTCTGGCGGTGACGGGCGCAGAGCGCTCGGCGGCGCTGCCCGACGTGCCCACCTTGATGGAGTTGGGCGTGGACGACTACCGCTTTGCGTCCTGGCACGGCCTGTTCGCGCCGGCCGGCACGCCTGTCGACGTGATCGATACGCTCAACGCGGCGGTCAATGAGGTGTTGGCAGAGCCTGAGGTTCAGGCGCGGTTCGCGGCGGTCAACATCGGCCTGGTGGGGGGGACCCCTGAGGCGTTTGCCGACCACGTCGATCAGCAATCACAGCAGTTGGGTGAGTTGGTGGGGCTGGCCGGTGCCGGCGCGCCCTGAGGCGTAACCTGCGCCATCCAGACGCGTAATCGTGAGTTCTTTACCGGAGTCGCCGTATGTCTTCCCACACGCCCAATGTGCTTTTTATCTCGGTGGATCAATGGCCCGCTCATCTGTTGGGGTGTGCAGGGCACCCGGCCATCGAGACCCCTACCCTGGACCGCCTCGCCGAGGTCGGTACGCGCTTCACCAACTGCTACGCCGAAACGCCGATCTGTATCCCTTCGCGGCGTTCGATGATGACAGGAGCGAGCTCTCGATTGCACGGTGACCGCGAGTTCCAGCCCGACTTGCCCATGCCCCGGCATCTGCCAACGCTGGCGCAGTGCTTTCGCGATCAGGGCTACCAGGCCTACGCGGTGGGTAAGCTCCACGTCTACCCCCCGCGTGATCGCATCGGCTTCGACGACGTCTGGCTCTCCGAGGAGGGACGCGGGCAGCTCGGTGGTCCCGATGACTATGAGATGTTCCTGGCCGATGAAGGGTTCGTGGGCCAGCAGTTTCTGCACGGCATGAGCAACAACGAGTACGAATGGCGCACCTGGCACCTGCCGGAACACACCCACGTGACCTCCTGGACGACACGCACCGCCGCGCGCATGATCAAGCGCCGCGATCCCACGCGTCCGGGCTTCTGGCATGTTTCGTACACACCGCCGCATCCGCCCATCGTGCCGCTGGCCTCCTACATGGAACGCTACACTCGTCGCGACATGCCCTCACCGCTGGCCTCCGGCTGGTCTCACGACGTCGAGCAACTGCCTTATGTGCTCAGAGCCGTCCGTGAGTATTGGCGAAGCCTGCCTCCGATCCAGCACGCCGACATGCTGAGGGCCTTTCTGGCGCTGTGCACCCACATCGATCACCAGATCCGCATTCTGATCGGCACCCTGCGAGAAGAAGGACTGCTGGATAACACCATTCTCTGCTTTACCGGTGATCACGGTGACATGCTGGGCGATCACGGCCTGTACGCCAAGCGCCTGATGTACGAAGGGTCGGCCAAGGTACCGATGATTCTGGTCGATGTTCGGCATGGCACTCGGTTGAAGGGGGGCGACGAGGATGGGCGCTTGATGGGCCTGCAGGACCTGATGCCCAGCCTGCTGGACCTGGCTGGCCTGCCTGTGCCCGAGGGCATCGATGGGCTCAGCGTGGTCGGTGATAGGCGCAGAAGCATCTTCTATGGCGAGTCCCTGACCGGCGTTCGTGCCAGTCGCATGGTCCGAGATGCCCGCTACAAGTTGATCTGGTACCCCGCGGGCAATCACTTTCAGTTGTTCGACCTCGAGCAGGACCCGCAGGAACGCGTCGACCGGATCGCGGATGTGGGCCTTGAAGCGGTGGTGGCGGCATTGAAAGACGAGTTGCGTGCCCGCCTGTATGGCAGCGACCTCGAGTGGATCGATGGGGGGCGCCTGGTTGGGGTCGAAGCGCCGTTGCCTGAGCGCCACGATAACCGGCAGCTGTCGGGCCAGCGTGGCCTTCACTATCCCGAACTGCCCAAGGCCGATCCCTCGGTGGCGGTTGGCTCCTGGTGAGGAGGTCCTGATGCGTGTGTTCAATGTCTTTCGTCTGAGTGCCAAGGATCTGGTCTCGGGGCTGATGATGGTCACGATCGGCCTGCTGGTGAGCTGGGAGGCCGCCAGCTACCGGCTGGGCAGCGCCAGTCAGATGGGCGCCGGCTACTATCCCATGCTGCTGGGCGTGGCCCTGGTGCTGCTCGGGGTCGGTATTCTCGCCACCGGCTGCCGGTCTGGCGTCGACGACGACTCTGGCCCCGTCAGTGGATCCCGGCGGCGCATCGATTTCGGCAGGCTGCGCTCCGCGGTGCTGGTGCCGCTATCGATCGTTCTCTTCGGCGCCTTGCTCGAGCCCGCCGGGCTGATTCCCGCCTGCCTGGCGCTGGTCATCGTCAGCTCGCTGGCGGCGCCGTCCTTTCGCCTGCGTCGTCTGGTTGGGCTCTGCCTTGGCGTGCCCGTGCTGGTGGTGCTGATCTTCGTGGTAGGGCTGGGGTTGCCGTTTACGCTGGTGGGGGGCTAGGTCATGGAGTTGCTCGCGAATCTTGCCGAAGGCGCGACGATCGCCTTCACCTGGAGCGCCCTGATGTACTGCTTCATCGGGGTGACGCTCGGCATGGTCGTCGGCGTGCTGCCGGGCGTTGGGCCGCTACCGGCGATCGCCATGCTGCTGCCGATCACGTTCTACATTCCGCAGACAGAAGCCATCATCATGCTGGCCGGCATCTACTACGGCGGACAGTATGGCGGTTCGACGGCGTCCATTCTCCTCAACCTGCCGGGGACGCCCGCCGCCGCAGTCACCGCGCTGGAGGGCTATCCCATGGCGCAGCAGGGGCGAGCCGGTGTTGCGCTGTTCATGACGGCTATCGCGTCTTTCGTCGGGAGTTTCTTCGGCATCCTGCTGGTCGGCGGCTTCGCCCCCGTACTGGCCTCCTTTGCCCTGGAGTTCGGTGCGTCCGAGTACTTCTCGTTGATGATCCTGGCGCTGCTGGGCGCAGCGGCGATCGGTGGCGGCACCTTCTTTCGTTCGCTGTCGATGGTGGTGCTGGGGTTGTTTCTGGGGATCGTCGGGCAGGATGTGACCTCCGGCCAGTTTCGGTTCACCTTCGATCTCCCGTTTATTGCCGACGGGCTCAATATTGTCGCCGTAGCGATGGGGCTGTTTGGGGTGTCGGAGGTCATGGCCACCGCCCACCAGGCGCGCAGCGGCAAGCCCCAGGCCTTCGGTTTGAAGAGCATGCTGCCTGATCGCGAGGATCTGGCGCGCTCCTGGCGTTCGATGGCCCGGGGCACCGGTATCGGTGCCGGGTGTGGCATTCTGCCGGGCGCCGGGGCGGCCATGGCGTCGTTTCTGGCCTACGCCGTCGAGCGCCGCTTGAGCAAGACGCCCGAGCGCTTCGGCCATGGCGCCATGGAGGGGCTGACCGCGCCGGAGTCGGCCAACAATGCGACCGCCCAGGCGGCCTTCATTCCCACCCTGACGCTGGGGGTTCCGGGCGACGCCGTAATGGCGGTGATGCTCGGCGCCCTGATGATCCACGGCATCAATCCCGGGCCGGGATTGATCAGCGAACACCCCGACCTGTTCTGGGGGCTGGTGGTCAGCTTTCTGATCGGCAATGCCATGCTGCTGGTGCTGAACATTCCCTTGATCGGGCTGTGGACGCGCCTCCTGCAGATCCCCTACGCGGTCCTCTATCCGGCGATACTGACGCTGATCTGTATCGGTGTTTACAGCATCAATAGCTCCACGTTCGACATCTTCCTGGCCATGTTCTTCGGCGTGGTGGGGTATGGGCTGATTCGTCTGGGCTTCCCGCCCGCGCCCTTGATCCTCGGCTTCATCCTGAGCCCGATGCTTGAGGAGAACTTCCGTCGGGCCATGCTGCTGGCGCGCGGTGACTGGGGAACCTTCGTGGCAAGCCCCATCAGTGCGAGCTTTCTGGGGCTTGCTCTGGTCATCGTTGTCGCCGCGCTCGGCATGTCGATACGTCCGCGCATGAGCGCGTGGCGCGGTCGGCAGGGCGAGCCGCGGCGCTGACAAGGGCGACGAAGAAGGTGAGCCTCGCCGCGCGGTCCGGCGTCATTCGATGGACGAGGGCGGTGCGGCATTCGTCGCGCGATGACCCGTGTCCGTTGCCGCGTTCGAGAGGGGCGCTGATCGACCCTCCTTGGTGTAGAATATGGCCCTTTGGCGCCTCCTGAGAGGGGCGCTCGCCGTAACGCCCCGGGGCGCTCGGCCAGGACCCGTGCTGGCCAGCCCCTGCAAGGACGAGGAGTCGTCGTGAAGCTGCTGATTCTGGATGCAGGGCATTGCCTGTCGCTGGCGCTGGCGCGCGAGAGCAACCGGCGCAGCGATACGCAGTTGATGATCGAACCCGATATCCGCGTGGACGCCGAGACACTCAAGGAGCTTTCACCGGATGCCTTGATCGTTCCCCCGCTGTCGCGCCCGTTCAGCGTCCCGCCCGCCGCGGTGGTGTGGCATGCCGAGGCGGTCGAAGCCTGCATGGAAGCCTGTCGTGAGGCCGGGGTACCGTTGGTGTGGTGCGTGTGTGATCAGCTCTACGAGGATGGCCACGAGACGCCCATCGACGAGCACGTGATTCCTGCCCCGCGGGATGAAGGGCTGCGTCGTCTGGTCGTGACCGGCGACCGGATTCGTGCCGAGTGCCCGGAGCACCTCATCGTGCGCCTGGGGCCGCTCTTCGCGCTGGAAGGCAGCCATGCCTGGCTCGGCGAGCTGCTCGATACGTTAGTGGATGGCGGGTCCGTCAGGGCCGAGTCGGATGTCATCCTGTGCCCGACCTCGGCCGACTCGGTGGCCATGGCCTTGATTGGCATGCTGCAGCAGCAGGCCTGCGGTGCCAATGCCTGGGGCAGCTATCATCTGGCCGGTGTGGAGCCGGTCAGCGCCTACACCTTCGTGTGTATGGTGCGCACCCAACTCGGTACCCGTCTCGAGGGGCGCGGGGAGAGCGTTGCCCTCGGTGAGGTCAAGGCGTTAAGGCACCACCACGACCAGCCGCTGCGCCGGGTGCTCAACTGCCGGCGCGTGCTGGATGTGTTCGGTGTGCACCAGAAGCCTTGGCGCCTGGAGGTCGGGCGGATGCTGGACGCCTGGTGCCTTTCCCGTGACGACGACCAGGCGCAAGCCGACATCAGAGCGCAGCGCGACGCCAAAGGCCGGGTCGAGACAGACGACGGGGAGGCCACGGCATGAACCTGGTGCGTAGCGTCATCTTCTACATCGGCTATTTTGCCGCCATGCTGGTGTGCGGCGTGCTGTTCTTGCCGCCTTCCCCTTTCTTGCCGTTGCGCTCCCGCTACCGGCTGTTGAATCTCTATAACCATTTCATCATTGCCTGGTTTCGCCTTGCCTGTGGCGTGCGCTATGAGTTCAGCGGGCTCGATCGCTTGCCCGAGGGACCCGCGGTCATCCTCTCCAATCACCAGAGCGAATGGGAAACGGTCTACCTGCAGCTGGTCAAACCACCGGTGTGCACGGTACTGAAGAAAGAGCTGTTGAACTTCCCCATCTTCGGTTGGGCGCTGCGCCTGCTGCACCCCATCGCGCTGGACCGCTCACGGCCTTCTCGGGCGATGCGACAAGTGCTGACCCAGGGCGGTGTGCGTCTCAAGGAAGGCCTGTCGGTACTGATCTTTCCTGAGGGGACCCGGGTGGAGCCCGGCAAGCGTCGCCGCTACAACAAGAGCGGCACCGTGATCGCCTGCCGCGCCGGTGTGCCGGTAATACCGGTGGCCCATAACGCCGGTGAGTGCTGGCCGGGCAGGCATTGGGTCAAGCGGCCGGGGCGTATCTCGCTGGTGGTGGGTGACCCCATTCCCACCGCGGGGCGCACGCCGGAAGAGGTGTTGGCTGAGACCGAAGCCTGGATCGAGGCGCGGCTGCAGGAGATCTCTACGGTGCCGCGTCCTGCCGAGGCGCCGCCGCGGGATAACGCCAAGCGTGTCGAAACCCCGGTCGGCTGAGCACGCTCGTGCTACTTTCGGCGCGGGGACAGTGGCGGTAGAGAGAGGCGGTGGAGAGAGGCGGTGGAGCGACGGTAGAGAGAAGAGGTAGAGAGACAGTGGAAAGTGGCGATCGATCCAGGTCGCAGCAACCAGGCAGCAAATCAGAAACGGCGCCCCGGGGGGCGCCGTTTCTGATTACTGCAGTCGTGCCGGCCTGCCGGTCAGAGTCCGCGTCTCGACGGCCTGGCTGGGCTGTTTCGGCAAGCGGGCTCGGCAAGCGGGCTCGGCCACCCATCCCGAGCGGCCTTCATTTCAAGCGGGCCGCCACCGGACTCAAGCAGGGCAAGCGCTGCCCTGCTTGAGTCCGGTGCTAGCCAGAGCCCCGCTCAGTCGGCGTAGCGCTGCAGCACGAGGCAAGCGTTGGTGCCGCCGAAGCCGAAGCTGTTGGACAGCACGCGCTCGAGCTTCACGTCATCGCGACGGCTGGTGACGATATCGAACCCGTCGGCCTGGTCGTCGAGGTCGGAGACGTTGGCCGAGGCGGCGATGAAGTCGTGCTCCATCATCAGCAGCGAGTAGATCGCTTCCTGCACGCCGGTGGCGCCCAGCGAGTGACCGGTCAACGACTTGGTCGAGCTCATCGCCGGCGTGGTGTTGCCGAACACCTCGCGGATGGCCTTGAGCTCGGCAACATCGCCCACCGGCGTCGAGGTGCCGTGGGTGTTGATGTAGTCGATATCGCCGTCGACGCTGGCCATGGCCTGGCGCATGCAGCGCACCGCGCCTTCACCCGAGGGCGCAACCATGTCCTTGCCATCCGACGTGGCGCCGTAGCCAACCACTTCGGCATAGATCTTGGCACCGCGCGCCTTGGCGTGCTCCAGCTCCTCGAGCACCAGCATGCCGCCGCCACCGGCAATGACGAAGCCGTCGCGGGACTTGTCATAGGGGCGTGACGCCGTTTCCGGTGCATCGTTGTAGCTGGTGGACAGGGCGCCCATGGCGTCGAACAGACACGAGAGCGTCCAGTGCTCTTCCTCGCCGCCGCCGGCGAAGACCACGTCCTGCTTGCCGAGCTGGATCTGCTCCATGGCGTTGCCGATACAGTGGGCCGAGGTGGCGCAGGCCGAGGAGATCGAGTAGTTGACGCCCTTGATCTTGAACGGAGTGGCCAGGCAGGCAGACACGGTGCTGCCCATGGTGCGGGTGACCCGGTAGGGGCCAACCCGACGCAGCCCCTTGTCGCGCAGGATGTCGGCGGCTTCGACCTGGTTGGCGCTCGACGCGCCGCCGGAGCCGGCGATCAGGCCGGTACGCTCGTTGGAGACCTGCTCCGGGGAGAGGCCTGCATCGTCGATGGCCTGGGCCATGGAAACGTAGGCGTAGGCCGCGGCATCGCCCATGAAGCGGCGCAGCTTGCGATCCACCAGGGTGTCCAGGTCGATATCGACTACGCCGGCCACATGGCTACGGAAGCCGTGCTCGGCGTACTCTTCCTTGTGGCGAATGCCGGAGCGACCGCTCTGGAGCGCCTCGAGGACCTGCTGTCGGTCGTTGCCGAGGCAAGACACGATACCCAGGCCGGTGACTACCACTCGTCGCATGGAAGCCTCCTGATCAGAAATTCGCGGTGGAGGTGAACAGGCCGACACGCAGATCGTTGGCCTGATAGATATCGCGGCCATCGACGGAGACGGTGCCATCCGCCATGCCCAGAATCAGTCGACGGGTGATGATCCGCTTGATGTTGATGCGGTACGTCACCTTCTTGGCGTCGGGCATGATCTGGCCGCTGAACTTGACTTCGCCACAGCCGAGCGCACGTCCGCGACCCGGGTGGCCGAGCCAGCCCAGATAGAAGCCAACCAGCTGCCACATGGCATCGAGACCGAGGCAGCCGGGCATGACCGGGTCGCCCGGGAAGTGGCAGTCGAAGAACCACAGGTCGGGGCTGATATCGAGCTCGGCGATCAGCTCGCCCTTACCGTACTCGCCACCCTCTTCATGGATGTGCGCGATGCGGTCGAGCATCAGCATGTTGGGGGCCGGCAGCTGGGCATTGCCCGGGCCGAACAGCTCACCGCGGCTGCACGCCAGCAGTTCATCGCGATCAAAAGAGTGTTGCTTGGTCACTGGATCGTTCCGAGAGTCGAAATGTTGTAGGCCGCGCACGGCTCCGTGCCGCAACGCGGCCTTGCCTAGTCTACTGTTCACGCTGTCTGAATGCACGCCATCGCCAAGGCTGGCGTGGCGGGGTACCTCTGGTGGGCGATGCCATTACAGTTTTTGCCGTCTCGGCCGATAGCGAGCGAGTGGGGGTTTCGGCCCCACCGCCCTGTCCCAATACTGGAGACCCGCCCCTCATGTGGCCCAGTCTTTCTCTTAACCGGCCGCTCATCTGGATCGGCCTTGTGGCCCTGTCCGCCAGCGTCTGGCTGCCGAGCGTGTGGTTGCGCCTGGCGGCCACGGGCCTGGTGGGGGTCGGCCTGCTCGATGCCTGGCGCCTGTGGCACCAGGCCAACGAGCGCACCCGTCTGGCCCAGCAGGCGATCCTGCTAGGCGGTGAAGCGGTGATGATCACCGATGCCCAATACCGTATCCAGTGGGTCAACCCCTCCTTCACTGCGATTACCGGCTACGCGGCCGATGAAGTCACCGGTGTCAGTGCGGTGAGCCTCGCGGCGGTGCGCCATGACGGTGCCTTTTTCGAGCGCTTCTGGCATACCCTGACCTCGAGCGGACGCTGGGAGGGTGAGCTATGGCAACGACGCAAGAACGGCGACGAGTTTCCCGAATGGCTGTCCCTGAAGGCGGTGACCGGGAAGCGCGGCGAGATACTGCACCATGTCGGAGTCTTCACCGATATTTCGTTGCGCAAGGCCCGTGAGCATGACCTGCGGCGGATCGGTCTGGAGGACCCGTTGACGGGGCTGCCCAATCGGCGCCGTCTGCACGAACTGCTGGCCACGCGACTGCGTCATTTACGCGCCGGGGAAAGTCTGGACCTGGCGTTGATCGATATTGACGCCTTCAAGGACGTCAACGACGGCCTCGGGGTCGATGCCGGAGATCGCCTGCTGGCGCGCTTCGGCAAACGCCTGGCGGGGCACGTGGCGGGAGGCGTGGTAGGGCGCCTGGGGGGCGACGAGTTCATGGTGCTGCGCACCACCACCTATGATGACCATGATCGTTGGGTGACGGGACTCCAGGAGCACCTGGCCAAGCCCTTCGAGATCGATGGGGCGACGCTGCGTCTCGGCATGACCATCGGCAGCTGTCGTGCCCCCGAGGATGGCGACAGCGATGGTGCCTTGTTCCAGCGCCTGGAATCGGCACTGTTCGCCGCTCGTCGCCAGGGGGGCAACCAGTGCCTGCGCTTCAGGCCGGCACTGGATGTCGGCGATGGCCCTGGGCTTGTGTTGCTCAATGACCTGCGTGCGGCGCTCGCCAGTGGCGATCAGCTGG
This sequence comes from Halomonas sp. V046, assembly GCF_052645355.1. NCBI lineage: Bacteria > Pseudomonadati > Pseudomonadota > Gammaproteobacteria > Oceanospirillales > Halomonadaceae > Halomonas > Halomonas sp. V046. The sequence continues at coordinate 64,709 of NZ_JBQXYF010000013.1, forward strand.
AGTTGTTCTATCAGGCCCAGCACCGTCTCAGTGACGATGGCGTGATCGGCCTCGAGGCGTTGCTACGCTGGCGCCATCCCAGGGAAGGCATGATTCCGCCCGGTGACTTCATCGGTCTGGCCGAGCGTCACGGATTGATGGCGGCGCTCGGCGACTGGGTCATCAATCAGGCCTTGGCGCAGCTCGCCCACTGGCGTGGGCGTGGTATGCCCGAGATCCCGGTGTGGATCAATATTTCGGCCATGCAGCTGTTTCAGGGCGACCTGGAACAGACCCTCACCACCTCGCTCAAGCGCCATGATGTGCCGGCCAGGCTGCTGGGGCTCGAGCTTACCGAATCCGTGCTGCTGGATGATCGGGCCGGCGACATCGTGCCACGGCTGCAGCGCATTCGCGGCCAGGGACACCAGATTGCCATCGATGACTTCGGCACCGGTTATTCGTCGCTGGGCTATCTCAAGCACTTGCCGCTGGACAAGTTGAAGCTCGATCGCGCCTTCATACGCGCCCTGCCCGGTGACAAGGCCGATGCGGCGATCGTGACGGCGGTGATGTCCATGGCGCGTGGCCTCGGCCTCGATGTGGTCGCAGAAGGCGTGGAAACGGCCGTGCAGCGTGATTACTTGCGCGAGGCGGGTTGCGACATCGTGCAAGGGTACTTCTATGCCCGACCGATACCGGCGGCGGAGCTGGAGGCGCAATGGCGCGTGGACATGGTCACTTCCGGCGCCGTGACGGAGCGGCGCCCTGCGGCCAAGAGCGAAGCGCTTGCCTGAGCCTGGGTGGGCGTCTGAGCATGGCCGGTGCCGTCTCAGCGTGGTGGTGCAAGGCGTAGACACAGTGCTCGGCACAGCAATGCCCAGAACGTGGCCTGGACCGGCAGCAGCCAGGGTGCCAGTTCGACGCCGGCGAGGGTGGCACCGCCGACGTAGGACAGCGGAGCGCTGACGGCACCGCCCAGTGCGGCGAGCCATGGGCGATACCACAGCCAGTTCAGCGAGTGCATGAGCAGGGTGGCAAACAGAGGCCACAGCCACCACAACCACAGGGCCAGCGGGCCCACACTGAGCGTGTCCGGGGCGAAACGATAGCCGCCGGCCAGGGCCAGGCCGCCCTCCACGGCGAAGCCCAGTGCCGCGAAACCGACCAGCCAGCGCCACTCTCCGGGGCGGGCCATCACCCTCAGATGCCAAGTGAGGATGGCGCCCGCGGCGGCGGTGCCGATCACACCACCGCCCAGCACGCAGGCGAACCAGCCGAGCTGGAAGGCGACGACATTCAGTGTCGCGCGGTGCCAGCGCACAGGCGGTGCCGTCATCGCGCCGCGCTCACGGCTGGCCGATCAGCGGCGCCGGGCGTGCCCCGGGCTTGGCCAGCAGCAGGTGGCAGGTGCTGATGCTGCGCTCCAGAAAGCCGCCTTCACAATAGCTCAGGTAGTAGCGCCACATGCGAATGAAGCGCTCGTCATAGCCCAGTCGTGCGACCCGGTCCAGATTGGCCTCGAAGCGGTGGCGCCACTCACGCAGGGTGCGTGCATAGTGAGGGCCGATGTCGTCGAGTGCCAGCAGGTTTAGCGAGGTGTGACGCGTCAGTCCCTGGAGAATGGCGGTGGGCGAAGGCAGGAAGCCGCCAGGGAAGATGTAGCGCTTGATGAAGTCCATTTCCTTGCGTGCCGATTCGTAGCGCTGGTCGCGCACCGTGATCGCTTGAAGCATGGCCTGGCCGCCGGCGTTGAGCAGGCGGTCGAGGGTGGCCAGGTAGGTCGGCAGGTACTGATGGCCAACGGCCTCGATCATCTCTACCGAGATCAGGCGGTCGTAGCGGCCCACCAGCTCACGGTAGTCCTGCTTGAGCAGCGTGATGCGGTCCTGGAGCCCTTCGGCGATGATGAGCCGGGCGGTGTGGGCGTACTGAGCTTCGGAAATCGTCGTCGTGGTCACTCGACAGCCACGTGTCTTGGCGGCATGAATGGCGAGCCCACCCCAACCGGTACCGATCTCCAGCAGGTGGTGCTCGGCACGCACGTCGAGCTTGTCGAGCATCACATCGAGCTTGTGAGTCGACGCCTCCTCCAAGGAGGCGTCAGGCGATGGAAACACCGCGCTGGAGTACATCCAGTGGCGACGATCGAGGAAGGTCTCGAACAGATCATTGCCGATATCGTAGTGGGCCGCGATGTGGCGTCTCGAGCCGCTGAGACTGTTGCGCTGACGGCGGTGTACCGCTGCCAGCAGCCAACGCCCGAGGCTCGCAAGCCCGCCTTCCATTTCTGCGTTGACCCGCTCGAGGTTGGCAGCGAACAGGCGCACCAGCGCGACCAGGTCGTCGGCGTCCCAGTCGCCATCCATGTAGGATTCGGCGGCGCCCACCGTGCCGCCGAGCGCCATGCGCTTCCAGGCCTGGGGGTGGCGAATCACCAGGGTCACGCGGAGCACGCCGCCCGCCCCCAGGAGATGTCGCTCGTGGCCGTCGATCAGGGTGATTTCGCCGTGTTCCAGGCGCCCGAGTTGAGCGAGAAGGCGCGGCTTCAGCCATCGCGTCAGGCGACCTTGTTCGGGGGGCACCCGCTTGTTGGGAACGCTCCTGAGCGTATTCACGATGGGGTCTCCTCCGGGGCTGGGGCGGGTGGTGAAACGTGGCGACTGGCGTTGTCGCGAGGAGTGCCCCGGGGGGCGGAGTGCCGGATGATGGGCACGCGTTTGCGCCACAGGCGCAGCGCCTGCCAGTGAATCCCGGCCAGGGTCTTGGCGGCCATCCAGGGCTGACGCGCCAGGGTGGTGAGCAGCACGCGTCGCGTGGCGGGCCGACCGGTGAGTGTCAGGGTGGCGTCGAAAAGGCGTTTGTCGTCCTGCCAGTTTTCCATTCGCATCAGCAGCCGATCGCCGGGGCTGTTGAAGGCCCAGCGATAGGTCATGTCCATGGCCATGAACGGTGACACATGCATGGCCTTGGCGAAGCTAGCCGTGTGCCGGCGGCGCTCCCTCGTCACCGCCGTGGCATAGCAGGTTCGCTCTCCCCAGGGAGTGTTGGTCACCTCGCCGAGGACCGCACCGAGATGCTCGGTGCCATCTTGCCCTGGCGGATGGTAGAGGTAGTAGAGGGAAATGGGATTGAACCCCAGCCCCAGCGTGCGTAGCTGGGTCAGCAGGCAGACCCGCCCCGCCGGAGCCTCGCCCAGTTGGTTGCGGACCTCGCTCCTGGCGGCCGCCGACAGATCGAGATCGGTCGGCGCCAGGTAGTCCTCGCGACGGAACCGTGCCAGTGCTGCGCCACGCGCGCTGAATCCCGGTACGCGATCGAACAGCGTCGGCAGCTCGGCCAGGTCCAGCCAGGCCATCCACAGCGCCACCGTGAAGCGGTGGTCGCGAGGGCTGAAGCGGCGGTGGCTCAGGGTGCCGCGGTAGATGCGAGACCGCGGCTGACCCCCGGCGTCGTCGCAGGCGGCGCTCATGCCCTGATGCAAGCTCGTGTGCCGGTCCTGGTTCACGTCTGGACCTCCGTGGCCCTCGCCAGATGCAGGTGATCGTCCTCCTGGCAGCCGAGTGCCTCGGCCACCCTCAGCGCACTCCATACGCCGTCTTCATGGAACCCATGGCGCCAGTAGGCACCGCAGAAATGGGTCCTGCCTGAGGCGCCGGAAATGGCGGCGTGGCGCTCCTGGGCGGCCTGGCCGGCTAGGCTGAACTGCGGGTGTGCATAACGAAAGCGTGCCAATACCTTGGCGGGTTCGATGCTGGCACCGTCATTGAGCGTTACGCAGAACACATGGGGACTGTCGATGCGCTGGAGTACGTTCATGGCGTAGGTCACGCTGACACGTTCGGCTCCGTCACGACCGTCGAGACGGTAGTTCCAACTGGCCCAGGCGCGCTGGCGGCGAGGCAGCAGCGTGCTATCGGTATGCAGGACGACCTCATTGTCGGCGTAGGGCAGCGCCGACAGCACTTGCTGTTCATCGCGACTGGCGTCTTCGAGCAGGGCCAGGGATTGATCGGCGTGGGTCGCCAGCACGACTTGGTCGAAGGTCTCCATGCCGTGGTCGGTGAGTATCTCGACGCCATCTTCCCGGCGGCGCACTCCGCGTACCGGGGTCGCCAGGCGAATGGCATCGGCATAGGGGGCGATGAGGGCGGGGATGTACGACCGCGAGCCGCCCACCAGGGTGAACCATTGGGGGCGGTGGGTGACCGCGAGCAGGCCATGGTGGTGAAAGAAGCGCAGAAACAGCAGCGCCGGGAAGGCCTGTATCTCGGCCAGGCTCGCCGACCAGATAGCGGCGCCCATGGGCAGCAGGTAATGGCGTTGGAAATCGTGACCGAAGCCGGCCTTGGCGAGGTACTCACCGAGAGACTGCTGCGGCATCAGGCGGTCCTGCTCCAGGTCGGCGATGGCGCGACGGTTGAAGCGCAGGATATCGCGCAGCAGGCGGTAGAAGCTCGGTCGCAGCAGGTTGCGGCGTTGGGCAAACAGCGAGGCCAGGGTGTGACCGTTGTACTCGAAGTCGCGAGCGGTCTCGTGCACCGAAAAGCTCATCTCGGTGGGCTGGTAGGCCACGCCCAGGCGATCGAGCAGGCGCTGAAAGTGCGGGTAGGTACGATCGTTGAAGACGATGAAACCGGTGTCGATGGCGTAGTCTCGCCCATCGAGATGCACATCGACGGTGGCGGTATGCCCGCCGAGCCGTGGACCGGCCTCGAACAGCGTGACCCGGTGGCGGGCACAGAGGTAGCGCGCGGCCGTCATGCCGCTGATGCCGCCTCCTATCACGGCGACGCGCTGTGCTGGCACCGGCGTTGATGGACGGGTCATTGGCGGGACTCCGGGGTATCGCGATCCGCGCTGTCGTCACGCCGAACGAGGCGCTTGCCGATGGCGATGCGCGCGCTGAGCGGGAGCGCCCCCAGCAGCTTGATCGACCACGTAAGGCGGCGCGGGAAGTGGATGTCGCGCCGCCTCGCCGCCAGGCCTTCGATGATGAGGGTGGCGGCTTTCTCGGCGCTTACGGCCATGGGCATGGGAAAGTCATTGCGCTCGGTCAGGGGCGTCTTGACGAAGCCCGGGTGGATGACGCTGACGTCGATGCCCTGGTGGGCCAGGTCCAGACGCAAGGATTCCATGAAGTAGCTGAGCGCGGCCTTGGACGCGCCGTAGGCCTCTGCACGGGGCATGGCGAAGAATGCCGAAGCGCTGGAGGTGGCGGCCAGCAGCGGGCGCGAGCCCTGCTCGCGGGCGCGGTGCAGCAGCGGCAGGGCAGCCTCGATGCCGTTGACCGCACCGAACAGGTTGGCAGCGAATACGCGCTCGACCAGCGGCGCATCGACCCTGCCGCCTTCCAGGTACTCGCAGGTACCAGCATTGAGGATGGCCATGTCGAGACCGTCGAACGCGGTGTCGATACGCTGCGCCGCCTCCGCCATGGCCTCGCGGCGGGTCACATCCACCGGCACCAGCAGGGCATGGTCGGCCTCCCCGGCGACGGCCCTCAAGGCCTCCTCGCGTCGCCCGCTGAGAGCGACCCTGTGGCCCTCGGCCAGCAGGCGGCGAGCCAGGGCGGCCCCGATGCCAGACGTGGCGCCGGTGAGCCAGATGCGGTGTGACCCCTTGGTGGCGGTCGTCGGATGCGGCTTGTGGCGGGCCATGGGCAAGAGCCTCCTGCTGGCGGCGGAGTGTCGGGTCGAGCATTCGGCTAGCCACCGGTGGGCGACGGGGGCATTGGTAGTGGGTACGTCGCGGCTCGACGATTGGATGCGATCAGGCGGCGACGTGGCGCTTGATCCGACGAATCACCGTGCCCAGCAGCGGCAATCGCTCGTAGAGCATGGCGCCAGCGTCGAAGTAGTCGCGGTGGACACAGACCTTGTCGGGTTGTGTCTCGCTGAAGATCAGGTGCGAGCAGCCATCGACGCGAATCGGGGCGCCTCGGTCGAGCCGAGGGTGGCGCAAGGTCATGGTCCATACGGCGAAGGCTGTAGAACCTTGTCGCTGTGCATGCGGGAACTCGAACTGGCACGAATCGACGTTGTTGTACAACTCGTTGAAGTACGTCAATAGCGCTTCTACGCCTTCCACGTGATGAACCGGGTCGGTGAACGCTATGTCGTCAGTATATAACTCGTACAGCTTTTCTGTACATGTTTTGTCTAGAAAATTGAATGTGCGGCAGAAGGCCGCCAACGCGGGGTCTTGGGACATCGAAGGCTCCAGTCGGTCGAGGCGGTGTCAGCGCCATGTCGATAGCGCCGTGGTCAGCGCCATGTCGATAGCGCCTTGGTCGACGCCATGTCGGATAGCGCCGTGGTCGGTGCTATGTCGATAGCGCCGTGGTTAGCGCCATGTCGATAGCGCCTTGGTCGACGCCATGTCGATAGCGCCTTGGTTGGTGCCATGTCGATAGCGCCTTGGTCGACGCCATGTCGATAGCGCCGTGGTCGACGCTATGTCGATAGCGCCTTGGTTGGTGCCATGTCGATAGCGCCGTGGTCGACGCTATGTCGATAGCGCCTTGAAGGCGTCCAGGGCGCGGGCACGGGCGGTCTTGTGCTCGACAATGGGGGCGGGATAAGCGGCCCGGGTGAGCAGGTCGGAGGAGGGGGCATGGCGTTGCCTGGCCGGCAGGTCTCGCAGTGCCGGTAGCCACTGGGCAAGGAAGTCGCCGTCGGGGTCGAAGCGAGTCGACTGGGTGGTGGGGTTGAAAATGCGAAAGTAGGGGGCGGCGTCGGTGCCGGTGGACGCGGCCCATTGCCAGCCGCCGTTATTGGCGGCGAACTCACCGTCCACAAGGTGCTCGAGGAAGAAGGCCTCGCCCCGCCGCCAATCGATCAGCAAGTGCTTGGAGAGGAACATGGCGGTCACCATGCGCAGGCGATTGTGCATCCAGCCGGTGGTGGTCAGCTGGCGCATGGCGGCGTCGACGATCGGGTAGCCCGTGCGACCCTCGCACCAGGCGGCGAAGTCGTTCGGCGCGTCGCGCCAGGCCAGGGCCTCGGTGTGGCGCTGGAAGGCGCGATGACGACACACCCGGGGAAAGCCGACAACGACATGCTGGTAGAACTCGCGCCATACCAGTTCGTTGACCCAGGCGGTCAGGCCGGCGTCACCGTCGGTCAGGTGGCCGTCGTTCAACGTCATCACGGCCTGCAGGCATTGGCGATAGGACAACATGCCGAGGGCGAGGTAGGGCGACAGCTCGCTGGTGCCGGCGATGGCCGGGAAGTCGCGCTGGTCCGCATAGCGGCGGGCGCGCTGGCGCAGGAAGCGCGACAGGCGTTCGGCGGCCTCGTGCTCGCCGGCGGGCCAACGCGACGGCTCGACGGCGGCGGCAGCGATGTCCCCAGGCGCGGGCATCGGGTCCGAGCCAATGTCGAGCGAGGCCTGCGGAGCGGGCGGATCCAGAAGGCCGAGGCGTTCGCCGTCGATGGCCTTGTGCCAGGCCTTGGCGAAGGGCGTGAAGACCCCGTAGAAGTCGCCCTTGCCGGTCTTGAGCTCCCCGGGGCTGAAGGCCACCGCGTCGCGGTAGGCGTGAACCGTCATGCCATGAGCGTCGGCCGCCGCCGTCACCGCCTGGTCGCGGCGCCACTCGTTGAGCGGGTACTCCCGATTGAAGCACAGGGTCTCGGCGCCGAGGTCGCGAGCCAATCGCAGCAGCGTCTCTGGCGCGTCGTCGAAGCGGGGCGCCTCGCGCACCAGCAGGGGGATGTTGAGCTTGGCCAGTTCGTCGCCGAGGGCGGCGACGCCGCGGTGCCAGAAGGCGATCTTGTTGGCGCCGTGGCCGTGGTCGCGCCACTGCTCGACGCTGGACAGGAAGACAGCGACCACCGGCCCCCGGCGGGCGGCTTGGTGCAGGGCGGTATTGTCCTGGACGCGCAGATCGCTGCGAAACCACACCAGGGTAAGTGGCATGTTGCCTCCAAGTCGGATGGCGCGTTCTGCGCGGAGTTAGGTGAGCGGGCGCAGACGGTCCATGGCCTGAGGGATGTCGTCACCGAGCAGTTCGACGCCGCTGTCGCCGAGCTCGCTGGCACGAATGCGAGACACCGGTCCGCATAGGGCCAGTGGTGCCTCCAGCTGCTCGGCAAGGCGCGGCAGCTGGCGGCGAATGACATCGGAACGCTCGGCCTTGCCGCTGCACAGGATGACGGCGGCGGCGCGGAGGCGTTCCAGCGCCAGTGGCAGGTCGCTGAACGGTAGCGGGGCATCCATCAAATGAACACGGTAGCCGTTGTCGCTGGCGGCCAGGGCCACCATCAGCGTCCACAACGGCCCGCTGTCGTCGGGCAGGGTGTCGATGATCAGGCTGGGGCCGCGGGCCTGGCGATTGGCGTGGAACAGGCGAATGCCGATGCGGGTGCGCAGAAAGGATTCCAGGCAGCGGCGCTGAAGGCCGGCCCCGAGCTGGTCGTCCCAGCGCTCTTCGAGTTCGCGTACCGTCGGTTGCCACAGTTCGCCGAGGCAGGTCGCGACCGGGTACAGCGCCAGGGCCTGCTGATAGAGCCCCTCGAGATGCTCAAGATCGAGGGCATCGACGGCGTTGAGTAGCTGACGGCGTTGGCTGACCCAATCACCGGCCGCGGGCGGCGTCGGATCGACGGCCTCGGGCTGCTCGAGCAACTCGCGGACCTGGCTGACCGGCACCCCGCGATTGAGCCACTGCAGGATGCGCTCGACACGCTCGATGTCTTCGCGGGCGTAGAGACGGTGGCCCTTGGGCGTCCGGCGCGGCTGAATCAGGCCATAGCGTCGTTCCCAGGCGCGTAGTGTCACCGAATTGACCCCGGTGAGGCGAGAGACCTCACGAATGGGGTAAAGGGGGCTATCGGTGGGCTGGGGCGCCGTATCGCTCATGGGTGCCTCGAGACAGGTCTAGTGCGAAGAACGCGGCGCCGGGAAGACGCCGGAACGTTAATTTGTACAGATGCTGGTGGAGTGTACAACATTTTGGTTGTATTCACTCACGCTGATTGAACGCCAGAAGCCAGGCTCGCGTGGCAGCGAGGACGTGGCTGACGGGGCGAGGCGCCGCCTTGGCCACGCCGACCCTGGCGGTTATCGGTGCCCGCGGTTGCCCTTGCCGCCAGTCTTGGCAAGGTTCGGCGTTTCAAGGGCGCAGCGATTCGCCGACCTGGTCGGCCACGGCGCTGGCCAGCGCCTCGATGAAGGCGGGGTGCTCGCCTACCGGGGGCAGCAGCGACAGCTCGAGGCCATCGTGGAGGCCTCGTAGCGCCTCAATCTGTGTCGGGACGTCCTTGCGCAGGTGGCGCCCCGCGGCGAAGAACAGCGGTAGTACGTCGATGCGACGGGTGCCGGCGGCGGTGAGGTCCGCCACCGTGGTCTCCAGCGACGGTTCGCACAGTTCCATGTAGGCCAGCCGAATCGGCGTGCCCAGGCGCGGTGCCAAGGCGTCGCGGAAGCGTTCGAAGGGGGCACGCCAGCGGGGATCGCTGGAGCCGTGGGCGAGCAGAACAAGGGCATAGGACATGGGAGGCTCCTCACAAACGCCAAGGGTAAAGGGAAAGGGCTGTCGTAGGGAAAGGGCTGTCGTGGAGTTGACGCGGCCAGCCGTGGGCTTTGTCGACATGGTCAGCCCTGGGCTTTTTCGACATGGTCAGCCCTGGGCATCGTCGATGGCGTAGGCGTCGAGCAGGCGCCCGGCGAGGCGGTGGCCGGATAGCCAGGCGTCTTCCACTCTGCCCCCGCGGCAGCCATCGCCGGCGAGCGCCAGTCCGCTTGGATCCAGGTAGCCATCACACAGGGCCAGGGGGCGGCGCGCTGTCGCGTAGCGCCAGCGATGCGCGCCACCGCCGATCAGGCGGGGGATGTCGGTGCCTGACGGTAGCGCATTGACGAAGGCGCTCAGCAGGGTCTGAGCGACGTCGTCCGCCGGTTGTTCGAGGTTCGCCTCGCTCCAGTCCTCGAAGGCCGTCAGCGTCAACCGTTCTTCCTGATGCCATCGTCCGGGCTTGGTGGCCTGACGAATTGCCAGGCGCAAGGGGCCGCTCGGGAAGCGTGCGGCCGGCCAGTCGGTGGCGATATTCGGTAGCTGTAATGGCGCCTCGAAGTGCGCCCAGGCGACCCAGCAGGGGCGCATCTCGACACCCTGGCAGGCCTGGCCCAGCGCTTGACTGTGCTCGGCCAGCAAGGCCTCGGCCTGGGGCCCCGGCGCGGTGACGACGACCCGCTCGAAAGGGCCGTGGTGGTGGCCGTGGGTGTCGATCAATTGCCAGTCGCCCGCAGGCCTTGCGAGCCCCGCGATGCGGGTTTCTGTGCGTACGTCCAGCCCCTGGGCCAGGTGACGAGGCAGGGCACTCATGCGGGGGCTACCCACGTAGCGCAGCGTCCGATCTGCGACCCGGAGCCAGCCCTGCTCGCCGACGTCGTAGAGGCACCCTGGCCAAGGGGCGATGACACCCGCTTCGTGCCAGCGCTCGACCGCGGCCGTGAACTCGGCGTCTCGGGCGCTGAAATGCTGAGCGCCGAGGTCGATGGCCTGGTCGCCGAGCCGCCGGCTGGACATCCTTCCCCCCGGACCTCGCCCCTTGTCGAAGAGGGTAGCGGGGTGACCCGCTTCGGTCAGGCGTCGCGCGCAGGCCAGGCCCGCAATACCGGCGCCGATGATGGCGATACGCGATAGGGAACTCATGGTCAGCCTTCTCCGGTGGCAGGGGGCTTGGGCACGGCGACGATCGCGACGCCGTGCGGTTGTCTCGGCGTGGGCACCGTTGCCCATCGCACGAGCGATTCGGGAAAGCGTCTCGTGAGCCAACGGCGGAGCGGGGGGCGGGCGCTCGCCGGGCGTTCTGCCGCAAGAGCCGCTTTTGCTGTTATCGTAGCAAAGTTGTATAAGCTCTGTATAACACTATGGTTGAACCTCGCGTTCGACCGCGGTGGCGTCCTGGGACTAGTCTGTGAGGTGAGAAGGCGCCGTGCTCTGCGCCTGCTCCCAGCCCACGTCAGGCTCAAGGGAGTCGACTCGGACGAACCGGGGGCCGGCGGGTCGTCCAGCCAAGGATACGGGAGAGTCCAGATGCGAGTATTGATTACCGGGGGCAGCGGTTTCGTGGGCCAGCGGTTGTGCCGCCGACTGATCGAAGCGGGGCACCGAGTACAGGTTGTGTCACGGGACCCCAAGGCGGCGGCAGAGCGTCTGCCGGCGGCGGTGGACATCAGCGGCAGTGCGCTCGATTTCGTCGACAAGCCGCCGGCAGCGCTGGTCAATCTGGCCGGTGAGCCGATCGCCGACAAGCGCTGGAGCGACGACCAGAAGGAGAAGCTGATCGACTCCCGGGTCGGCGCGACTCGAGAACTTTCGTTGCTGTGCGAGCAGTTGGCGCAGACGGCGAAAGTACCCGGTGTCATGGTGTCCGGGTCGGCCATGGGCTACTACGGGGATCAGGGTGGTGGTGTCGATGCCCCACCGGTGACCGAGGAGACCGAGCCCCACGACGAGTTCGTTCATCGCCTGTGCCGGCGCTGGGAAGAGTCCGCCCAGGGCGTCAAGGAGCATGGCGTCCGGCTGGCGATTCTGCGCATCGGTCTGGTGCTGGATGAGGGCGGTGGCGTGCTCAAGCGGATGTTGCCGCCCTTCAAGATGGGGCTCGGCGGACGCCTCGGCAGCGGCGAGCAATACATGCCCTGGGTGCACCGCGACGATCTGGTCGAGATGATCATGACGCTACTCGAGCGCGAGGACCTCGAGGGGCCGTTCAACGGCAGCGCCCCGGACCCCGTGACCAACGCTCAGTTCACCCAGGCACTCGGCCGTCATTTGCATCGTCCGACGCTCATCCCCGCGCCGAAGCTGGCGCTGGAGACGGCGCTCGGTGAGATGTCGCGGCTGCTGCTGACCGGCGCACGCATGGTACCGGCTCGGTTTACCGAACAGGGCTTCGGCTTCCGCTACCCGACCCTGGACAAGGCATTGGATGCCATCCTGTGAGCGCCGCTACGAGTGAGGTTGGCGCGGTCTTTGGCCAGGCTATTCCACGGCTTGCCTCGCTCGACCTGGCGCGCAGTCTGGCCTTTTTCGAGAAACAACTGGGGTTTAGTACCCGCCACCTGGCGGATCATCGCTATGGGATGGCCGTGCGCGGTGACGTCGAGATCCACTTCTGGGCCTGCGACGATGCCGAGATAGCGCGCAACACCTCGTGCTACGTGAGAGTGACGGATGTCTGCGCACTTCACGCTGAGTTCGCCTTGACGCTGCCCGACCTCGGGCCGGTGCAAGACCGCCCGTGGGGCATGGCGGAACTCCATGTGCTCGATCCCGACGGTAATCTCGTCACCTTCGGCCAGGAGATTGGCTGAAGCGCGCTTGGCTCGATGGTCTCCTGGCAGGCTCGGGTTAGCGCGTTAAAACACGATCGCCCCGCCGGATTAGCGGCGGGGCGATCGTGTTGTCTGGTGCGAGCGGTGGGGCCAGGGTGAATCTGGGGTAAGGCGGCCCTCGATGGCGCCGTACCGGCCTGGCCTCTTGGCCTTAGCGGCTGTCGTCGTCCACGGTGACGATGACGCGCACCGCGTCCAGGCGCAGTTGCGTGCCCTCGATGGCGCTATCCAACGCGTGGCGCTCCTGGCGCAGCGCCTCGATTTCATCCTCGCGCACCGAGGGGTTGCGCTTGGCCAGGGCCTCCAGGCGTGTCAGCTCGGCGTCCAGGTTCTTGCGCATGCGAGTCTGGGCGGCCTCGACGATGCTTGGCAGCTCACACTGGGCCTCGTTCTCGGCGCGCTCGATCAGCTCACGCAACTGGTCGTGGCGGCTCTTGATCAGGTCCCGGGCAACCGCCTTCTTGACCTTCATCAGGTTCTTCGAGAGGCCCGTGAACGAGACCTTGGCGGTGAGATTGGCGCCGGACTCGTCGAGCAGCACGCGCACCGCGGTGGGTGGCAGGAAGCGATTCAAGTGCAGGCGCTTCGGCGCGGGACAGTGGGTGCGGAACACCAGTTCTGCCATCAGGCGGCCGGCGGGAATGGCCGGATGCTTGAGCAGCGCAAGGGCGGTGTTGCCCATGGCCCCATCGAGGATGCGACCCATCATTTCGCGCAGCAGCGGGTGCTCCCAGGACAGGCGCTGGACGTCGTCGCGGCTGAGCGCCCGCTGGCGCGAGGTGGTGGCGGTAAAACCCTCTTCGCCTTTGACCAGTCCGGGCAGGCCGTCGAGCATATGCTGGCCGGGCTGCAGCAGGGTCAGGCCGTTGCCAAGATCGCGGCTGTCGACGCCGAAGATGTCCAGGGCCTGGTCCAGGTAGCGGGGCAGGGCGCGGTCGTCGTCGAGCTCGGCCACGGCGGCGATGACGTCGTCGGCGCGCTCGCCGCGACAGGCGTTGAGCTCGAGCAGGCGATTGCGCCCGGCATCCCGCTCGACCAGCTTGGCGTCGAACAGCGCCCGGGTCTCGGCAATGATCTCGTCGAGGGCGTCGTTATCGAGCAGGCTCTCGGCCAGGTCATCGCCGAAGGCGTCGAATAGTTCGTTGCCGAGGCCGTGAGGTGCGGCGAAGGCACTCATGCCCTCCTCGTACCAGCGCAGCAGCTTCTCGCCGGGGCTGTCTGCGAAGACCGGCACATGGATCTCGATGGCATGGCGCTGGCCGATGCGGTCGAGGCGGCCGATACGCTGCTCGAGCTGGTCCGGGTGGAGTGGCAGATCGAACATCACCAGGTGACGGCAGAACTGGAAGTTGCGGCCTTCGGAGCCGATCTCCGAGCATACCAGCACCTGGCAGCCGTCTTCATCATCGGCGAAGGCGGCGGCGGCACGGTCACGCTCGACCAGCGACAGGTCTTCGTGGAACACCGGCGCCTGAACGCCCCCCAGCACGCGCAGGCCGTCGGCAACGCCCTGGGCCGTTTCGCGGTCGTGAGCGATCACCAGCACCTTGTCGCTGCCCATGTCGGTGAGCTGTTCCAGCAACCAGGTCACGCGCGGATCGAACTGCCACCAGGGCTCGGCGTTGAGCGGGTCGTCGCTGAGCGCCTGGTACATGCCGTCGAGATAGATCATGACCTCGGGATGGTCGAGGCCGGTCTCGATCAACAGCTCGTCGAGGTAGTCCTCGTCTCGTTCCAGGCGGCGCAACACTCGGCGGTAGGAGGACGGCAGCTCGAGGCGTGTGGTGTGCAGGCGGCGCTCCGGAAAGCCACCGACGTGGCGACGGCTGTTGCGGAACATCACCCGGCCGGTGCCGTGGCGGTCCAGCAATTGTTCGCGCAGCTGGGCCTTCGCCGCCGCGCGTTGCTCGACCCCGTATTCGGCGTTGGACAGCGTGGCCAGCAGGGCCTGGCTGTCGCCGTCGTCGGCGACGGCACCGATAGCATCGCGAGCCGCGGCATCCAGGTCGCTGTCGTCGTCGGTCTCGAGGGCGTCGATGGCTTCGGCCACGGCGACATAGCCCTGCTCTTCCTCGCGGAAGGTCTCGAGGCTGACGTAGCGCTCCGGGTCGAGCAGACGCAGGCGGGCGAAGTGGCTCGCCAGCCCCATCTGTTCCGGCGTCGCGGTCAGCAGCAGCAGGCCGGCGGTGGTGGCTGCCAGGCGCTCGACGCAGGCGTAGCCGGGCCCGACGTCGTCCTCGCTCCAGGACAGGTGGTGCGCCTCGTCGACGATCAACAGGTCCCACTCGCAGGCTTGTGCCTGGGCCTGGCGGCTGGGATTGGCGAACAGCCAATCCTGGCTCGCCAGCACCAGCTGGCCGGATTCGAACGGGTTGCTGTCGCCGTTGGCCTGGCTCTGCTGTTCGTCGAGCAGGGTCACCGACAGCGAGAAGCGGCGCAGCAACTCGACCAGCCATTGGTGAGTGAGGCTTGCCGGCACCAGAATCAGGGCCCGCTCGGCGCGGCCGGTGAGCAGCAGCCGGTGCAGGATCAAGCCGGCCTCGATGGTCTTGCCAAGGCCCACTTCATCGGCCAGCAGCACGCGCGGCGCCTGGCGCGAGGCGACCTCGTCGGCGATGTACAGCTGGTGCGGGATCAGGTCGATGCGTGGCCCGGCCAGGCCGAGTGCCGGGTTCTGCTCGATGCGGTGGTGATGGTGCAGGGTGCGAAAGCGCAGGTCGAACCAGTCGTTGCGGTCGACCTGGCCGGTCAGCAGGCGGTCGCGGGCCTGATTGAACTGCATGCTGTCGGAGAGGCGTGCCTCGGGTAGCTCGCAAAGCTCGCCGGCATCATCTTCGCCGATATAGATGATCAGGCCGTCGACTTCCTTGGTGTCGTCGACGGTCATCTGCCAGCCCTCGGCGGCCTGAATCCGGTCGCCGCTGGCGAAGGCGACCCGGGTCAGGGGCGCCTGGCGGGCGCTATAGGTGCGGGTTTCCTGGCTGGCGCCGAAGAGCACGGTCACGCTGCGGGCGTCGCAGTTTAAGATGGTGCCCAGGCCGAGTTCGGCCTCGCCGTCGCTGATCCAGCGCTGGCCGGGAGAAAAATCGCTCATGATGCCTCGGGAGATGCGTCGATTCGGTTCGTGTCGCGGGCAGATGCGGCCCACCGACAGCAGGGCGCGGTATCTTACAGCAAACTTCAGCGTGGCTTAAGCGCCATCGACGCGCCGCCGGTGGGCGCGATGTCGCACAGGTTGCGGCACGGCGTGTGGCTGCATACGTCATCGCGAACGTTATGCCAATGTCCGCGTCGCGGGCGCCCCGCTGGGCCACCCAAGGCGGCGGCACGACACGATAAAGGGGTAGCGAGAACGGTGGGCGGATCGAGGCCGGGGTGTTGGCCTCGATCCTGAGACTGCAAGCGCTGTTCACCTGCAGTATGTGCTGAGCGTGGCATCGAATCCGCGACTCAACCAGTCGTCCAGGCGAGGGAGGGGGGCTCTCCCGGTTGAGGCACGGCCGCGGGGGACCGATGTTCCGACGCTATCTCCTGGAAGCGGTGCCGCTCAGTGCTCGATCCAGTCGTTGAGCAGGGCCGGGGTCAGTTCGCCCACATGGCGCTCGAGCAGCTTGCCTTCGCTATCGAATAGCAAGGTGGTCGGAAGGCCCGGCGATTGACTCGCCGCCAACAGTTGCTGGTTCGGGTCGAGCAGGGGATAGGTGAAATCGAGCCCCTCGGCGTCCAGATAGCGAGCCACGCTCATCAGGTCTTCGCCCTGATTGGCGACCACCACGCGGACATCGTCGCGACCGTCGATATCGGCCAGCAGCGGCATTTCGCGGCGACACGGCGGGCACCAGGTGGCCCACAGATTGATGATCAGCGGCTTGCCGGTGAGCGAGGCCAGATCGATCGGCTGGCCGTCGACGTCTTCGAGGGTCAAGGCGGGGACTTCCCGGGGGGCCGGTGACGCGCCGAGCGGCGCCATCGTGACCACGGCGAGCCAGGCCAGGGACGCCACCAGGGTGAGGGCGACGGCGCCAAGCATGGCGCCGATACGGTCACGCAGGCTCCACAGCGTCCAGACGGTCGCGATGGCCAGGCCCCAGACGCCGCTGTACCCCGGCAACCACAGCTTGACGATGGTCAGCGGCGCGTCCTGATAGGCGCTCCAGTTCATCATCACGTGGCCGAGGCGCGCGCCGATCAGCCAACTGATCATCAGGCCATTGAACCAGCGTCCGTGGCGGTGGCGCGGCAGGCCGAGGAGGAAGGCGCTGGCACCGAGCAGCACCAGGGCGACAACGACGGCATACAGACGGGGCAGACTGATCAGCACGGGGCCGACGGCGATGGCATCCACGGGGAACGAACTCCTTGAGGGCGCCGTCGGGGTTTCCCTCGGGGCGCGACCGGGTACACTTGGTGGCGATTACCCGGCAAGCCTACTGGCAGCGTCGAGGCCTGTCATCCTGCCGCTCGCCGTGTCGAGCGTTCACTCCCCGGCATTGGATCTGTGCATGGCGCAAAACACCGCCTTCGACCCCCTTCGCGCCCTGGCCATCGCCAGCCAGGCCATCGGCTTCATCGTCATTTTCGCGCTCGGGACGACACTCGAGTCGCCAAGGCCCTGGCAGGGCCTGACGCTCGCCCTGATGTTGACCATCGCCCTGGTGGTGGCCATCGTCCGGCGTTATCGCAACAACCGCCGGCGCAAGTTCCTGGACGAGCGGCGCGAGCGTTTGCTGAACGATGACGACGAGGACTCCACCGACAGCTAGGCTGCGGCATTTGCCCGTGTGGGCGGGGTCGGCAGCACCAATGGCTGGTGGGGACGGGGCGGCGTCCGCTGGCCCAGCCGGTGTGGTCGAGCTCGTATCGGGGGCGCCTAGGTCGGCTGGGAAGGGCGCCGGTCTGGCGCCGTTGCCACGCCGCAGCGGCGTGGATCGATGGCCGCGATACGCAGCCGGTGGCCCTCCGGTAACCGGCACCAGATCACCCGCCAGGCGCAGCCGGGGGACAGGCTGTTGTCGCTTTCCCAGCTCGTGACGCCGTTGCCAGGCTCCTCGGCGGTTATCAAGCGCTGGCGTAGCGTCGCATAGTCACGGCTGTCGACCTCCAGACTCAGTGTGCGTGGTGGATAGGGCCCAACACCCGCCACCAGCATCATCACCTGGGGCGGGTTGCCGGCGCTGGCGCGGTGGCTGGCGGCAAGCTCGAAGGTCACCCCTGTCGGGGTAGTCACCAGGCGCTTGAGTCCCAGCAGCCGCTCCACCGCCTCGGCCATGGCGCCGAGGTCTTTTACTTCCAGCACTGCCGGCTCCAGCGATAGCCACTGCATCCCGTCTCCTCGCGATTTTGTGCCATTCACACCAGTATCCTGCGTGTTTGTCCCAGTGTGGGCGAGGTCGAATCGTGGCGCTCTTTGACGCTGTCAATCGAGAAGATGGCGGCAGGCTATCGGAATCTCTTCGCGCAAGGCTTGGTCTCCCGCGAGCGCGCCGGTGTGGCGAGCTTGAAAAGCGCTCGCCCATGGCCGCCAATGGCCATTAACAATGGCGATGGTCGCCTTTAAAAGCCGTTCAGACGGGCGCGGAAGGTTCGCGTTAGCGCATCTCATACGCCTATCGCCTCCGCGTCAGTAAGTGATGCCTGTTCGGGCCGATGGTGTGACTCTTCAAGAGGAGGCAGGTCTCCATTGACGAGGGTTATACGGATCAGCGGGAATTGTTGGTTTTCTTCTCGCTGTAGGGTCTCGGATGTTCAATGGAACATCCGAGACTCTACAGTTAGTTTATGCGATAAACCGTCGGGCAGTTGACGATGATGCCAGCCGGTTTCAAGGGGCCATCGTCAATGATGCTGACGAGCAGGCCTTTTTCTGCGGCGTTCTCGATATCAAATGCGTTGGTCAATTTGGTACGATAGCCCGCTTCGATAGCGGCATCCGTCCATTTGGCTGGAAACAATCGCCACATTGGAGAATAGTCGAGGTTGATGGTGTTGATGCCACCAAGAACATTTAGTGGACCATGCGAACCAGCGTCCGAAAGTGCGCTGTTGACGCCTTGCCGGAACGGGTTGTCGATACCTGTAGGCCCATTGGCAATCGCATAGATGCGCTCTGCGGTTTCCCCCGGCGAGGCATCTTCGAGCGCAAAGGGCAGGTCATTCAATGCGGGGGTATGGATAGCACCTTCGAGCGCTGCAATCCCCGGATCATTGGATTCGGTTGACAAGTAGATGATCGGTTTTCCGAACGTATAACCCAGCGTCAGCTGCATCGTTACTGTGCCCTTTTCGGGGCAAATGTTGACGACCTTATCGTGGACCTTGCTATAGTCCATCTCGCCGTCGCACATAGCGTTCAATTCGTCCTCGGACGCCATCGATACCATCGGCATGTTGAAGATTGCCGACATGCCTTCGACCTGAACCATCGGGCTGTAATCGGTATCACCCACGGCACCGGCTTGGGCGGCGGCAGGGGGGAAGAAATTTGGTGCCTCACCCGGGGTCACGCTATGCTCGGGCGTAAAATCAACGGTACCACCGGCGAAGACAAATACGCCGTCTTTGTTGATAGTCGCGGTGCGTGTTGCCTTGCCCGTGAAGCTATACCCCATTTTGGGTGAGAAATTGATCCCATGAAGATCGGCTAGATATTGGTCGGAGACATCAGTTAGGACCGACCAGGCTGGTAGACCGTTTACTTCACCACGCCGCAATGGCAGTTCAACAGTGCCGGTTTCGAGGTTGACATGGCCCGATTTCAGCAACAGCACAGGCCCAAGGAATGACGGATTGATTTCTGAAGGTGACGGGGATGCCGCGATGATATATTCATCAGGATAAATTGAAGCGGGTGCCGGGCGAACTTCGGCGAGTGGCGCACCTTCTTCGCCGCGGACGATGACCTCTGCATTGGCATGTGTTGCCATGAAAGTGGATGACCCCATGAGGGTTATTAGCGCCACCAGCATCTTATCTAACGGTTTTGTGTTCAAAATCGCCATAATGGTTTCTCCCTCGTTTTTGATCTTGTGTGGGGCTTGTATGCAAGCTGCGTGTCTCGTTGATGCTCTGGGTCCTAGTTAAGTTATGGTTAAAGTGTGTTTTTCGCCGGTACACGTAAAAGCATAGATATTCACAAATTTAGACCTTTGTGTCTGATTGTGCCAGCGCGGACTATGCGGGGATTCTCGGAGTGGTGCGCAGGAAAACTCTCTTCTGCGTGTAGGTAAATTCTTTAATTGGCGTAGGAATATCCATCAATATCTTTGCTGAATTGGAACTTGTCTGCGTAAATTGGTGCTTTAACGGGCGCCTGGTCTAAAGCGTTCGTGTAGTGGTGTTTATGCGAAAACTTGAAGATAAAAATATATCGTATTGCGTGGTTGTGCTTGGTTGTTGGTACACCTGCTTAGGGAAGATCAACTTATTTTCATTATGTTACGCATCGGCGGTGCGTGAAAATTTTGCTCAGATACGTATGACCCTATCAAGTTGGGCTGTGCCGAGAGCCAGAAAGGGCCGCGCGGAGGAGGAGGCACGGTGTGAGGTAGACCGCCCAAGTAGCGGTGGTGGTGTGCCTGGAGTGGCCTTCCGAGCCTGGTGTTTGAAGATTGTCCGCGATGTGTCGACATTTGGCGGTGAAAATGACGATTCGACGGCATTTCGATGACAAAAATAAGTCAGAAGCTGCCAAGTCGTTGATAGGTGGCTGGGATCTCCCTGCAGGCCTCGCATTGCGCTCTAGCGACCCATGAAAATGTCACCAGACTGACATTGTCTAGACAACTGCCCTTCACATTGCTGCCCCAGACTGGCGCCATTCCTAGAGGAGAGGCGTCATGTCCATTCCCACCATCATCGTCGAGCAGTTGCACAAGTCCTTCGGCCAGCGCCGGGTGCTTGATGATGTGAGTTTTCGCGTTGCGCCGGGCGAGATGGTCGCGCTGATCGGCCCATCGGGCTCCGGCAAGTCCACCCTGCTGCGCCACCTGGTTGGCCTGACCTGTGGCAGCCGCGGGCGGGGTGGGCGCGTCGAGTTGATGGGGCGTGAGGTGCAGGCCGGCGGTCGCCTGCGTCGCGCCAGTCGCGGCGAGCGGTGCCGCACCGGCTATATCTTCCAGCAGTTCAACCTGGTGGGGCGCCTGAGCGTGTTGGCCAATGTACTGGTGGGGCGTCTTGGCAGCATGCCACGCTCCCGGGCGCTGCTGGGCCGCTTCACCGAGCAGGAGCGCCAGCGGGCGCGGGCTTGTCTGGCTCGTGTCGGCCTCGAGGGAATGGTCGATCAGCGCGCCAATACCCTGTCCGGCGGTCAGATGCAGCGGGTGGCCATCGCCCGCGCCCTGATGCAGGACGCCGAGGTGATCCTGGCCGACGAGCCGATTGCCTCCCTGGATCCGCGCAGTGCCCGTGAAGTCATGGAGATATTGAGCCGCATTCACGCCGAAGACGGCCGCACCGTGGTCGTTACCCTGCATCAGGTCGATGTGGCTCGGCGCTACTGCCACCGCGCCATCGCCCTGAAGGATGGACGGCTGTACTTCGATGGCGCCATCGGTGAGTTGACCGACGCGCGACTGCAGTCGCTTTACGAGAATGCTGGCCTCGACGAGCTGCGTGCCGGCGAAGCCCTGAGCGCCGAGACCACGCCCCCCCGTCGCCAGGGGAGCACCGCCCGAGCCCCGACGACGCCGGTCATGGCCTAACCCTGCGGGCTTGCCCACGACCGCGGCCGTTGACGACTCGTCGGCGGCGCCGAAGGCACCCCCAACCGCCACCTGTTCGCATCATCCCATCCCGACCCTCGGAGACATTGCCATGGCTTTCGCTTCCTTTCGCCGCCTGACCCTGCCGTTGATCGCCGGACTCGGCCTCGCCGCCGGTGCCCAGCTTGCCGCTGCCGATGCCGACACCCTCAAGTTCGGCATCATCTCCACCGAGTCCAGCACCAATCAGCAGCCGCTGTGGCAGCCGTTTCTCGATGACATGTCGGAGAGTCTCGGCATGGAGGTCGAGCCGTTCTTCGCCACCGACTATGCCGCGGTGATCCAGGCCATGCGCTTCGATCAGATCGATCTTGCCTGGTACGGCAACAAGTCGGCCATGGAGGCCGTGGATCGCGCCGGCGGTGAGATCTTCGCCCAGACCGTGCCAGAAGGCGGTCAGCCGGGCTACTGGAGCCTGATGATCGTCAATCAGGACAGTGACCTGCAAAGCATCGATGACATGCTGGCCTCCGCCTCGGAGCTGGTGTTTGGCAACGGCGATCCCAATTCCACGTCGGGCTATCTGGTGCCGGGCTATTACGTGTTCGCCAAGAACGGCGTCGATGCCACGACCGCGTTCAAACGCACCCTGAACTCGAGTCACGAGACCAATGCCCTGTCGGTGGCGAATCATCAGGTGGATGTCGCCACCTTCAACTCCGAAGGCATGGAGCGTCTGGAGATCACCGCGCCGGAGAAGGCCGAGCAGCTTCGGGTGATCTGGAAGTCGCCGCTGATTCCGTCCGATCCGCTGGTGTGGCGCACCAATTTGTCTGATGAGACCAAGGACCGTCTGCGCGACTTCTTCCTCAACTACGGCGATAACGCCGAAGAACAGGCGATTCTCGAGCCGCTGCAGTGGGCTCGTTTCGATGCCTCCGACAACGACCAACTGCTGCCGATTCGTCAGCTGGCGCTGTTCAAGCAGCGCGCCGAAATCGCCAACGACGACAGCCTGACGCAGGCCGATCGCGAGGCGCAGCTTGCTGAGCTGGATGCCAAGCTCGATGCCCTCGACCAGCGTCTGCAGGAGGTCCAGGCCGCCGAAGCCGGTGCCGATGCCAGCGCCACCGCCGGTTGAGCCAACGACAGCCCCTGCATGACCGGGCAAGCGCGCGGCGCTCGCCCGGTCCGGAGACATCATGAGCACTCAGACTTCCCACCTTCCTCTGACGTTGGCCAAGCGCCGCAGTTGGACGTCGCTGATCGGCTGGTTTGCGCTGATCAGCGTGCTGACCTGGGCCTGGCAAGGCGTCGAGATGCGCCCGAGCCTGCTGGTCGAGAACGCCGACAACATGGCGACCCTCGCCGGCGATTTCTTTCCGCCAGCGCTGGGCAATCTTGGCCACTATATCGACCAGATGCTGGTCACCATCCAGATCGCCATCTGGGGCACGCTGCTGGCGATCATCGTGGCGGTGCCTTGCAGCCTGCTGTCGTCTGAGAACCTGGTGCCCTGGTGGGTCTATCAGCCCATGCGTCGGCTGATGGACGCCACCCGTGCCATCAATGAACTGGTGTTCGCCATGCTGTTCGTGGTGGCGGTGGGGCTCGGTCCCTTCGCCGGTACCTTGGCGCTGTTCGTGCACACCACTGGCGTGCTCGCCAAGCTGTTCTCGGAAGCCGTGGAAGCCAGTGATGCCGGTCCCATGGAAGGCATCCGCGTGACCGGTGCCGGGCGCATCGAGGAAATCGTCTTCGGCCTGATTCCCCAGGTATTGCCGCTATGGATCTCGGTCAGCCTCTACCGCTTCGAGTCGAACATTCGCTCTGCCACGGTGCTTGGCATGGTCGGTGGCGGCGGCATCGGGGTGGCGCTGTGGGAGACCATGCGCGGCTTCCAGTACGCCGAGACCGCCACCATCATGCTGGTGATCATCGTCGCCGTGACGGTGCTCGATATGGCGTCCCAGCGCCTGCGCAAGCGTTTCATCTAGTCTTGAGAGAGCACCCGGCCAGCGGACCCCAGGAACGGGGGCTTTTTCCAGGAGCAAACATGTCTAGACAACTGATTCGGCAGGGCGATGAGCAGCATCGCCGCACCGCCAGTGACACCGCCATCGAGCAGGATGGGCAGCCGCGCTACCGCCAGTTGGCAGGCGTGCTGGCTCGAGAGGTTCGCACCCAGCACCGCGCCGGCGACCAGCTGCCGAGCGAGTCGGCCCTGGCCAAGCGCTTCGCGGTGAACCGTCATACCGTGCGCCGGGCCCTCGATGAACTGGTGGCCGCGGGCATGGTGACGCGGCATCAGGGCTGGGGCACCCAGGTCGTGGACCGGCGGCTGGACTACATGGTCAGCGCCGGCAGCAAGGTCACCCACAACCTTGCCGAGCTGGGGCTGAATACCGAGACCCGGTGCCTGGCGCAGAGCGTCGTGCGGCCGCCCGAAGCCATCGCCCAGCGCTTTGGGCTCGGCGATGACGAGGGACTGCTGTGCGTGGATACGCTGCGCTGCGTGGATGGCGCGCCGCTACTGCGCCTGCGTCACTGGTTGCACGCCGAGCGAGTGCCGGGCTGGTGCGAGCGCTATCGCGGTGGCTCTACCCGTGCGCTGCTCGATCAGCACTATGGCCTGCGCCTGACCCGCTCCGGCGTACGCCTGGAGGCGAGCCAGGCCGATCGTGACGATAGCCGGCTGCTGCAGTGTCCGCATCTGGCGCCGCTGCTGGTGTTGACCAGTGACAACGTCGATGACAAGCGACAGCTGGTCGAGGTATCGGTCAGCCGCGCCAGGGCGGATCGCGTCGCCTATCACTTTGATTTTCCGGATGAACATGAAGGTTAACGAGGTTTCGGCGTCTGCCAAGCCGACAACGATGAGGGCTCATCATGACTCATGAAGCGATGTCACCGGAGCCTATGTCTCCAGAACCTATGTCTCCAGAACAGCGTCACCGCATCCTCGCGCTGACGCCCT
The DNA here is from genome assembly GCF_052645355.1 of Halomonas sp. V046. Taxonomy (NCBI): domain Bacteria; kingdom Pseudomonadati; phylum Pseudomonadota; class Gammaproteobacteria; order Oceanospirillales; family Halomonadaceae; genus Halomonas; species Halomonas sp. V046. Next base: position 88,709 of record NZ_JBQXYF010000013.1, read on the forward strand.
TCGAGCGCCTCAGCGAGAGCTGGGCGACCCTCGGTATTCAGGTCGGCCACCGCTGCGTTCGCGGTCCCGAGACGGGCATGGCCATGGTCCGCGGACGCATGGGCGGCTCGGGCAATGCCTTCAACCTGGGGGAGATGACCCTGACCCGGGCCAGTGTCGCCCTCGATGACGGCACCTCCGGTGGCGGCACGCTGGGCCACGGCTGGGTGGCAGGGCGCAGGCGCGAGCACGCCGAACTGATCGCCCTGATCGACGCCTGTGCGCGCCAGGAACGCTGGACGCGGCGCATCGACGCGGAGCTGATCGAGCCGCTGGCTCGGGTCCTTGCCGACGAACACGCCGAGAGCTCCCGCCAGGCGGCGGCGACTCGGGTCGATTTCTTCACCATGGTTCGGGGGGAATAGCCATGAGCGATGTTTCAGCAAGCCAAGGGTCGGCGAGCCGAGGCTCAGCCCTTCACGGAGCGGCCTGCCATCCGAGGCCCCACGACTGGCCGGCGCTGGAGGATGCGGTCCACCACGGCCAGCGGCTGTTTCGCCAGGTGCTGGGCGCGATGGCCGAGCCCGGCAGCGTCGCCGAGGTGCGCCTGGCGCCGCTACCCGAGGGCGTGGCGATGTCGAGCGCCGCCTGGGGGACGCTGCTGGCGCTATGCGATCTGGATACCCGGGTGTGGATCGCCGACGAACTCCAGCGTGATGGTCTGGCCGAGGCCATCGCCTTCCACACCGGTTCGCGCATCGTGACCGACGCCGGTGAGGCCGATTTTGCGCTGTTGACCCCCCAGAGCTGTCAGGAACTGCCGGACTTTGCCGAGGGCAGCGATACCTACCCGGATCGCAGCACCACCTTGGTCGTGGTGCTCGACGACCTGGCCGAGGTCGGCGACAGGCGACGCATCGCCGGTAACGAGCCGTGGCGCTTGCGTGGCCCCGGGATTCTCGACAGCCGGATACTGGAGCTCGATGCGACGGCCGCGGTGCTGATGACGCGCCTGGCCGCCAATCGGGCCAGCTTCCCCCTCGGTCTCGACGCCATTCTGACATCGGCAGGGCGTCTGACCGCCATTCCACGCAGTACCCGCATCGAGCGGGTATCTGGTGTCGAGGAGGACGCCTGATGTACGTTGCCGTGAAAGGAGGCGAGCAGGCCATCGCCAACGCCCATCGCTGGATGGCCGACCGCCGTCGCGGCGACCGCGACCAGGATGAGCTCAAGGTCGACCAGGTGCGCGATCAATTGGGGCTCGCTGTGGATCGGGTGATGGCCGAGGCCTCGCTGCATGACCCACAGCTTGCGGCGCTGGCATTGAAGCAGGCCAGCGGCGATCTGACCGAAGCGGTGTTTCTGCTGCGCGCCTATCGCACTACCTTGCCAAGGCTCGCCGACAGCGTCGCGCTCAGGACCGCCGACATGCGTGTCGAGCGGCGCATCAGCGCCACCTTCAAGGACGTTCCGGGGGGCCAGGTGCTGGGGTCGACCTATGACTACACCCACCGCCTGCTCGATTTCATGCTGCTCGCCGACGGCGAAACGCCGGCCCCCGAGAAGGCCGATGCGGCGCTCGAGGCCTGCCCGCAGATTCTCGAGGCCCTCGACGCCGAAGGGCTGATCGAGCAGGAAATCGATGACGGCGCCGAGCCCTACGACATCACCCGAGATCCCCCCGACTTCCCGGTCGACCGCGCCACTCGCCTGCAGATGCTGGCGCGGGGCGACGAGGGCTACCTGCTGGCCCTGGGGTACTCGACCCAGCGTGGCTATGGGCGCAACCATCCGTTCGCCGGGGAGATTCGCCAGGGTGCCGTCGAGGTGGAAATCGAGGTGGAGGGCTTCGATGGTCCCTTGTGCATCGGCGAGGTCGTCATCAGCGAATGCCAGATGATCAACCAGTTCGGCGGCAGCCGCGAGAAGGCGCCGCAGTTCACTCGCGGCTATGGGCTGGCCTTCGGCCGCAACGAGCGCAAGACCATGGCCATGGCGCTGGTCGATCGTGCCCTGCGCGCCGAAGAGCTCGGCGAGCCGGTCCAGGGGCCGGCCCAGCAGGCCGAGTTCGTCCTCGCCCACGCCGACAACGTGGAGGCCTCCGGGTTCGTCTCCCACCTGAAGCTGCCGCACTACGTCGACTTTCAGTCTGAACTCGAACTGCTGCGGCGCCTGCGGCGTGAGCACGCCCCCGGTCTCGCAGCCGAGGGCGAAGCCCCGCCACCGCCCGGTCCGGGCTCCGACGCCGATAGCGCAGCGGCGGGTGCGCAGACGCCCGCCCCCTCAGACCCTCAGCGTTCCCAGGAGAGTCCGGCATGAACGCCAGCATCGATGACAAGGCCGCGAACAGCCCCCGTGACCGTGGTGAACAGCAGCGCCATCGCGAAGAGCGCGGCGGAACCGACGCGCTCGCCTACGGTGGTTACAACTTCGCCTACCTGGACGAGCAGACCAAGCGCATGATCCGTCGCGCGCTGCTCAAGGCGGTGGCCATTCCCGGTTATCAGGTGCCCTTCGGCGGCCGTGAAATGCCGATGCCCTACGGCTGGGGCACCGGCGGCATGCAGCTCACCGCCAGCATCCTCGGCGCCGACGATGTGCTCAAGGTGATCGACCAGGGCGCCGATGACACCACCAATGCCGTCAGCATCCGCACCTTCTTCGAGCGCGTGGCCGGGGTCGAGACGACGACGCGCACCCAGGCGGCGAGCGTGATCCAGACCCGCCACCGCATCCCCGAACGTGCGCTGTCGCCCCACCAGATCCTGGTGTTCCAGGTGCCGATTCCGGAGCCGCTGCGCTTTATCGAGCCGAGCGAGGAGGAGACCCGGGTGATGCATGCCCTCGAGGAGTACGGCGTCATGCACGTCAAGCTCTATGAGGACATCGCCCGCCACGGCCACATCGCCACCACCTACGCCTATCCGGTCAAGGTCGATGGACGCTACGTCATGGACCCGTCACCGATTCCCAAGTTCGACAACCCCAAGCTCGACATGAGCGAGGCGCTGATGCTGTTTGGTGCCGGCCGCGAGAAGCGCCTCTACGCCATTCCGCCCTACACCCGGGTCAAGAGTCTGGACTTCGAGGATCATCCCTTCGAGATCCCGACCTGGGACGAGCCCTGCGCCCTGTGCGGGGCCACCGATAGCTACCTCGATGAGGTCATCACCGACGACCGCGGTGGGCGCATGTTCGTCTGCTCGGATACCGACTACTGCCAGGACCGTCGCGAGGAGGTGGCATGAAGTGCCCACAGCTCACGCGTCCCGCCCTGCTTGAGGCGCGCGACATCACCCGACTGTACGGCCCCGACCAGGGCTGCCAGGACATCGACTTCACCCTGCATCAAGGGGAAGTGCTCGGCATCGTCGGCGAGTCCGGCTCGGGAAAATCGACCCTGTTGCGGGTGCTGTCGGGGCTCGAGGCGCCGGATCGCGGCCGGGTGGTCTATCACGCCGGCGAGTCCGGCTCGGTGGGAGGCAGCCCCGGAAAGGACGAAGCGCTCGATCTCTACGCCATCGGCGAGGCGCGCCGCCGGGCGCTTTTGCGCATGGAGTGGGGCCTGGTGCATCAGAACCCCCGCGATGGCCTGCGTCTTGGCGTATCCGCCGGGGCCAACGTCGGCGAGCGGCTGATGGCCCTCGGCCAGCGCCACTATGGTGACCTGAGGGCCGCCGGCCAGGACTGGATGGGCCGGGTGGAGCTCGACCCCGCGCGCATCGACGACGCCCCGCGAACCTTCTCCGGCGGCATGCAGCAACGCCTGCAGATCGCCCGCACCCTGGTCACCGAGCCGCGCCTGGTGTTCATGGATGAGCCCACCGGTGGCCTCGACGTCTCGGTCCAGGCGCGCCTTCTCGACATGCTGCGCACCCTGACCCGAGAGCTTGGCCTGTCGGTGGTGCTGGTCACCCACGACCTGGCGGTCGCCCGTCTGCTGGCCCATCGACTGATGGTGATGCGCCGCGGTCGGGTGGTGGAGGCGGGCCTGACCGATCAGATTCTCGACGATCCGCAGCATGACTACACCCAGCTACTGGTGTCATCGGTGCTGACGCCATGAGCCGCGCACCCCTCAAGGATTCCCTCTTCAGGAGCCCGCTATGACGGCGATCAGGCAACCCTTTCTGAGCGCATCGGCGCTCGACAAGACCTTCGTGCTGCACGCCCAGGGCGGGCAGCAACTGGCCGTGATGCGCGGCCTCGAGCTGAGCCTGGCGCCGGGCGAGTGCCTGGTGCTGGCCGGGCGCAGCGGCATCGGCAAGAGCACCCTGCTGAAAATGGTCAATGGCAACTATCGCGTCTCCGGCGGGCGGCTGACGCTGCACTTCGACGACGGCGAGCTTGCGCTGTCCGACTTGCCGGCCCAGGCCTGGCACGTGCTCAGGCGCGATGTGATCGGCTACGTCAGCCAGTTTCTGCGCGTGGTACCGCGGGTCTCGGCCCGGGACGTCGTGATGGAGCCGCTGCTGTCCCGGGGGATCGACACCGACGAGGCCCGCCAGCGCGCCGAGACCCTGCTGGCCCGGCTCAATCTTCCTCGGCGACTGTGGGACCTGGCTCCGGGGACCTTTTCCGGCGGCGAGCAGCAGCGGGTCAATATCGCCCGGGGCTTTATCGCCGAGCACCCGTTGCTGCTGCTCGACGAGCCCACGGCATCCTTGGACGCCGCCAACCGCGAGGTGGTGGTGCAGTTGATCGAGGAGGCCAAGGCCCGTGGCACCGCGATGCTCGGCATCTTCCACGACGAAGACGTGCGCGAGCGCGTCGCCGACCGGCTGCTACCGCTTGAGGGGCATATGCTCGGTGCCGGTGAGCCTGCACCCTCGACCGAGCCGTCTGCCCTTACACCCGCGTCTTGCTCGGCGGCCACGCCGAGCACCCGCCACAGTACCCCCCAGGAGCCACTGTCATGAGCGCCAACGACCAGATTCTGACCAATGCCCGCCTGGTGCTCGACGATGAGGTCGTCTCCGGCAGCCTGGTGATCAAGGCGGGGCGGATCAAGGCCGTTGAGCAGGGGCCTATCGCACTGCCCGGCGCCATCGACTGCGAGGGCGACCTGCTGATCCCCGGCCTGATCGAGCTGCACACCGACAATATGGAAAAGTACTTCCAGCCGCGGCCCAAGGTGTCGTGGCCGGCGCGCTCGGCGGCCCTGGCCCACGATGCCCAGATGGCCGCCAGCGGCATCACCACGGTGTTCGATGCCGTCTCCATCGGTGATGTCGATGACCAGAGCATGCGCCACGGCGCCCTGCATCAGATGGTCGAGGCCCTGGCCGAGATCAATCGCAGCGGCATGGCCCGAGTCGATCACCGCCTGCACCTGCGCTGCGAGGTCTGCCACCCGGATACCCTGGCGCGCTTTGAGTCCCTGGCCGAGACCCCGGAGCTTGGGCTGGTGTCGCTGATGGATCACTCGCCGGGGCAGCGCCAGTTCGCCAGCCTCGATGCCTACCGGGTGTACTACAAGGGCAAGCACGGCTTCGATGACGCCGGGCTCGAGGCCTTTATCGAGCGCCAGCAAGCCTTCAGCGCCCAGTACTCCAGCGCCCATCGTCAGGCGATCGCCAAGGCCTGTCGCGAGCGCGGCCTGGCCCTGGCGAGTCATGACGATGCCACCGTGTCCCACGTGGCGGAGAGCCTCGAGTACGGCACCCGGGTGGCGGAGTTTCCCACCACCCTGGAGGCCGCCGATGCCTCCCACCGCAACGGCATGGCGGTGATGATGGGCGCCCCCAATGTGGTTCGCGGCGGGTCGCATTCCGGCAATATCGCCGCCAGCGAACTGGTGCGCCTCGGTGTGCTCGACATCCTGTCGTCGGACTACTACCCGGCCGCCTTGCTGGATGCGGTGTTTCGGATCGCCGCCATGGAAGACGGCTATGACCTGCCGCGGGCGGTGGCCTGCGCCTCGCGTCATCCCGCCGACGCCGTGGGGCTGACCGACCGCGGACGCATCGCCGAGGGCCAGCGCGCCGACCTCGTTCGGGTACGGGAAATCGATGGCCATCCGCTGGTGCAGCGGGTGTGGTGCGACGGCAGGCAGGTGCACTGATGGGACGGCTGATCTATCTGATAGGCGCCAGCGGTGTCGGCAAGGACAGCCTGCTTCAAGCCGCCCGCCGAGCCCACCCCGAGTGGCTGGTGGCGCACCGCTACCTGACCCGGGAAAGTGGCGTCGATGAAGACTGCGTGGCGCTCAGTGACGCAGAGTTTACGGTGCGCCGCGAGCTCGGGCTGATGTGTCTGGACTGGCAGGCCCACGGCCTGAGCTATGGCGTCGGCGTGGAGGTTTCGGTGTGGCTCAAGAGCGGCGCCACGGTACTGCTCAACGGCAGCCGGCGCGCCTTGCCGAGGGCGCGGGAGCGCTTCGGCGAGGCACTGGTCCCGGTCGTCATCACCGCATCGTCTGAGGTGCTGCATCGTCGGCTGGTCGAGCGAGGGCGAGAATCGGCCGAGGAGATCGAGGGCCGGTTGGCGCGTCATCGCGCGGTCGAGCGCGAACTGTTGGCATCCTTTTCCGGGCTCGTCCGGATCGACAATGGCGGGAGTCTTGATGACAGCCTCGCGGCACTGACGGCGCTGATCCAGGGGCGCTGCTCGTCTGCCGGGTAGGGGCCGAAGACCTCTCGCCAGAGAAGCTATCGACACAGGAGCGATCGATGGAGTTTCGATTTACCGGCACCGGCGACAGTGCCCAGGTGCCGCGCTTTGGCTGCGACTGCGTGGCCTGCAATCGGGCGCGGGTCTTCACGAGCCTGCAGCGCGGGCCATGCTCGGCCGAGGTCCATGTCGACGGCAAGCGCTACCTGCTCGATGCCGGACGCATGGATCTGGCCCATAGCTGCGAGATCCAGCGCCCCGCGGCCTTTCTGATCACGCACTATCACGCCGACCACGTTCAGGGGCTCTTTCACCTGCGCTGGGGCGGTGGCGAGCCGATTCCGGTCTACGGCCCCAAGGATGCCCAGGGCTGTGCCGATTTGTATCGAAACGCCGGCGTGCTGGACTTTCAGCCCGGGCTCAAGCCGTTCAAACCGATCAAGCTCGAGAGTCTGACGGTGACGCCGGTGCCCCTCTATCACTCGAAGCCGACCCTGGGCTACTGCCTCGATGATGGCGGCACGCGGTTGGCGTATCTCACCGACACCCTTGGCCTGCCGCGGGAGACCGAACGCTTCCTGCGCGACTGGAGGCCCGACGTCGTCGTACTGGACGCCTGTCACCCGGCGTCTTACGCCGCGCCGCGCAACCACAACACCATCACCCAGGCGCTGGACATCATCACCCGCCTCGACCCACCCCGGGCCTATCTCACCCATATCGGCCACGACCTGGATGTCGAGTGCCGGACGCAGGCGCCGGTGCTGCCGCCGAAGGTGCGTATCGCCCGGGACGGCGAGAGCCTGGAGGACTGGCCGCGTCTGGATGCCGTCGGCTAGGGCTTGCAGGAAAAGTGCCTGCGCTCGGTAATACGGCGTTAAAAATCGGATCAACATGCTCATTTACACCTCGTAAACTGCACTGTCTCACCGATTTTTGCCTTGTCTAACCATCGCTCGCCGATTTTTCGTACAAAGCCCTGACAAGGCGCTGCTCCAGTCGTGGCCTTTCCTTCCTTCATGATGACTTATCTGCGAGAGTCCCCCTGATCATGTCCGATATCCCCACGCCATCGGTTTCTGCCAGCACCTCATCGAGTGACTCGCCCAGCGCGCTGGACCAGCCGGCGTCGCCGCGTCTGTCCGAGCGTCCCAATGTGGCCGCCGACGCCCGCCTGCATACCAGCGAATTGGGGCGCTTCACCGAGGTCGGCAGTCGCTGCGTGTTCAACCACGTCACCCTGGGCGATTACAGCTATATCGAGCGCGATGGCGACGTGATGTTCGCCACCATCGGCAAGTTCACCTCGATCGCCTCAAGCGTGCGCATCAACCCGAGCAATCATCCGTGGTGGCGGCCGACGCTCCACCACTTCAGCTATCGTCCCGGCAAGTTCGGTTTCGCCGACGAGGCCCTCGACGCGGAGGTGTTCGCCTGGCGTGAAGCCGATCGCGTGGTCATTGGCCACGATGTCTGGATCGGCCATGGCGCCATCGTGCTGCCCGGCGTGACCATCGGCAACGGCGCCATTGTCGGCGCCGGCAGCGTGGTGACCAGGGACGTTCCGGCCTACCACATCGTGGTCGGCAACCCGGCCCGGGTGCTACGCCCGCGCTTCGACGACCCTGGCATCATCGAGCGCCTGGAGCGTCTGGCCTGGTGGGACTGGTCGGATGAGCGCATCAAGGCCCATCTAACGGGCTTTCAGGGCAGCGTTGAGGCTTTTCTGGCCGACGCCGAGCGGGGGGAGTCCTGAGGCAGACGTGGGGGCGGCGGCGCGGCCCTGAGACGACGGTGGTGGGAGATTGTCGTAAGAAGATGACGAGCTCTGCTCGTAACTGTGCCGATGTAGAACGTGTGGCGTAGTTTCATGGCGGTGCCTGACATTGCCGCCTAGTGTTCCTGAACTCGTCGGGTGGAGCCGGTCGAGCCACCGGCTCAGTGCGAGGGGCTTTCGGCACCGCCCGTGATCCGGTGTCGTTCAGGAGAGTTCGTTCAGGAGTGCGCCCTTTGATCAACCGCCTGTTTTCCCGTACGCAGCGCCCCCCGACCCTGGCGGAGGCGCTGATATCGCTGCTTGCGCTGGTGGTCGGCATCGGCGTGTCCATCGTCGTCTACGGCCTCGACCCGCAGATTCCCATGTTGCTGGGGGTCATCGTGGCGAGCCTGGTGGCGCTGCGCTGCGGCTATCGCTGGGACGATATCCAGGAGGGCATGGTGAGGGGCATTCACAACGCCCTGCCGGCGTTGATTATCCTGATGGTGGTGGGGGTGCTGATCGGGGTGTGGATACAGGCTGGAGTGGTGCCGACCCTGATTTCCTATGGCCTCAAGCTGCTGTCACCGACGATCTTCCTGCCTGCGACGGTGGTCATCTGCGCCATCTCGTCGCTGGCGACGGGATCGAGCTGGGGTACCACCGGCACCCTGGGAGTGGCACTGATGGGCATCGGTGGGTCGCTGGAGATTCCGCTGCCGCTGGTGGCCGGGGCGGTGCTGTCCGGGGCCTACTTCGGTGACAAGATGTCGCCCTTGTCGGATACCACCAACCTGGCGCCGGCCATGGCCGGCACCGACCTGTTCACCCATATCAAGCACATGTCCTACACCACCGGGGTCAGCATCACGCTGACCCTGGTGATCGAGGCGGCGCTGAGCCTTTACTTCTCGGGGGCGTCGGGGGGGCTCGAGCGAGTCGAGGTGATGCAGGAGACGCTGGCGGCCAACTACGTCATCAACCCTGTTCTGCTGCTGCCGCCACTGCTGGTGCTATTCGTCTCCTACAAGCGGCTGCCGGCGATTCCTGGCATTACCCTGGGCGTCATCGCCGGGGGGCTCTGTGCGCTGGGGGTGCAGGGGGCCGACTACGCCGAACTGATGCAGGTGGCCTTCGGTGGCGTGACCTCCGACACCGGCGTCGAGGCGGTGGATAGCCTGCTCAGCCGCGGTGGCCTCAATTCGATGTTCTACACCATCAGCCTGGTCATCGTAGCGATGATGTTCGGCGGGGTGATGGAGCGCACCCAGCAGCTCAGGACCATCGCCGAGACCATCCTCAAGGCGGCAAAGACGCGGGGCTCCTTGATCCTGTCCACGGTGCTGACCTCGATCGGCGCCAATGTGGTGCTGTGCGATCAGTACATGGCCATCGTCATGGGGGCGCGCACCTACGCCGAGGCCTATCGTGACCGCGGGCTGGCACCGGAGAACCTGTCCCGGGCGGTGGAGGACTCCGCCACCGTCACCGCCAACCTGGTGCCCTGGAATTCCGGTGGCGCCTACCAGGCGGCAACGCTCGGTGTCGCCACCATCGCCTACCTGCCGTTCAACTTCTTCTGCTGGCTGTCGCCGCTGGTTACCGTGCTCTACGGCTACACCGGCTGGACCATCAAGCCGCTGGCACCTCCCGAGGACGATGCCATGCCAGTCGCACCCGGCGCCAAGGGGTGATGTCAGCACACGCCATGATGGCAGGGCAGGTAGTGGCCCGGCGAACGTAAAGGCGATACCGGACCACCCGGTGACCGCCTCCATTGCCGCCGGCACGTCGAAGGTCAGTGGCTGATCATCCAGGGGCGCGCAGACGGAAAGGTCTTGTGACCGTCGGCGGTGTAGAACACCCTGGGCTTGTCGCGCGCTCGATGCCGGCAGCCAGCGTCCTCTTCGCTTGCGTGGTTGCCGTGGCGGGGCTCGTGGGCCGCGCGTTCGTTGCGCTCCATGGCCTGGCGACGTTCCGGCGCCATCTCGAGCAGCCCCGGTGATACCAGCAACACCCTCGGCGCCAGGTCGCCGCACTGTGGGCAGGGCTGGGTGTCTGCGCTCGCATCCATCGCGACCAGTTCATGAAACAGGCCGTGTTCTGGGCACTTGTAGTCGTAGACGGGCATGTGTCACCTCTCTCAATTGTCCGGGTCCGGTGTTTGGTCCGAAGCCCTGTCAGGCGCCAGGGGCAGCTCCTTGCCGTCGACCTGGCGGCTTGGACCATCGGCGCCGGGCTTGATGTCGAAGTCGAAGATATCGGTGGGTAGCCAAAGCGTGGCGCAGGCGTTGGGCACGTCCACCACGCCGCTGATGTGCCCTTGGGCCGGCGCGCAGCCGAGCAGCGAATAGGCCTGGGAGCGGCTGTAGCCGAACTTGGTCAGGTACTCGATCGCGTTGAGGCAGGCCTGACGGTAGGCGATGTGGACGTCGAGGTAGTGCTGCTTGCCCTGCTCGTCGACGGAGATCCCCTCGAAGATCAGGTAGTCATCGTAGCGTGGGGCGATCTTCGACGGCTTGAAGATGGGATTCTTGATGCCGTACTTGGCCATGCCGTCCTTGATCAGCTTGACCCTAAGATGGATCCAGCCGGCCATCTCGATGGCGCCGCAGAAGGTGATCTCGCCGTCGCCCTGGCTGAAGTGCAGGTCGCCCACCGACAGGCCCGCCTCCTTGACGTAGACCGGGAAGTACACCGTCGAACCCCGGGACAGGTCCTTGATGTCGCAGTTGCCGCCGTGCTCCCGTGGCGGCACCGTGCGGGCGCCCTCGGCGGCGGCGCGGTCGTGTGCATCGCCGCTGAGCTGGCCCATGTGGGCGGTGTCGGCGTAGGGCAGGTTGGCGAGCCCCGGCACGCGGGTCGGATCACTGTCGTAGAGGGTCTTTTCGCGCTGGTTCCATTCCTCGAGCAGGGGGCGGGACGGCAGGGTGCCGATCAGGCCGGGATGGATGAGGCCGGCGAACTCCACCCCCGGAATATGGCGGGAGGAAGTCATCATGCCGTTGAAGTCCCAGATCGACTTCTGGGCCTGGGGGAAGTGCTCGGTCAGGAATCCGCCGCCGTTCTGCTTGGAAAAGAAGCCGTTGAAGCCCCACTGGCTGTCGCCAAAGGCGCCGATATCGAGGATGTCGACGACCAGCAGGTCGCCAGGCTCGGCCCCTTCCACACCCACCGGACCCGACAGAAAGTGGACCTGGGACAGGTCCACGTCGCGCACGTCCTCGGCGCTGTCGTCGTTGTGGATCTGGCCACCGGTCCAGTCGTGACATTCGATGATGAAGTCGTCGCCAGGCTTGACCATGGCGGCCATGGGGATGTCCGGATGCCAGCGGTTGTGGACCTGGGCGTTGTCGTAGGGGGATTGGTGCAGATCGATCTTGATAAGAGTATCGGCCATGATGCGCGTGCTCCCGTGAAGACGATAGACGAGGGACCCTGTGGTCGACCCGTGACTTCACTATGGGAAACATTTGAGGCGCTCACCATGCGTTGAGCGAGTTATTGCGTAGGTTGTCGGATCGTATGAATAGCATCGGTGGTGCGGTGGGCTACAGGTTGAAAGAAACACAAAAAGACGCCACCGGCGGTAGCAACCGCCGGTGGCGCTTTTTGGCAGGCCTGATCGATGATCAGCCTGTAAGGAGATCAGTGATGCTAGACCGCGTCTGCCGGCCTACTGATCCCACTTCGGTGCGAAATCGGGACTGGCGACACGCTCGCCACGATCGAGCTCCGCGATGGCGGCCATGTCTTCCTCGGTGAGCGTTAGCTTCAGGGCCTCGAGATTGCTCTTGAGGTTCTGCTCCTTGGTCGAGGAGGGGAAGGTCGGAATGCCGAGCTGGCTGAGCCAGGCGATGGCCACCTGGGCGGGGCTTGCGCCGTACTTCTCGCCGATGCCCTTCAGGGTCTCGTCCTCCATCACCTTGCCGACTGCCAGCGGCATGAAGGCGGTCGGGGTGATGCCGTGGTGCTCGCAGTGGGCGATCAGGTCGCGGTTTTGCAGGAACGGGTGGACCTCGATCTGGTTGGTCAGGATTTCGCCCTTGCCGAGGATATCCACCGCCTGATCGATGTGCGCCTTGGTGAAGTTGGAAACCCCGATATGGCGGGCCTTGCCGGCGTCCTTCACTTGCTTGAGCGCGGTCAGGTAGTCGCGCATCGGCACCTCGTCGTCCGGCGATGGCCAGTGAATCAGCAGCAGGTCGACGTAGGTGGTACCGAGCTTGGACAGGCTTTCTTCGACGCTGGCCTTGAGCGCGATCGGCTCGAGGCGGTCCCACCACACCTTGGTGGTCAGGAAGATCTCGTCACGCGGCACGCGGCTAGCTTCGATGGCGGAACCGACCTCGGCTTCGTTGGCATAGAACTGAGCGGTATCGATGTGGCGATAGCCGAGCTTGAGTGCCGTGGTGACGGCGTGGCGCAGGGCGTCGCCTGTGAGGCGAAAGGTCCCGAGGCCGGGGTTGGGAATCTGCTTGGACATCTTGGCTCCATGATCGTGGCGAGGCCCGTGGGATGCGTCCGGGGCCGTGGGTTCTTTGAACGCCGGCAAGGCCGGTGCTTGGCCAATACGTGCTTCGATGTGCAAAGGACTACATGTGGGGGAGGCATCAATGCTTCAAGGGCGGGTCGGATAAAAAATAGCAGGCGAAATGTTATGGCAGCAACCTCACGGCGTTCGTGGGCGTTCGTGGGCGTTCGTGGGCGTCTCGTGGCTGTCGCGGGTCGTCGGGGAACCAGCGCTGATCAGCCGGGTGGTACCTAGCCAGTTCCTTCATGCTGCACCGTCGGGTGCCATGGTGGGTGAACGGATCGCCGGCGGGCTCTTGCCACGGCGTCGCCCTGTTGTTGCAACCTATTGTTGCAACATCGTCCTGATCGTCTGCATCCGGAGCATGCGCAATACGATCACGCCGAGACTGGGGCTGTCGTTCAGGATAGGCCGGCCAGCGACTGCGAGGAGAAGGCTCCGATTAGGCTCATGCTCCCGCCGTCGCCTCGGCAAACTGGTGTTTAAAGCGCTGAATAAACTCCTCGGCCAGTCGGGACAGTGGCTGATCCCGGGGCGTCAACAGGTAGAAGGCCTCGGTCAGGGGCTCGCGAAGCGGCCGCACCACGCTGTCGGCTCCTCCCATGGTGCGAGCGTTGAGGGCGTCGACGATGGCGATGCCCGCACCCTGGCCGACCAGTCGGGTCGCCTGCAGCGCCAACGAGACCTCCAGCCGCGAGCGGGGGGTGACGCCTCGCGTCGCCAGGGCGTGCTCCAGCGTCTGTCGGCTGGGGTCTCCCGGTTCGTAGTGGATCAGCGCCTGGCCGTCGAGGTCCTCGAGGCTGATGCTCTCGCGCCTTGCCAGCGGGTGATCCGGGGGTAGCAGACAGACGCTATCGAGGGCGAAGGGATTCGCGCTCAGGCGTTCGTCCTGGCTTCCCAGCAGAGAAAAGCCGATCTCCGAGCGCTGGGTCACCACGTCTTCCACTACCTGCTCGGAGCGATAGGTGGATAGCCGCAGGCACTGATCCGGGTGATCCTTGGACATCCCGGCGATGACGTCCGGCACAAAGGTCAGACCGAGCAGGGGCATGGCGGTGATCGTGAGTCCACCCAGCTCGCGCTGGCGAATCCGCCGCGCACTGTCCCTGAGATGTTCCAGTCCCCGCCACAGGCGCTGCTGTTCGCGATAGAACAGGCGCGCTTCCGGCGTCGGCACCAGGCGTCCCTTGATCCGCGCAAACAGCGCAAAGCCGAGGTCGTGCTCGAGCTGCTTCAACAGTCGGGTGACGCCCGGCTGGGCGATGCGCATGCGGTTGGCGGCGGCGGTGACGCTGCCGCTGTCCATGGTGTGCTGAAAGGCTTCTAGCTGGCGGTCACTGAGCCTGGGGCCGTTCATCGGGAGCTCCGTCGATTCGATTCATACCATTAAGACATGGAATGGCCATCGATTGGTATTGGATCGTATGGGTTGAGGCTTCTATCGTCGAGTCATTGGTTAACATTGGGCGACGAGCCGGGGCCTGTATGGCGCATGAGGTGGTGGTGATTGGCGGCGGCGTGGTGGGCATGGCGGTGGCCTATGGGCTGGCGCGTCGTGGCCGCAGGGTGTGTGTCCTCGATGAACACGACACCGCACTCAAGGCCTCCCGGGGCAATGCCGGACTGGTCTGGGTCCAGGGCAAGGGCGCCGACATGCCCGCCTACGCGGCGATGTCACTGGCCGCCAGCCGGGCCTGGCCCCGCTTCGCCCAGGAGCTTTTCGAGCGCACCGGGGTGGATCTTGAATTCGAGCAACCCGGTGGCGTCGATCTGTGCCTGACTGAAGACGAGGCCCGCGAGCGTCGCGCCGAGTATCAGGCGCTATACGACGCGCCTTGGGCTCGTGAGGCAGGCGTGCGCTGGGAGTATCTGGAGAGCGAGCGGCTGCGTGCCCTGCTGCCAGGCCTTGGCCGCGAGGTTCCCGGCGGTATCTGGACGCCCCACGACGGTCACTGCAACCCACTGTTCCTGCTACGCGCGCTCTACAGCGCCTGCCAGGCGCTCGGGGTGGATGTCCGCCCCCATCATCCCGTCGCCTCGATCGAATCCGGCGAGGCGGGTTTTACCGCTCACACCGCCCAGGGCGAGATCCGTGCAGAGCGTCTGGTGCTTGCCTGTGGGCTGGGGGCGGCGCGCCTGGCGCCGCCCCTGGGGCTCTGCGGCCGCGTCGAGCCGGTGCGTGGGCAGGTCTTGGTCAGCGAGCGCCTGCCCGCGTCGGGGCGCCTGCCGACACCGCAGATACGCCAGACGGCGAGCGGCGGCTACCTGATCGGTGACGTGCTCGAGCACGTCGGCCACGACACCCGAGTGACGCTAGAGACCCTGCACGCCCTGGCGCGGCGGGCGGTGACCATCTATCCCGAGCTCGCCTCGGCGCGCCTGGTGCGCAGTTGGGCGGCGCTGAGGATCATGACCCCGGACGGCTGCCCGGTCTACGAGGCCTCGCTGCGTCAGCCCGGCGCCTACAACCTGAGCTGTCATAGCGGCATCACCCTGGCCGCCTTCCACGCCGATGAGCTGGCCGCCGCACTGGACGATGACCGGCTCGCCGAACGCTATCCGCTGTTCTCGGGAGGGCGCTTCGATGCTCAAGCGGTATGAAAGGGCCACGGCCACGCCCGAGGTCACCATCACCATCGATGGCCATGAGCGACGGGTTCCCGCAACGCTCAGCGTGGCGGCCGCCGTGCTGCTGCACGAGGGAGCTGAAGGCTATCGCCACCACGTAGCCGGTGGCCGGCGTGCCCCGCTGTGCATGATGGGGGTGTGCCACGATTGCCTGATCACCATCGACGACGCGCCCAATCGCCAGGGGTGTCTGGTTCGGGTCGAACAGGGCATGCAGGTGCGTCGCCAGATCGACGGCGAGACGGCTGGGGCTGCTCCGGCGGACGTCATTGCCAGGGAGCCGCGCAATGAAGAGACCTGAAGTGAGGGGCGAGTCCCGCCAGGCAGCGCCGGGCCACAGCGAAGGCGCCCGGGTGGTGGTACTCGGCGCCGGCCCCGCCGGCATGGCGGCGGCCTTGAGACTGGTCGGTGCCGGCCTGCGACCGCTGGTGTTGGATCAGGCGGAGTCACCCGGCGGGCAGGTCTATCGCCAGCTGCTCGAGTCTCAGCTCGACGCCGCCGTGATGGGCAAGGACTACTACAGGGGGCGCTCCTTGGTGTGCGCCTTCAGGCAGGCAGCCGATCGGGCAAGGATCGACTATCGCCCCGGTTCACGGGTGTGGTGGGTCGAGGCAATGGACGACGCCGTGGGGGCGGACGAAGAGCCGCACGAAGACCTGCACGAGAACAGTCTCGAGGACCATCGAGGCAACGGCGCTCATCGACTGGGCGTGCGCGGGCGCGATGGCGTCAGCCATGAACTGGTCGCTGATCGCCTGATCATCGCCACCGGCGCCATGGAGCGTGGCTGGCCCTTTCTCGGCTGGCAACTGCCCGGTGTGATGCAGGCCGGCGCCGCGCAGATCCTGATGAAGCAGGGGGCGCTGGTCACCGACGGGCCGCCGGTGCTGGCAGGGAATGGGCCACTACTTTACCTGCTCGCCTGGCAGTACCTTAACGCCGGCTGCCCGCCCCAAGCGATCCTCGACACGTCGCCGAGCCTGGGGCTTGGTCGGATGTTGCGGCATCCCCTCTGGTCCTGGCGAGCACGCGGTTACCTCACCAAGGGCGCGCGCATGCTGGCGACGCTCAGACGGGCGGGGGTGCCGATCATCCGCGGCGTCCAGTCGCTGGTGGCCGAGGGCGACGAGCGCTTGACCGGAGTGCGCTATCGCGTTCTTGGCGATGGCAACGAACACATCCTCAAGACCGACTGGCTACTGACCCATATGGGCATAGTGCCCGAGCCGCAGCTCCCCCGAGGGCTGGGCATCGACCATTGCTGGCAGGCGGCCCAGCAGGCGTTCGTGCCTGTCCGTCGCGATGATCTGTCGGTCCGCCCCGGGGTTTGGCTGGCCGGTGATGGCGGCGGCATCGGCGGCGCCGCGAACGCCGAGCGGGAAGGACGACTGGCCGCCCTGGCGCTGCTGGATGACCTGGTGCCTGGGGCCGAAAACGCCACCGCGCCGGTGGGCAGGCCCGAGAACCGCCAGGCGATAGCGAAGGAAAGCGCCGAGCTTAAGCGTCGATGTCGCCAGGACCTGTCCGGCCGGCGCCTGCTGGATGCGCTGTTCACGCCGCCAGCGGACTGGGTCGAGCGCCAACCCGGTCAGACCCTGATCTGCCGCTGCGAAGGAGTGACCCGGGCACAGCTCGAGGCGGCGCTGGAGGCGGGGCCCGCCGGCCCCAACCAGCTCAAGGCCTTCACACGCTGCGGCATGGGCCCCTGCCAGGGACGGCTATGCGGCACCAATGTGTCGCGGCTGATGGCCAGCGGCCAGGGACGCGACATGGATGAGGTCGGCTACTACCACATACGCCCGCCGTTGACCTCCATCACCTTGGGCGAGCTGGCGGGTCTGGGGAGGGAGCGGGAGAGGCGTTCCGGTGTGGGTGAAGGCCCCGGACTCGATTCTGGCGCCGAACCGGGCGCCGCTCCTGAGCACTAGCGCGGTGTCCTCGGTTGCCTCTGATAACACACAATCACAATAGAGCGAGAAACGACCATGAAGATCCAAGCACTGCTGTCCACCCCCTTTGGCCTGGCCATTGCCGTTGCCCTGGCAAGTACCACCACCGCCCAAGCGGACGATCGTCCGCTGCGCATCGGTGTCGATGTGCCCTATCCGCCCTACCAGGAAAAGCTGCCTGACGGCAGTCTGACCGGCTTCGAGGTCGAGCTGGTCGAGGCCGCCTGCGAGCGCATGCAGCGCCAATGCGAGTGGGTGGAGCAGGGCTGGGACGGCATCATTCCGGGGCTCTTGGCGCGCAAGTACGACCTGATCGCCTCGGCCATGAATATCACCGACGAGCGCTCGAAACAGGTGCTGTTCTCCGAACCCTACTATCAGGTGCCGTCGGTGTGGGTGGGCCAGGCAGGAGCGGAGGTCGATCCCGAAGGTGACCTGTCCGGCATGACCATCGGCGTGCAGCAAGGCACCATCCAGGACGAGTACGTGACCACCTACCACGGCGATGCGGATATTCGGCGCTACGCGGACTCTGGCGGTGTGATCAACGACATGTTCACCGGCCGACTGGATCTGGTCTTCACCGCCTTTCCGCTGGCCCAGCAGAGGCTTTTCACAGACCAGCGCTTTGCGCGCAAGGGCGAGCTGGTGACCGGTCCCGAATCGATCTACGGGCCTGGCATCGGCGCCGCCTTCCGACAGCGCGACGAGGCGTTAGCCGACACCTTCAACGATGCCATCCAGGGGCTCAAGGATGACGGCGACTATCAGGCGCTGTGGGCGCGCTACTTCGAGGAGTAGCGCTATTGCGAGCCTGAGAAGGACCCACGAGTCCTCCCCAGGAGGGCTCTTGTGCCGCGCTCAGGCGGCGTCTACCGCCGCGTAGGCCAGCATCTCGACCAGCATCTCCTCCCGGGCGAAGCCCGAGACGATCACCGCCGCGCGGTTGGGGTAGGGCTCGCGGACGACCTCGGCGTAGACCTTGTTGACGGTAGCCAGGTCTTCGCGCCGGGTCACGTAGATCAGTACCTGGGTCAGGTCCGCAACGCCACTACCGGCGCATTCCAGGGTATGGACGAGGTTGTCCAGGGCCTGGCGGGTCTGGGCCTCGATACCGCCCTCGACCACCTCGCCGCTGGCGTCGATGGGGATCTGGGCGGTGAACAGGATGCCGTTGCCGACGCTGGCCCAGGACAGGGGCGCGCGGGAGGCGAATAGCTCGGTCTTGATCGGGTGAACCATGGGAAATCCTTGCTGGGGGAGAGTCGTGTTCGAAGGCCGAGACGACGCGTCCCGGCCCTGGGTAGTGCCCGCTAGGTGTGATCTCTCGGCAGGCGGTCGTTCGATCGCGTCGGGGCGCTGCGCAGCGGCGGTGGTTTTGGCCCAGCGCTAGTCGTTGTCGTGGGTACCGGCGCCGGCTCCCCCGCGCGAGGCATCGCAGGACTCCACCAGCAGCCGGGTGGCCAGCGCCTTGAGCCGTGCCCACAGGGCGTCGTCGACCTCGATGCCCTGCGCCATGGCGCGTTCGCGGCAGGCCAGCAGGTCGGACTCCTGGTGCCGGGCCAGCAGGTCCAGCTGATACTCGGAGCGCAGCGACGGCAGCAGGTCGACGTGGTTGGCCATGATCAGCGTCACCCCGTCATTGGGCTCGTTTTCCTCGGGCACCTCGTGCACCGCGTAGACGCGAATCTCCGGCACCGAGCTGCCCGCGCGAAAGCCCACCACCTGCTCGATCAGTGGGGTGTCAGGCGCTTGCTCGCCGATCGGTGCCTGGGCCTCCGTGGCAGGCGCCTGGGCATTGCGCCAGAAGGCGGTGACGTTCATGCCGCGCCCGGCCAGCCGCGCCAGATAGCCCATGATCAGCTGGCGGTTGTGGCAGTGGCGGATCTTGATCACCGCCAGGCCCCGGGCGCGGGCCTTGGCGAAACCCAGCTCCAGCGCCAGGGTCGAGCTCTTGAGTACGCTGGCGCCGTGGCTATCGAGCACCGCCAGGTCGCCATCCGCGTAGATCAACTCCGCTGGCTGCTCGCCCTGGTCCTCGAGCAGAAAGTCGAGGCCGCGACCCAGCGCCGCCAGTCCGCCGAGTTCGTAGAGCTGCATCCAGGCCACCATGTCGGCGGCGTCGCTGGCATCGCCATCCTCGAAGCCCATGGCGCAAAAGGCCTTGCGGCAGAGCCCCTGAAGCTCGTTGTAGGACACCTTCATGATGCGACTCCATGGGTACCGGAAAGCAGGTTGCTGTTGCTGTCGTCGTGGGAAAGCTCGGGCTCCAGTGGAAAGCTCCAGTCGTCGAAGTCGACCAGGTCGCTGGGCTCGGCGTTGAGTTCCTCGACTAGCGGCGCGCCCTGGAACAGGGTGATGCGCACCCAGCGATCGGACTTGGGATCGAAGCGGCTGGCGCCGAAGAACGATAGCTTGGCGCGCAGCAGATGCATTGGCCTCATGTCCCGGGCCCAGAGGTTGGCGCGGATCTCGCCGAAGGGCGTCTCGACCATGCTCTGGATGCGTCGAATGATGTCCTTGTGACGCGGGTGGTGGATCAGAAACTCCACCACCAGGGCTCGCGGATGGGCGTCGAGAAAGGCCTCGATGACACCATGAGTGTCGGCGACCCGGGGCGCGATGGCGAGCTTGAGCTCACGGTCGGCGCCGGGCTCGGCGCCGCGCACGCCAAGGCGCGGTTCCTCCTTTTCCACCGAGCGATACCAGAACCAGTGGCACTCGTCGGGATCGCCGAAGTCGTGGCGCAGGGCCCAGTCGTAGTGGGTCTCGATCAGTTGCTTGAGCCTCACCAGCGGCATGTCCGGGGTCAGCTCCAGCCCCTCCACGACGCCCATTTGGTCCTCGAAAGGGTCGACGATCTCCGGGTAGAGCTCCAGCAGCAGGGTATTGATCAGCTCCTGGGCCTCCAGGCTGAGGGTCAGGCGACTCCAGTCGATCAGCTCCTGCCATAGCCCGTCGTCCAGCGGGACCTGTTCGAGCCAGGCGCGTACCGCGGGCAGGGCGGCGGCGGTGTCGGCATTGCGGGCGCTCTGCTCGATATCCTCGGTCAGGGTCTCGGCCAAATGACGTTCGGCCCGCGCGACCAGGGCGACCAGGCGCCGCCGGTCCGGCTCGCCGGGCACCTGGCCGCTGACCTGGGCCAGCGCCTGCTCGCGACTCTCGACCCAGCGCTGGATCAGCTGCGGGTGGTTGATCAAAAAGGGCGCCATGCCGAGCCCGGTGGAGTTGCCGATGCCGAGATAGCGACGCAGCGCCGGCGCCATCGTGACGGCATCTCGCGGCGCCTGACGGCGAGCGATGTGTTCGATCTGCTCGATGGAGAAATGTCGCAACAGATACACCGCCAGCATCTGGGCCGAAAACGGGCGCTGAAAGTCCGGATTGTCCTTGAGTCGGTCGAAGTCGGCGATGCCGAACTTGCCGTTGCCGTAGACCGCGGTGGTGCGATACAGGTAGCCGACTCTGGTCAGCCAGGCAGGGTCGGGCTGGCGCCCCGCCGCCAGCGCCTCACGAAAGGCGGCGAAGTTGCGCAGGCTGCGATTGGCGCGGGACAGCACCAGCAGGCGCGGGTGCTGGCGCCCGGCCTCTTGCAGCGGCACGTTGGCGGCCATCTGCTCGAGCAGGGCGTCATCCACATCGCCTTCGACCACGCCGAAGGTCACATCCCAGGCCTCGGCGATGACGCGATCCGAGCGCGCCTCGTCCGGCAGCGGCTGGGAGAAGATCACCCCATGGTAGCGGCCACGCGGCGTCTGCAGGCGGTAGATGGCGACGCCGTGACCGGCGTCGTCCAGGTCGAAGCGAGCGGTGCTGATCTGCCAGCGTTGGCGGGCCATCTGGCGCATCAGGCTGCGCACGAAGCTCAGCCGGCTGGCGTGCAGGCTGCCCAGGCGTTCGAGCCCCATCACCTCGTCGGGAATGCGCAGGCGCAGGCGCTGTTCGACGTCGGACAGGCGGCCGGTGAGGTCCTCGCGTTTCATCTCAGGCCTCCTCCCGGGCGCCGGGCGTGCGGCCGGCGATGCCCTGGGCGCGGGCCATGGCCAGAGCCGCCTGGGGCCCTGTCCACAGCGACGGCAGCAGGACCAGCGAGACCGGGATCGCGGTGATCACGATGAACTGTTGCAGTGCGCTGATCTGGCCCGACCCCATGTACAGCAAAATGGCCGCCATCAAGGCCATGGCGATGCCCCAGAAGGCCCGAATCACCGGGCTCGGCTCGTCATGGCCGGCGCCGACCACGGCGATGGCGTAGCTCATCGAATCGCCGGTGGTGGCGACGAAAATCGTGGTCAGCAGCAGGATCGCCACCGCCATGGCGGTGCCGCCGGGCAGGGCTTGGGCCACGGTCAGGGTGGCCACGTCGAACTGGAAGTTGTTGAGTGCCTCGCTCAGATCGAACACGCCGGTCAGTTGATAGTAGATACCGGAGCCGCCGAGCAGGGTGAACCAGATCGCGGTGGCGATGGGCGCCATCACCGCCACGGCGAGGATCATCTGGCGAATGCTGCGGCCCTTGGAGATACGCGCCACGAAGATCGCCATCAGCGGGCCATAGCCGATGAACCAGGCGAAGAAGAACACCGTCCACCACTGCATCCACCAGGCCGGAGCGTTCTGTGCGGTCATGGTCGACATGGCGAAGAACGAGGTCAGGTATTCGCCGAAGCCCTGGGTGAAGGCGTTGACCATGAACAGCGTCGGGCCAAAGACAATGATGACCCCGGCAATGGCCAGGGCCAGCAGGACATTGAAGCGACTGAGCAGTTGAATGCCCTTGTCGATGCCGGTGACCGCGGAGGTGACGTAGACCGCGCCGAGACCGATCAGGATGATCAGCTGGGTCATGTAGGTGTTGGCGACGCCGAACAGCTCATGCAGGCCGAAGCTGACCTGGGTGGCCAGAAAGCCGATTGGCCCCACGGTGCCGGCCACAACGGCAATGACGCAGAGCGCATCGACGATACCGCCAAGCGTACCGCGCATCACGCGCTCGCCCAGCACCGGGTAGAGCAGGGTGCGCGGCTGCAGGGGCTGACCCTTGTCGTAGTGGGCGTGGGACAGCACCACGGCGGTCAGACTGCCGAGCACCGCCCAGGCCAGAAAGCCCCAGTGCATGAACGATTGGGCCAGGGCCGGGGCAATGGCGGCGCTGGTACCGGCCTCGATGGCCGCGCGGTCGGCGAAGGCCGGCGGGGTGACCACGAAGTGATAGATCGGCTCGCCGGCGGCGAAGAAGACCCCGCCACCGGCGAGCAGGGTGCACATGATGATCGACAGCCACTTGAAGGTCGACAGTTCCGGCGTGCGGGTATTGCCGATTCTGGCGCTCGCCATGGGCGTGGCGGTCAGGCCGATGGCGATGAAGAAGGTCAGCAGCAACAGCAGCTGAAAGTACGCCCCCAGGGTGCGGGCGGTCCAGGCGAAGCCGACCCCGATGGCGCCGGCCACGGCGTCGATGTCGTATAGCGACAGGCCGACGAAGGCGACGATGAAGCCGATGCTCAGGATCAGTACGACGGGATCGCCGAGGCGATACTGCCCCTTGGGCAGCTCGCTCGTGGCGGGGGTGGTGGACGACGTCATGAGAGTGTCCTCTGGCGTGGGGGCCCGCGTGTCGCGGGCGCCTTGTTGTGGTTGTTGTGATGCTGACTGGTATGCGTGGCGAAGCGCTGGCGATCGAGTCCGTCGTCAGGCCGCGCAGTGAATGCGCGGCTCGGGAGTGGCGGTGCGCTCGAGCAGCGACACCCAGTTCAGTCCCATGATGCCGGCCACCTCGGCCTCGCTGAAGCCGACGTTACGCAGGCCCTCAATCAGGTTCGGGAAGTCGCGGCTATCGCGCAGCCAGGGCAGGGGCGTTGGCCAGCCGGCGTTGGCGGCGCTGCCCTCGCCGTAGTCCATGTCCTTCGACCAGCGGCCGTTGCGCATCCATTCCAATACCGAGGTGGGCTGGTTCTGACACAGATCGGTGCCGATGCCGAGATGTTCGACGCCCATCAATTCGGCGGTGCGGGCGATCATCTCGCAGTACTCGGCGAGGGAGCAGTCCGGGCCGTTCTTCAGGTGGAACGGGTAGGCCGAGAAACCCAGTAGTCCATCGCACTCGGCGATGGCTGTCAGTACCTTGTCCGACTTGTTGCGCTTGGCGGCATGGAAGCTTGCCGGGTTGGCGTGGGAGATGATCACCGGGCGGCTCGACAGTTCGATGGCCTCCAGGGTCGAGCGCTCGGCGCTGTGGGACATGTCGATGACCATGCCGACGCGGTTCATCTCGCGGATCACCTGACGCCCGAAGCGGGTGATGCCGCTGTCGTCGCTCTCGTAGCAGCCACAGGCCAGCAGGCTCTGGTTGTTGTAGGTGAGCTGCATGATCAGAAGGCCCAAGTCACGCATCACCGCGACCATGTCGATGTCGTCTTCGATCGGTGAGCAGTTCTGGGCGCCGAGGAAGACGCCGATGCGGTTGGCCTGGCGGGCACGGGCGATATCGCCGGGGGCGCGCACTGGCATGATCAGGTCGGCGTGGGCCTCGAAGCGGCGGTTCCACTCGCCGAGCCGCGACAGCGTTTCACGGGTGGTTTCATGATAGACGAGGGTGGCGTGGACGGCGTCGACGCCGCCCTGGCGCATCTGCTCGAAGATCTCCCGGGACCAGTTCGAGTACTGCAGGCCAT
Source organism: Halomonas sp. V046 (assembly GCF_052645355.1). Taxonomy (NCBI): domain Bacteria; kingdom Pseudomonadati; phylum Pseudomonadota; class Gammaproteobacteria; order Oceanospirillales; family Halomonadaceae; genus Halomonas; species Halomonas sp. V046. Next base: position 112,844 of record NZ_JBQXYF010000013.1, read on the forward strand.
CGATGGTGAGCATCTGTTGGGACATGATCGCGCTCCTCAAGACTCGACGTCGCTGCGGGGAACATAGCCAGACTTGACGTAGCAGGTCTTGACCACGGTGTAGAACTCACGCGCGTAACGCCCCTGCTCGCGGGGACCGAAGCTCGATGCCTTGCGTCCGCCGAAGGGCACGTGGTAATCGGTGCCCGCCGTGGCCAGATTGACCATCACGCAGCCGGTCTCGGCGCGGGCCTTGAACTCGCTGGCAAGCTTGAGCGAGTCGGTGATGATGCCGGCGGTGAGGCCGAAGTGGGTGTCGTTGAGCACGTCGATGGCCTCCTCAGCGTCGGCCACCTGGATCACGCAGGCGATCGGGCCGAACACTTCCTCACGGTTGATCGGCATGGCGTTGGTGGTGTCGACCAGCAGCGTCGGGGCCATGAAGTAGCCCTCGGTATTGCGGGTCAGGCGTTCGCCGCCGAAGGCGAGGCGCGCGCCGTCGCGCTGGGCCTTGTCGACCCAGGCCAGGTTGGATTCGAGCTGGCGGGCATCGGCCGCGGGGCCGAAATGCACGCCCTCTTCCAGGGCGTGCCCGACCTTGACCTCGGCGAGGCGCTGGGTGAGCTTGGCGACGAAGGCGTCGTGAACCTTGGCGGTGACGATCAGCCGCGAGGAGGCGGTGCACTTCTGGCCGGTGCCGGAGTAGGCGCCGTTGAAGGCGGCTTCCACGGCCAGATCGAGGTCGGCATCGTCGGCCACGATCAGGGCGTTCTTCGAGCCCATCTCGAGCTGGCACTTGACCAGGTTGGCGGCGGTGGCGGCGGCGACGCGTCGGCCGACCTCGAGGGACCCCGTGAAGGACAAGGCATTGATCTCGGGGCTCGAGATCAGCGCATCGCCCACCGAGGCCCCGGGCCCCATGATCAGGTTGAAGGTCCCGGCCGGCAGCGCCTGGCGGCTGATGATCTCGGTCAGGGCCCAGGCGCTGGCCGGCACCAGGTTGGCGGGTTTGAACACCACGGCGTTGCCGAAGGCCAGCGCCGGGGCGATCTTCCACACGGCGGTGGCCATGGGGAAGTTCCAGGGGCTGATCACCCCGACCACACCCACCGGTTCGCGGCGAATGTCGACCTCGACGCCAGGGCGCACGGACTCGGCGCGCTCATCGATCTGGCGCAGCACCTCGGCGGCGTAGTAGTGGAAGAACTGCGCCGAGCGATGGACCTCGCCGACGCCCTCGGCGCGGGTCTTGCCCTCTTCGCGAGCGAGCAGCTCGCCGAGCTCGGCCTTGCGCGCCATCAGCTCATCGCCGATGGCCATCAGCACGCCGTAGCGATGTTCAAGGCCGCTGGCGGACCAGGCCTTTCCCCCCTGGCGTGCGGCGCGGATGGCCTCATCGACCTGAGCCACCGAGGCCTGGGTGTAGACGCCGACCAGGTCGGAGACGTCGGACGGGTTGCGGTTCTCGATCTGGCTCTCGCCATCGACCCACTGGCCGTTGATGTAGAGCGGGCTGACGTGGGCGTTTGGCTGGGGCTGGGATTGGGGCTGAGACGATGACATGGTGACCTCCTGAAGCACGATGTCGACAGCCTAGGCGAGTCCGTGAGATAAGGATAATCAATAATAAATACCCAATGATCAGGTTTATTTACCATCTGGTCGCCTCATCGTCTGCCGGGGGAACCATGCTGCCCGATCTCAAGATTCAGCCGCTGCGCTACGTGCTGGCGATCGTCGACCAGGGCGGCTTCCACGCCGCGGCGCGCCAGGTGCACCGCAGCCAGCCGGCGTTGTCCATGGCGGTGCGTGAGCTGGAAGCGCGCCTCGGCGAGGCGCTGTTCGAAAAGGGCAGCCAGGCCAGCCTGACGCCCTTCGGTCGCTACTGCGTGCCGCGCTTTCGGGAGCTGATCACCCAGCACGATCGCCTCAGCCGCGAGCTCAGGGCTCAAGTCGAGCGTCAGGCGGGACATCTGGACATGGCGGCGGTGCCGTCGGTGGCGAGCCGCCTGATGCCACGCCTGCTGGGGGACTTCGTGGGGCGCTATCCGGGCATCAAGGTCAGCCTCCACGACGGCAACGCCGATTTCGTGCGCGAACAGGTGCTCACCGGACACGTGGACCTGGGGCTGTCGAGCCTATGGGCGGGGGACGAGGCGCTGGCGTTCACGCCGCTGCTGCGCGATGGCGTCGGGGTCGTGTGTCGTGACGACCATCCCTTCGCCGGGTGTGAGCGGATCCACTGGCAGCAGCTTGAGGATCAGAGCCTGATCGCCAACGGCACCTCGCGGCTGCTCGAGGGCACGGCGGCGGCGGCGCTGCTGAAGCGTCATACCTTTTACATCTCCAACATGATCTCGCTGACGGCGATGCTGGTCGCGGGGCTGGGCGTGACCACCCTCCCCAGGCTGGCGTTTCCCGAGGAGTACGAACGGCTGAGATTTATTCCCTTGAGCGAACCCTATGTCGAGCGCGAGATCGGCCTGGTCAGGCTCGCCGGGCGCAGCCTGTCGCCGGCGGCCGCGGCCATGGCGGAGTTTATCGAAGGAGAGCTTGGCTCCTGACCGTGCTTTCCTGATAGAGCACACCTGACCGAGCACACCTGGCAGAGAGCCGTGCAGAGTGGTCCCCTTGTCGTGTGCCGACGAGGTGACCCAGGGCGCGGCGGGTCCAGGGAGCCGGGCGGACCGGGCGAAGCCCGACGTCGGTCATCGGGCCGCGGGTCGTTCTCATCCTGGTCGGCCAGCGAAGGCATCCTCGGGTAGGCGCGGCAGGGCGGGTGAGAAACAGCGCGAGAGGCACGTTCCGGCATTCTTTCAGAAACTGTCCCGATTTGCCGGGCGAATTCCGATAGACCTGTGCTCGATAAGCCGTCGATCGGGTGCCAATGAGGTAGTTGAAACACCATGGGCTAGGCTCCGAGGCTTCTCACCGACAAATCATCAGGATTGCCCATGGGTCTGTTTTCTCTGCCTGGCCAGAATGCCGCCACCGCGTCTGAGCTCGCCATCACCACACACGCCCTCGCCACATACTCGCAGACCAAGAGCGCCTTCCGGCTACCGCTTGGCGGTATTCTCGGGCGACTCGATGCCATGGCCGGTGAAGGTCGGCTGTTCGGTAACGATGTGGATACCTCGTTGCCGGCGGGCTGGCGAGAGGTCAGCGCCAGTGAGTTGGGGCTGGATGCATCCCGGGTGGATGGCGATGGCTACATCACCCTCGATAGCCCCGTGACCGGGCGCACGCCGACGGGGCCCCAGTTGCTGGTGCTGGCCGAGGAAGCCGCCGACGGCAGCCTGAGCCGAGTCAGCGTTGCCTATGCGGGCACCAACTCTCCCGTTGATGTGCTGGACTATTTCAAGCTCAACGCCGGCGTCGACATCAGTCAGACCATGGAGCCGGTCCTGTCTCGCGTCGCCGACTTCATGGCGCGCAATGGGCTACAGGGTGAGGATGCGGTGATTACCGGGTACAGCCTCGGTGGTGCGCTTGCCAATGTCCAGGCGCGCTTCTCATCGAGTGTCGCCGGCGGTTTCTTCGCCGATAGCAGCTACATCGGCCACGCCTCTCCGTTAGTTTATAACGCGGATAATGTGCTGAACATCGGCTTCGAAAATGACGTCGTGCATCGCTCTATCGGCGATCATCAGGACTTGGCATCGGCCCTCGAGGGGTTCGACGGTTTTCTGGAGAACAATGACAGAGAATATGCCTCATCGGTCGACAACGTCGTGTTGTTCAACGGGGTCTACAAGGGCGCGTCGTTGCTCTTGGCACACGATTCGCTGTTGAACCTGTTCTCCTGGTCGGCCCACCTCGACGGCATCGTATCCGATGCCGTCGAGAGGATCGTGTCGTCACAGTTCTATGACGCGATGAGCCAGGACAGCGCCGTCGTGGTGTCGGCATTGGGCGCCCTTGACCGGGCCACGACCTGGGTCAAGGATTCGGATTCGCCGACCTCTAGCCACTTCGGTGACGGCGCATTCATCCTCGGTACCCACTACGCGGACTTGCTCGAAGATGGTGGTGCCAACGATTTTCTCGAGGGCTTCGCCGGTGATGACAAGTTTCGCGTGGGGGCGGGCATGAACCTTGTGCAAGGTGGCGCGGGATCCGACTCGCTGATGCTGGGGCGGGAAGTCTCTGACTACGACGTATATCGGCTCGACGATGGGCGTGTGGCGGTCGCCGGGGACGCCGGCCTGACCCTTGCCGCCGACGTCGAGCGTCTCGAGTTTGGCGGGGGCGGCAGCTTTTTCGGCATGTCGTTCGGCTCGGGGTATCTGATCGAGGCGAGCCATCTCGAAGATGCGGGGCACTTCTCGCTATTCGACAGAGACGTCGATTACGCAGATGCCGTCGAAGGATCTGCCGGCGACGACCTGCTGACGGGAACCGCGGTGTTCGCCGGTGCCGGCAATGACGTGGTCGCGGGTACCGCCGGGGATGACTTGCTGGTGGGGGAGGACGGAGACGACCGGCTCGACGGTGGCCTCGGCAATGATCGTCTGTATGGCGGCGAGGGCGATGATGTGATCGTCCTCGGGTCGGGGCGGGTCCAGGCCAACGGTGGGCTCGGACAAGACACCTTCAGCGCCTCTGCCAGGGATGGGAATGGGGACGCGCTGAACGCTGTCATCGAGGACTTCTCGGTCGCGGGGGAAGACGGCGATATCCTCGATCTGCGCGACCTTTTTGCCGACGAATCTGCGCTTTCCCTGGCGCTCTCCCAGGTCGGCAGCGACGCGCTCATCTCCCAGGGGAACGTCTCCATCACCTTGACCGACGTGATGGCATCCACGCTGACGGCGGCCAACTTGCTGACCGGCATGCTGGAGTCGGCAAGCCTGCCGGTGGACTGAGGGCGCTCTATCGCCGCGAGTACGCCATTCGCGGCAAGTGTCGGCCACGAGTTCGCGACCTGTGGGTCGCCCGAGACGCGGCCATGGACAAGGTCGGGGGGCGCCAAGGCTGTGGGCATCAAGGCGGCGGAGCATCAAGGTAGCGCCGGCGTGGCTTGACGCGAGCCCTGGCGTCTCAACCGTCGCCGAGGTGGTCGCCGTTGGGCAGGCGGTTGCGCCGTCGCACCTCGAGATAGAGCGCGCTGTGATCCAGGTCGGCGCCGCCGGCCTCGACCAGGTCGGCGAAGAGCCCATCGGTCAACGCCAATAGCGGCAAGTCGAGGCCGAGCTCCTCGGCGACCTCGCGGGCGGCGCGTGTGTCCTTCAACTGGTGCTTGGCGGGGCCGCCGGGGGCGAAGTTGCGCGTCAACATGCGCTCGCCGTGCTGCTCGAGGATACGCGAATAGGCGAAGCCGCCGAGCAGGGCCTCACGGACTCTTGCCGGATCGGCGCCGCCCGCCTCGGCGAGTACCATCGCCTCCGACACCGCGGCGATGGTGCTCGCCACCGTCAGCTGGTTGACCAGCTTGGCCAGCGCCCCGCTGCCGGCAGGGCCGATATGTACCGGGTGGCCCATGGCCGCGAGCAGCTCGCGAGCCGCGGCGAAGTCGTCGGCGTTGCCGCCGGCCATGATCGACAGGCTGGCTTCGCGAGCGCCTTTCTCGCCCCCGGAAACCGGCGCGTCGAGCCAGCGCAGCCCCAGCGCCGCGCTGCGTTTGGCCAACCCGGTGGCCTCGCTTCTGCCGATCGACGCCATGACGATCAGCAGAGCCCCCGGCGCCATGGCGTGGGCGGCGCCGCCTGGGCCAAATAGCACCTCGTCACACACCGGTCCCGAACTGAGCATGACGACCACCGCCGCGCGGCCCTCGACCGCTTGGGCCGGGCTATCGGCAAGGCTGGCTCCCTCTGCGGCGAGCGGCTGGGCCTTGGCCCTATCGCGGTTCCAGACGCTGACGTCATGGCCTGCGCGGATCAGGTTGGTGGCCATGGGCTTGCCCATGATGCCGGTGCCGAGCACCGCGACTCTTTGTGGCTGTGTCATCGCCTGACTCCCTTGGGGCGCCGCGCCGACCGCGTCGCTTCGTTATCAGCCTACCGTGACGGGCGTCAGGGCTCGAGTGCCGCGGTATCCAAGTGGTCCTCGAGTGCGTCGGAACGGTGTGGCGGCCCTCACGAAAAGGCGCCGGCCTCATGGCCGGCGAAAAGATCGAACGTGCAAGCGCTGTTGCTTGTTGCCTGTCATCGAAAGGCGATGGCCGGGCGGGTGCCCGGGGGGCCAAGGGCTAGGCCATCGCATAGCCGAGAATGACCCCGAGGACGAGCATGGCACCAAGGATCAGCCAGAAGGTGGTCATCTGGTTGGCACTCGGGGCGGCTGGCTGCGCGCCGAAGCGGTTGTCGCCTTCGCTGCCGCGCGCAAACATCATCATGAACATCGGGATAAGGCTGATGATGGGGATCAGGAACAGCAGCATCAGCCAGCCCGAACGGTTCTGGTCATTGAGCCGGCGCTTGCCCTGCAGAAGGTTGAAGATGATGCAGGGAAGGCCGATGACGAACTGTGAGACGTCGAGAGCCAGCGCATAGGCCTGCGCCTGATGCGCTGGGGCGCGGTACGCGGCGTAGGCCACCAGGGCGAAGGCGGAGAACTGGATCAGCACCGCGATACCGGTGCGAACGAGATAGGTGATGCGCCCGATACGGCCCTGGGTGGACCATAGCCCGGCGTTGTCGGCCGCGGCGTGGCGGGTTGTCGACGGTGCCTCGAGGTGTTGTTCCGCGCCAAACGGCGCATCGGACAGTGTGGATGACGAGGGGGCGGCGGTAGCCGAAGAGGTGGTCATGATGCGTCCTTGCGTCTAGGTGAGGACACCGCTTGGTGTCTCGAGATGCATGCCCTGAGGGACGGTGCTGGCGGCCACGTCGTCGAGCGGATGAGCGACGCCACACCGTCCATAAGCAGACTATTAAACATGCCGAACCGGCGTCCAGCTGGCTTCTCCTACAAGGTTGGCCGTTTTGACTGCGACGACGACCAGGGCGGGCGCAGCCAGACACTAAAACTCCCCGACGGCCGGCACGAATGGCCAGCCGCTGGGGTGTGCGTTCACGGTCGATCGAGAGCGATCCGCGACTTGCCGCCAAGCTCCAGCGGTACGCCCCGCACGCCATCGCCATGCACCAGGTTGAGCACATCGGCGGGAAGGCCGGTGGACCCGGCGGTTTCGGCCAGGGCGTGCTCCGGCAGCGGGGTGACTTCGGAGGGTTTGAAGACCGCCGTGCAGCCGGTGGCGAGTGCCGGTGCGATCTTCCAGGCGCCGTTCACCAGCGGAAAGGTCTACGGCGTGATCAGACCGGCCACTCCGGCCGGGTCCTCGAAGACCTGGGCCTGAACGCCCGTCATGTCGTGCTCGACTACGCGGCCCTGGCGGCCCTGGCGGCCCTCGAGCGCGCGAGCCTGTGTGGCGTAGTAGCGGTAGCAGGCGATGGCGAGGCACTCGCCGGATCAATGACCAAGAGAATCACACCGCCGGCGGCCGCTCCTCGAGCAGATGCCACAAGGGTGCCGCTACGGCCTGCTCGTCGCGATGACGATAGCAGGCCACTTCCAGAAAGGGGCCGCCGAGGATTTCCTGCAAGGAAATGAGCTTGCCGCTCTCCAGATCTTCCTCTATCAGGCCGTGGGGTAGCCAGCCGATACCCAGGCCTGCCAGGGCGAGCTGGCGGATGCCAATGGTGAAGGCGGTCTCGCACACCAGTTCAATATCGTAGTGACGCTGGGCGTCGAGCAGGTAGGGCGTGGCCAGGGCCTGGCCGAGAAAGCTGTCCGGGTCGTAGCCGATCAGGGGCACGCGACGGCCTTGTTCGAGAGGATGGAGTGGGCCGCCGTGGTGGTCGGTAGCACATACCGGTAATAGACGTTCGACGCCTAGCGACAGACGCTGGATGTTGTCGCTATCGCGATATAGCGGCGTGCCTTCTATCTCCGAGCACAGCAGCAGATCGGCCTTGCCCTGCTCGAAGTCCCGGATGCACTGAGTTCGATCCGACGAGGTGATCTGCACACCCACCTCCGGGGCGTGATGACGCAGGTGGCGCAGCAGACGAGGCAGGTAGCTGACGGTCAAGGTGTGCTGGGTCGTCAGGGTCGCCTTGGGGCCTTGACGTGCATCGCTTCTGAGACGACTGCGCATGGCGTACAGACGCGCCAGCCACTCTCTCAACTGGGGCTCGTAGGCTCGTGCATGGGCGGTCAGCTCCAGCGGAGAGGAGCTTCTGTTGATCAGTGTCACCCCCAGCCACTCTTCCAACTGACGGATACGGCGCGAGAACGCCGGTTGCGTGACGTGGCGACGCTCTGCCGCCTGGGAGAAGGTCCCTGCCTCGATGAGCTCGAGAAAATCTTCTATCCACTCGATCTTCATTGGTGTTTTGGTCTGCCTTGATAGGGGCTGGCCGGGCCTGAGTCGTGGCTATGCAAAAATTTAACAGGTGACGAGCAACTTGGCATTGGTCGTCGGCAAGGTATGCCCTTTACCTTTGAGTGGAACGCTCGCTGGTGGGTTCTGTAGCCCGCCGTCTATTTCGACGAAGGTCGTTACGAGAGCACGCCAATGTCCGCTGTTATGCAAAAAACAATGACTCGCCTGGAGGCCCGTATGCACCTGTCCCGTTTTCCCCGTGTCCGTCTCGGCCATATGCCCACACCGCTGGAGCCCATGGATAACCTGAGCCGTCTGCTCGGCGGTCCGCGCCTGTGGATCAAGCGTGATGACTGCACTGGACTGTCCACTGGCGGCAACAAGACCCGCAAGCTGGAATTTTTGATGGCCGATGCCCTGGAAAAGGGCGCCGACACCATCATCACCCAAGGCGCCACCCAGTCCAACCACGCCCGCCAGACCGTGGCGGCCGCCTGCAAGCTGGGGCTTGCTTGCCACATCCTGCTGGAAGACCGCACCGGCAGCGAGGACCCCAGTTATAACTACAACGGCAACGTCTTTCTCGACCAGCTCCACGGTGCCAGCGTCGAGAAGCGCTCGGGCGGCGCCGACATGGCCGCCGAGATGGAAGGTTTGGCCGACCGCCTGAAGAGCGAAGGCAAGACGCCCTACATCATCCCCGGCGGTGGTTCCAACGAGATCGGTGCGCTGGGCTACGTCAACGCGGCGCTGGAGCTGCTGGCCCAGGCCAACGACATGGGGCTGCGCATCGATCACCTGGTCCACGCTACCGGTAGCGCCGGCACCCAGGCCGGCCTGGTCACCGGCCTGGCCGCCTGCAACGCCGGCATCCCGGTGCTGGGCATCGGCGTGCGCGCGCCGAAGGACAAGCAGGAAGCCAATGTCTTCGCCCTGGCGCAGAAGACCGAAGCCAAGCTCGGCCTGTCTGGCGTCGTCAGCCGCGACCAGGTGGTCGCCAACTGCGACTACGTGGGCGAAGGCTATGGCGTGCCGACCGATAGCATGATCGAGGCGGTCACCCTGCTGGCCCGTCACGAAGGCATCCTGCTCGACCCGGTGTACTCCGGCAAGGGCATGGCGGGGCTGATCGACCTGATCCGTCGGGGTCATTTCGAGCAAGACGAGAACGTCGTGTTCCTGCATACCGGTGGCGCCGTTGCCCTGTTTGGCTATCCCGACACCTTCGGCTTCCCCGACTACAAGGGGTAAGGCTGGAGTGATCCTGGGCAGGCGCCCGCTGAACCCGGGCGCCCTCGACGACGTTATTCGGAGACAACAATGACCATTCGTCATCTCAAGAAGGCGGAGGCCGCCGCGGGCGTCGCCGCCGAAGACCAGCGTGTGACAGAAGCGGTTCGCGGCATGCTCGAGGATATTCGTGCCCGCGGTGAAAGCGCCGTGCGTGAATACGCCGAGAAGTTCGACGGCTGGACCGGCGACTTCGTGCTGAGTGACGACAAGAGGCGGCAGTTGATCGACAGCGTGCCGCAGTCGGTCAAGGACGATATCGACTTCGCTCACCGCCAGATCCGGCGCTTCGCCGAGGCCCAGCGCGACAGCCTGACATCCTTCGAGATCGAGACCGAAGACGGCGTGCTGCTCGGCCAACGCGTGCTGCCGGTGCACAGCGCTGGTTGCTATGTGCCGGGCGGGCGTTACGCCCACGCCGCGTCGGCGCTGATGAGCGTGGCCACCGCCAAGGCCGCCGGCGTCGAGTACGTGGTGGCCTGCTCGCCGCCCCGGGGTGACAGCATCAACCCGGCGGTGGCCTACGCCATGCATGTTGCCGGCGCCGACATGATCCTGGAGATGGGCGGCGTTCACGCCATGGCCAGCATGGCCTTTGGCCTGTTCGGCGGCCGCGAGGCCGACATCCTGGTCGGTCCTGGAAATGCCTACGTGGCCGAAGCCAAGCGTCTGCTGTTCGGCGAGGTCGGCATCGACGTCTTCGCCGGCCCCACCGAGTCCGCGATCATCGCCGATGCGTCCGCCGACCCGATGACCATCGCCGTCGACCTGGTGTCCCAGGCCGAACATGGCCCGAATTCGCCGGTGTGGCTGTTCAGCACCAGCGAGGCCATTGCCCGCGAAGTGATGGAGACCCTGCCGAAGGTCGCCGACGACATGCCTAATGCCGACATCGTCCACGCCGCCTGGCGCGACTTCGGCGAGGTCATCGTGGGCGACAGCCGCGAGGAAGTCGTCGCGATCAGTGATCAGTACGCCTGCGAGCACCTGCAGGTGCTGTGCGAGGACCTGGACTGGTGGAAGCAGCACCTGACCAACTACGGGTCGCTGTTCCTCGGTGAGGGCAGCACTGTCACCCACGGTGACAAGTGCTCCGGGACCAACCATATCCTGCCGACCAAGCGTGCCGGGCGGTACTCCGGTGGGCTCAACGTCCACAAGTTCATGAAGGTATTGACCACTCAGCAGTTGAGCGTCGAGGCCAACCTGACCTTCAGCGCGGTGGGATCCCGGATTTCCCGCACCGAGGGCATGGAAGGTCACGCCCGCGCCTGCGACTGGCGTCTGGCCAAGTACTTCCCCGAGCGCCAGTGGGACTTCCCTGTTCACCGTCAGGCTCGTTACTGAGTCGCCAGCGATGGAGCTTGCCATGCGCCGTTTTGCCAAATCCTTCACCCAGCAAGAAGCCATCGGTGACGACGCCATCGCCTCGGCGGTGGCCGTGCTCCAAAGCGGCCGCCTGCATCGCTACAACTTGGCCGAAGGCGAGGCCGGTGAAACCGCCCTGCTGGAATCCGAGTTCGCCGCGAGCCTGGGCGTCGACTATGCGCTGGCCTGTGCCTCCGGCGGCTATGCGCTGCAGCTGGCGCTGCGCGCCTGCGGACTCGCGGCCGGCGATAAGGTGCTGTGCAACGCCTTCACCCTGTCGCCGGTGCCCGGCAGCATCGTGGCGGCGGGGGGCGAGGCGGTGCTGGTGGACATCCTCGACGACACCACCGTGGATTCCGACGATCTCGATCGTGCCGCTCGCGAGAGCGGCGCCAGGTTCTTCGTGCTCTCCCACATGCGTGGGCACATCGGCGACATGGACGCCATCGTCGCGGTGTGTAAGTCCCACGGGATCGTGCTGATCGAGGATTGTGCCCACACCATGGGGGCTGCCTATCGCGGGCGTCCCAGCGGCACCTTCGGCAAGGTGGGATGCTTTAGCACCCAGACCTATAAGCACATCAATTCGGGGGAGGGCGGACTACTCGCCACTTCGGACGCTGACGTCATGCGTCGCGCGGTGATTCTGTCTGGCTCCTACATGCTCTATGACCATCACCTGGCCGCGCCGGCACCCGAGAGTTTCGCCGAGACGCGCCTGTTGACGCCCAACATGAGTGGCCGCATGGATAACCTGCGAGCGGCCATCCTGCGCCCGCAGCTGGCTGAGTTGGAGCGCCGCAAAGCACGCTGGAACGTGCTGTACGAACGCATGGAAAAGCGCCTGGCAGATTTCCCTAACGTGCAACGTATTGCTCGTCCCGTCGAGGAAGACTTCGTCGGTAGTTCCATCCAGTTTCGCCTGCCGGGCGTGGCCGGCGATGTCATCTCGCGCTTTGTCGAGGGCTGTGAAGCCCGCGGCATTCCACTGAAGTGGTATGGCAAGCCGGTACCTGAAGACTACACCAGCCGCTATGACAGCTGGGGCTATCTGGCCAACACCCGGTCGCTGCCGGCGGCAGACAGGGTGCTTGCCACCCTGTGTGATCTGCGCCTGCCGCTGACCTTCGATCAGGCAGACTGCGACGATATTGTCGCGCTGATGAGCGCCGCCATGGATGAGGCGGTGCAACACCCCCAGCCCTTGTCCGACAGGACGTTCGGCTCGAGTTGAGGCTGGGCCTGGTCACGCTTGACTACGTCAATAACAACACACCTGGAGTGACAATAATGTTCAAGAAGACTCTACTCACCGCCGCCATCGTTATGGCCGCCACCGCTTCCGTCGCCGAGGCCAAGACCTTCAAAGTCGGCATGGGCGATCCCATGGACTCGGACCAGGGTGCCCTGGCCCAGCGCTTCGAGGAACTGGTTGAGTCGCTATCGGATGGCGAAATGCAGGTCGAGCTGTTCCCCGGCGGGCAACTCGGTTCCGAGACCGGCATGATTCAGGATGCCCGTATCGGCAAGCTGGACTTCGCCCTGGTTGGCGTCGGCAACCTGACCCCCTACGCGGCGCGTCTCGGTGCCCTGACCATGCCTTACGCTCTGCGCAGTCACGCCGATGCGGTCAAGGCCACCACCGGGCCGCTAGCGGACCGCTGGAACGCCATCGCGGAGGAAGAGGCTGGCGTGCACATCGTCAGCTGGCTCTACTCCAACTTCCGTCATCTGACCAACTCCCAGCGCCCGGTGACGACGCTCGCCGATGTTGAGGGTCTCAAGGTTCGCGTACCGCAGAACGAGATCATGCTGGCCAGCTACGAGGCCTGGGGAGCGAGTCCCATCAGCATGTCGTGGCCGGAGGTGTTCACCGGCCTGCAGCAGGGGGTGATCGACGGTCAGGACAACCCCTACATCGTCAACAGCACCATGAAGTTCCATGAGGTGCAGGACCACCTCACCGAACTCCACGCCCAGTATTCGCTGCAGCCCATCGTCATGGGAGTACGCAGCTACGAGGGACTCTCCGACGAGGAGCGCGCGATCATCGACCGCGCCGGCCTGGAGGCACAGCTGTACGCACTGCAGTTCCAGCTGACCAAGGCCTCCGAAGCGCGTGCCGCCATGGAAGCCGAAGGCGTCGAGATGGCCACCCTGGAAGACGAGGATGAGTGGATCCGTGTCGCTCAGGAAGAGGTATGGCCGCAGTTCTTCGACGACATCGGCGGCCAGGAAGCCTTCGAGGAAATGCAGGCGGCTCTCGGTCACTGACCGTTGCCACTCCGGGCGGCGGTCGCTGACCGCTGCCTGAGCCTTGCTGCCATTCCTGTTGCTGTATTCCCGTCGGGAAGGAGGCCTCCATGCTGGCCAAACTCAACTATATCGAAGACTACGCCTGTCGCTTTCTGCTTGGGCTATTTGTCATTCTGCTGTTCGTCCAGGTGGTGATGCGGGTCACCTTGGGTATCGGGATGGCCTGGATCGAGGAGCTTGCGCGCTACGCCTTCGTCTGGTTCGTCTTTCTGGGAGCGGCCCACGCCGCCCACCTGAGCGCCCATAACCGGCTACAGACCCACATCAAGCTGATGCCGCGCAAGGTGGCCAATACCCTGCTGCTGCTGGTCGATTTGATCTGGGTCGCCTTCTGTCTGGTGCTGGCTTACAAGAGTCTGGACTTGATCGGACTCTTGCTGGAATTCCCCTACGACTCGCCTGCCCTGGGCTGGTCGCTGGCCTACGTCTACTTCGTCTTCCCGATCGCCTTTACCTTGATGGCCTTTCGCGTGCTGCAGGTGCAGTACCTGAAGCTGGTCAAGGGCATCGAGCCTGGTGATGTGGACGCCCAAGAAGTTTCCAAGATTACCGAGGAAACGAGCCATCACAGCGACGGCAAGACACCGTCCAAGGCGGAGGGCTAACCCATGGCCGCAACCGTACTGTTTTCCATGTTTGCCGGGCTATTGTTCTTCGGCACCCCCATCGTGGTGTCTCTCGGCGTGGCCTCCATGGCCGTTTACGTGCTCAATGGCGATGACCTCAGTTCGCTGATCGAGCTGGCCTTCTCGGCCATCAACTCCTTTCCGCTGATGGCGCTGCCGTCGTTCATTCTGGCCGGCGCGCTGATGGGCGATGCCGGTATCGCCAGGCGCTTGATCGTGATTGCCGAAGAACTGGCAGGTCCTGCCGCCGGTGGACTCGGCGCTGCAGCGGTGATGGCCTGCATGTTTTTTGGTGCGATCTCCGGTTCGGGGCCCGCCACCACCGCAGCGGTGGGCATGCTGGTGATACCGGCGATGATCGAGCGCGGCTACGGCAGAAGCTATCCGGCGGCGATCACCGCCACCGCCGGTGGTCTTGGGGTGGTGATTCCGCCCAGCATGCCGCTGGTGATCTATGGCGTCACCGCCAATGAGTCGATTTCCGCGCTGTTCATGGCCGGCGTCATTCCTGGCGTGATGCTGGGTGCGGGCCTGATGGTCGCCAACTACATCACCGCCAAGCGCAACGGCTACCAGACCGAGGGCACGTCCTACGATCGCAAGCGGGTGGTCGCGGTGCTGAAGGACGGCTTCTGGTCGCTGATGGCGCCGGTGGTGATCCTCGGCGGCATCTATTCGGGCATGTTTACCCCCACCGAGGCGGCCGTTGTCTCGATCTTCTACGCGCTGTTCGTCGGTGTGTTCATCCACAAGGAGTCGTCGCTGCGCGGTCTCAATGAGGCCTTCCAGAGCACCACCTGGCTGACCGGTCGGGTGCTGATCATCATGTTCACCGCCACCGCCTTTGGCCGGATTCTGGTCGAGAATCACATCCCGGCGATGATCGCCCAGGGCATTCTGGATATCACCAATAGTCTGTGGTTGGTGTGGATCCTGGTGATCGGTTTCTTGCTGATCGTCGGCATGTTTATCGAGATCTTGGCCACCATCATGATCGTCACCCCGGTGCTGCTGCCGGTGATGGTGGAACTTGGCGTCGACCCCGTGCACTTCGGCATCGTGCTGGTGGTGAGCCTGGGCATCGGCTTCTCGACACCGCCGCTGGGCGAGAACATGTTCATCAGCTCATCGATCGCCAACGTCTCCATCGAGCGCATCTCGGTGCGCGCGCTGCCGCTGGTGGGGTCCATGGTAGTCATCGCGCTGCTGCTGGCGTTCTTCCCGCAGCTCAGCCTGTGGTTGCCCAATCTGCTTGGTTTCTGACGTCGGCCATCACCCCTAAAAGGACCCGCAATGACGCATTCATCAGACAACACCGCAGCAACCGCCGATCATCCGATGGTCGGTGTGCTGGGCGGGATGGGACCGGACGCCACGGTGGCCTTCATGCAGAAGGTCATCGAGGTGACGCCCGGCGAGGACGATATCGATCACGTGCACCTGCTGGTCGATAACAACCCCAAGGTGCCGTCACGTATCAGGGCGCTGATCGACGGCGACGGAGAATCTCCGGCGCCGGCCATCGCCGCCATGGCCAGACGTCTCGAGCGGGCGGGCTGCGACTTTCTGGTCATGCCGTGCAATACCGCCCACTACTACTGGCCAGACGCCCAGCAGGCGGTGGGCATCCCGGTATGGCACATCGTCGAGCGCACTCTGGACCGGGTGGCCGCCGAGATGCCTAACGCCAAAGTGGGCATGTTGTGCTCGCCGGCGCTGCGCAAGATCGGCCTGTACGAGGGCTTCGTCGAGGCTCGGGGACTTACGTTGGTCTACCCCGATGACGAGGATCGTGTGCTCGAGGTGATCCGTGCGGTCAAGCGCGGCGCCGGGCGAGCGCCCGATACCCACGCTGCCTTTTGCGATGCCGCCCGTGACGTACGGGCCGCGGGCGCAGATGTGCTGGTGCTGGCCTGCACCGAGCTGTCGGTGATCCGCGATGCGCTCGATGACAGCGTGCCGATTGTCGATACCGTGCAGGTGCTGGCAGAAGACGTCGTTGCTGCGGTCACGGGCGACTGACGCGAACGTCAACCAGGGCGACGTCTGACGCCGCCATCCTGTTCACCCAAGGGGCGCCCACCTCCTGCCGGACTCGCCGGCAGGACTGGATTCGCTCGTCTTCTCGTTCGGGAGTCGTGTTATGACCTCGCCATCTTCTTCCGCCTCTGCGGCGACGCCGCGAAAGCGACTAACGCGCCGACTGTCGTCGCTCAGTCCGATCGGTCGCGGGCTTCTGGTGTGCGTGACCATCGCACTCGCCACCACCTTTATCGCCGATCATTACGGCGGCCCGACCCTGCTGTACGCGCTGCTGTTCGGCATGTCGCTGCACTTCTTGAGCGAGGAGGGACGCTGCCTGCCGGGTGTCGAGTTTGCCGCGCGCACCGTTCTGCGCCTTGGTGTCGCCTTGCTGGGGGCGCGCATGACGCTCGAGCAGGTCGGTGAGCTCGGGCTCGGCCCGGTGCTGACGGTACTCGCCGCGGTGGGGCTGGTGATCTGCGCGGGTGGTCTGCTCGCCCGGGCGCTTGGTCTGCATCGTGATCTCGGCCTGTTGACCGGTGGCGCCGTGGCGATCTGCGGTGCATCGGCGGCGTTGGCGCTGTCGGCAGTCATGCCCAAGAACGACACCAGCGAGCGCAACACCATTCTCACGGTGGTGGGGGTGACCACGCTCTCCACCGTGGCCATGGTGACCTATCCGCTGCTGGTGGGGGTGCTCGACCTGGCCAACACCCAGGCCGGGATCTTTCTGGGCGGCACCATCCATGACGTGGCTCAGGTGGTCGGGGCGGGCTACATCATCTCCGAAGAGACCGGCGACGTCTCGACCCTGGTGAAGCTGGTGCGCGTGGCCATGCTGGTGCCGGTGGTGATGGTCTTCAGCTGGCTGTATCGCGCCTCGCGCAAAAGCGAGGGCAAACGCCAGGTACCGATGCTACCGGGCTTTCTGGTGGGCTTCGTGGCGCTGGTGCTGGTCAATAGCCTGGGGCTGATCCCCGACAGCGTGAACGAGGGCCTGTCGGCGCTTTCGCGCTGGTGCCTGGTCACCGCCATCGCCGCTCTCGGCATCAAGACCTCGTTTCAGAAGCTAGCGGTGGTCGGCTGGAAGCCGGTCATCCTGATGGCGCTGGAGACCCTGCTGCTGCTGGCCATCGTGCTGGGGGGAGTGGTCTTCGGTGGGCTGGGGAGTTGAGCGGCATTACGACGTAACGCTGTTCTTGCTGACACACGAATAAAACACAACAAAGGTCGCTGACAATGACAACACCGAGTGCAATGCCTTCCCTGACCTTCCGTGGGGGGACCCTCGGGGCCCTGACGCCGCTGATACTGCTGGTGGTGGGTCTGGTCTACCTGTCGGTGTTCGAACGCGCCGGCACCAAGCCGTTCTGGGCCTGTGCCTGGGTAGCCATGGGGGTCGGGCTCTTTCTCTGCCGGCAGCGAACCGCCTACTGCGACAGCCTGCTCAAGGGCATGGGCAACTCCACCGCGACGGCGATCATTGCGCTGTGGCTGCTGGCCGGTGTGTTCGGCAAGCTGATGGCCGCCGGCGGGCTGATCGATGGCCTGATGTGGTTGGGGGCCGCGGTGGGGGCTGAAGGCGCCGCCTTCACGCTGCTGGCGTTTGCCATGGCGATGGTGTTCGCCTTGGGGACCGGCACCAGTACCGGTACGGTCATCGGACTGTCGCCGGTGCTGTATCCGGCGGGTGTCCTGCTGGGGGCGGACCCGTCCATGCTGGCGGTGGCGATCCTGTCCGGGGCGGCCTTCGGTGACAATCTGTCCCCGGTGTCGGATACCACCATCGTTTCCTCCTTTACCCAAGGGGCGGAGATCGCCGATGTGATCCGCACCCGCCTGCCGCTGGCGCTGTCGGCGGCGGGTATCTCGATGGTGATCTTCATGCTGTTCGGTGCCAGCGGCGAGGCTTCCACGGCCGCCGTGGAGGTGCCCTCCGGCCATGCCTCGGGGCTGGTGATGCTGATCCCGCTGGCGGCGGTGGTGGTGTTCGCCATGAAGCGTCGCCACATCGTCGAGGCGATGTTTATCGGCAATCTGGTGGCCATGTTGTGTGCCCTGGCGATCGGTGCCATCGGTCTGGGCGACCTGTTCTCGTTGCCCGAGGCCAGGGGCGAAAGCACCGGTTTGATCGAGAACGGTATCGCCTCGGTGACCGGCGCGGTGCTGTTTGCGCTGATGGTGCTGGCGCTGACCCAGGTGATTCTGGATAGCGGCCTGATGGAAAAGCTATTGGAGGGCGCCAAGAAGCGTCTGGTCAAGGACCGGGCGAGCGCCGAGACCAGCATCGTGGCGGTGACGATTGCCGCCTCGACGCCGCTGTCGGCCAATGCACCGGCGCTGCTGCTGGTGGGGCCGGGACTGGTGAAAAGCCTGGCTGAGCAGTTCGGCATCTCGCCGGCACGGGCCGCCAATTTGATGGACTGCGCCGTGTGTACGGTCTTCTTTCTGCTGCCCTGGCACATCGTGGTGGCGGTCTGGCAGGAGGTGATCGCCTCTACTGCGGTGCAGAACGAGGTCGCCGCGCCGTCCGCCTTTGCCTCCTTCTTGACGCCTTACCCCTGGGCCATGCTGGTGGTGCTGGCGATCTCGATCCTGCTCAGGCGGCGCAAGCAGGGGGCCACCGAGGTCGCTGCGGTCTGATCTAGCACCAGTCTCTCGCCATTCCATGAAAAATAGCCCCGACGTCATGTCGGGGCTATTTCGCGATGCGAGAACGGGACCTGGGGTTCGCGGTGCCGGTAGCGCCGACCCGTGGCCAGGCGTCGGTCAGATGCCGGCAGCCGTTAGCCCGCCGGGCCGATCAGGTGCTTGACCTCGAGATAGCCAGATAGTCCCCACGGGCCCAGCTCGCGTCCGATGCCGCTGATGCCGAAACCGCCCCAGCTGGCTTGCGGCATCACCACCTGCTCCGAGTTGTACCAGATGCTGCCGGCGCGCAGGGCTCGGCCGACGCGCTTGGCGCGCTCGACGTCGGCGGAAATCACCGTGGCGGCCAGGCCGAAGTCGCTGTCGTTGGCGAGTTCGATCGCTTCTGCATCGCTTGTCACCGTGCGAGCGCAGAGCACCGGGCCGAAGATCTCCTCGCGCCACAGACGACTGTCGGTGGGCACGTCACGGTAGAGGGTCGGGGCGATGAACTCACCCTGGGCTGGCAGGTCACGATGGCGGGCATCGCGCACCGCGCTCAGGCCTTCTTCGCCGGCGATCGTCAGGTAGCGCTCCACCGCCTGACGCTGACGCGCGCTGGTCATCGGGCCCATGTCGGTGTGTTCATCCAGCGGGTCGCCGAGACGAATCGCATCGATGCGCCTGGCGAGGGCATCCAACAGGGCGTCTGCCACGGCCTCGTGGACGATCAGGCGCGAGGTCGCCGAGCAGATCTGTCCGGAGTTGAAGTAGATGCCGGCGGCGACCCAGTCGGCGGCCGATTCGATATCGGCGTCATCCAGCACCAGGATCGGTGACTTGCCGCCAAGCTCCAGCGATACGCCCCGCACGCCATCGGCGGCGGCCCGCATGACCTTTTCCCCCACCAGATTGCTGCCGGTAAATGAGATCTTGTCGATCCCCTTGTGGGCGGTCAGGGGCGCGCCAATGCCTTCGCCATCGCCATGCACCAGGTTGAGCACACCGGCGGGGAGGCCGATGGACTCGGCGATTTCGGCCAGGGCGTGCTCCGGCAGCGGGGTGACTTCGGAGGGTTTGAAGACCACCGTGCAGCCGGCGGCGAGCGCCGGTGCGATCTTCCAGGCGCTGGTCACCAGCGGAAAGTTCCACGGCGTGATCAGGCCGACCACTCCGGCCGGGTCCTCGAAGACCTGGGCCTGAACGCCCGCCATGTCGTGCTCGACCACGCGGCCCTGGCGGGCCTCGAGCGCGCGAGCCTGGGTGGCGTAGTAGCGGTAGCAGGCGATGGCATCGTCGAGATCGATTTCGGTTTCGGCCAGCGCCTTGCCGTTGTTGCCGGCCGAGGTGCGCATCAGCTCCCCACGCCTGGCGGTCAGGCCCTTGGCGAAGGCGTCGAGGTAGTCGGCACGGCGCGCTCCGCCGAGGGCCTGCCAGCCGGGCTGGGCGCGCCGCGCCGCGGCCACCGCGGCGTCGACATCGGCGGCGTGGCCCGCGGTCAGCTCGGCGATCTGCTCCTGGCGGTAGGGGTCGGTCACCGCCAGACGGCGCTGGCCGTGGCTGTCGATCCATTGATTGTCGATGAACTGTTGGGTCAGGTGACGCACGTCGTGCTCCAGAACAAGGGGGGAAGGGCGGAAGAACGGACGGGCTAGCGCTGGTGGGTGCGCAGCCAGTCGTCGATCAGGGTCGTGAGGCGGTCGCCGGAGAAGCTTGGGAAGTGCCCGCCGTGGACGCAGCGTACCGGGAGCTCGCCCAGGCGTCTGAGGCTTGCCGCGTAGTCGTCGAGGTCGCTGTGGTAGAGGTCCTCGATCAGCTCGCCGTCATAGAGGATGTCACCGGAAATCAGCGTGGCGGTGGCGGCTTCCCACAGGGCGATGCCGCCGGGAGAGTGGCCTGGGGTGTGGATCACCGTGAAGCGACGGTCGCCGAGGTCGAGGGTGTCGCCGTCCTCGAGGAGCTCGATGGCCGCTGGCGCCGGGATGCGATAGCCAACGTGGGCGTAGGGCTCCGGGGGCAGGGCCTCGAACATCGCGTCGTCGAGAAAACGCTCGGCCAGGGTACGACGGTTGTCGGGGGCGGCCAGGATATCGGCTTCGGCGCGGTGCACGTGGCAGCAGTCGAACTCGTGGGCGGCGCCGATGTGATCGAAGTGGCTGTGGCTCGCGACCGCGACGATGTCGCGTTCGGCGAGCAGGGCCACCCGCTGGCGCAGCGGCACCGCCCCCAGGCCGAAATCCACCACCAGATCGCGGTCGCGGCCGCGTACGTGCCAGATATTGCAGCGGTAGAACGGCTTGATCGCCGGCTCGTCGATCAGGGTGATGCCATCGGCCTTGGGCTGGGTGCGGTACCAGCCGACGGCATCGCCCCGGGGCAGGGAGGCGTGACTCATGCTGGCGACCTCGGCGGGTCGCGCAGGTCTTTCAGGTAATCCTGATGAATACGGCTCTCGTCGATGCGATCCAGGTCGATGTCTACCACCAGGGTGCCCGGGTCGGCACCGAGGCTGCCCAGCACCTCACCGTCGGGGCCGGCCACCACGCTGTTGCCGCAGTAGTGCAGGGCCTCCTCGCTGCCGGCGCGGTTGATGCAGGCGACGAAGCGCTGGTTGTCCAGTGCCCGGGCACGAATCTGCAGGATCTGGCGCTCGGCGTTGGGCACCATGTTGGCCGTCGGCGAGAGGATGACCTCGGCGCCGTGGCGGGCCAGGGCCCGGGCCATTTCCGGAAACTCGTTGTCGTAGCAGATCATCAGGCCGAGGCGGCCGAGCCGGGTATCGACCACGCACAGCGCGTCACCGGCGACGAAGTGGTGGGCTTCCTTATCCCATAGCTGGCGTTTGTGGTAAGTGGCGATGCGCTGACCGCGGTCGTCGATCAGTACCGCCGAGTTGGTCAGCCGGCCATCGGCCTGGCGCTCGGCCAGGCCAAACAGGATGAACAGGCCGTGCTGGCGGGCCAGCTCGGCCACGCGGGTGGTCAGGGGGCCCCCCACGTCCTCGGACAGCTCGTCGAGCTGGGCGAAGATGTTGTAGCCGGTCAAGGCAAGCTCCGGCAGGGCGAGCAGGTCGGCGCCGGCGGCGATGGCCTGCTCGCACAGGCTCTCGAGGGCTTCCAGGTTGGCGGCGGTATCGCCGCGGACAGGGTCGGTCTGCGCCAGCAGCAGTCTCATGGGAGTCACTCTCCGATCACCCCCGCGACGTGACGGGGGCGGGTGAACAGGATGGCGCCGAGCCAGTAGAGGCCGCCGGTAATGACGAATACCGGCAGCGAGGCGCCGAACGACAAGGGCGCTACCAGCGACCAGTAGGCGGCCAGGGCCGCGCCGATCAGGTAGGCACCGACGGCTACCGGGGCGGTGGGGCGGCCGAGCTGATGCGGCGCCTTGACGAGCTCGGCACGGTAACCATCGCGGCCGACCAGGTAGTAGTCGACGATCATCACCGAGAAGGCGGGAATGAACAAGGCGCCGATGATCAGCAGGAAGTTCTGGAACTGGTCGAGGATGCCGGGGATCAAGGCACCGAAGACGGTGACCACCCCGATGACCAGCGCGGGCTTCCAGAAGGTCATCCCCGGGGCCACGTTCATGCACGACAGCGTGGCGCTGTAGACCGCCATCACGTTGGTGGTCATCACCGAGAAGAAGATGACGAGGGCGGCGGGTAGGCCAAAGCCGAAGCCGGACAGCAGCCGGGTCGGGTCATAGGTCTGCTCCATGCCGTTCATTACCGAGATGCCGGAGACGGCGGCGCCGAGGCCCATGGCGATCATCGCGGCCAGCACATAGCCAACGTAGGTGCCCCACACCGCGATGGCGCCGCTCTTGCAGTTGCGGTTGTAGTCGGCGGAGGAGGAAATCCAGGAGAACGACGTGGCGATGACGATATCGAAGGCGATGCCGAGCGTGATGCCATTGTGCGATTCCACCGGCATGTCGAACAGGGCGGTCATGTCGTAGTGGCTGTTGAGCTGGTAGAGCACCACGGCGGCCAGCCCAACCATGGCCAGAGCCGCCCAGCGCTCGACCCGCTCGATGCCAAGATGGCCGCGCAGCACGATCAACACCACCACCGATTCGCACAGGATGGTCATCAGCGGCAGGTTGGAGTAGCCGGTGGTCGCCTCGATGGCGTAGTCGAGACTCATGCCGGCGAGCAGTGCCTGAATCCAGCTCCAGGCGATCAGCACGCCCATGTTGACCAGCGAGATCAACCGGCTGCCCGTTGGCCCGTAGGCGCGCCGGGTCAGTGCCATGGAGGGCAGGCCGGTACGTTGGCCCATCAGGCCGACCAGCAGCAACGGCACCGCGCCGATCAGCGAGCCGATCAGCACGGTGCTCATGGCGGTGGAAAATGTCAGGTCCGGGACCAGCAGCATGCCGGTCAGGATGGTGGTGACCACCACGTTGGCGCCGAGCCACAGGGCCAGGGTGCCGAAGGCGCCGAGGCTCTTGTGCGGATGCTCGTCGAGGGTGTCCTGTCCGAGCAGGCGGTCGAGGAAAGCCATGGTGTTGTCCTTGTGTTGTCGATTGTTGTTGTCGATTGTTGTTGTCGATTGGTGCTGTCACGGGCGCCGTGATGTGTTCGCGTGTGGAGTCGGGCGGTGACCGGGAGGGCGCCACCGCCCTGGTGGGTGGCCGTGCGAGGCGCCGTTCAGCCGAGCGAGGCCTCCCAGGAGGCCGCATCGATCTCGATCAGCATCGGTCCCGCGGTCGGACGCTTGGCCAGTGCCCGGGCAAGACCCGGCACATCGCCGACGCGGGTTGCGGCGCAGCCGAAACCCGCGGCCAGGGTCTGGAAATCCGGCGCCTGGATGTCGACGCCCAGGCGCGCCACGCCGGCGTTGTCCATGAAGCGGCGGATCTCCTCGTAGCCCTGGTTGTGCCACAACACGATCACCAGCGGCAGACGCTCTTCTACGGCGCAGGCGAGTTCGGTCAGGGTGAACATGATGCCGCCATCGCCAACCAGGGCGATCACCGGCAGGTCGGGGCGTGCCAGGCAGGCGCCCATGGCCGCGGGCAGGCCGTAGCCTAAGGTGCCGTAGCCGGTCGAGGCATTGAAAAAGCGCCGCACGGCGGGCTGGGAGACCAGATGGTTGGCGGCATAGGTCGTGGCGCAGGAGTCCCCGACGATGATCGCCTCGGGCAGCGCCTCGCGCAGGGTCTCGAATAGCGGCACGTAAGCGGCGAAGGCCGGGTCCTCGGCAAGCCCGAGTGCGGTCAACGCCGCCTGGGTGCGGGCGGCTCCCTCACGCCTGGATGCCGGGACGCCGATGCGATCGGCCAAGGCGACGAGGCTGAGCCCTGCATCGGCCACCAGGGCCAGGTCGGCCTCCTGATTGCGTGCCAACTGCTCGGGGTCGATGTCGATACGGATCAGCTTGCCGGCGATCACGAAGCCATCGTCGAACACCACGTCATAGTCGGTCTCACCGAGTTCGGTGCCGATGGCGAGCACCACGTCGGCCTCCCGAGCCAGCTCGCGCACCGCCGGCAGCGAGGCGTTGGCTCCGAGATCCAGCGGGTGGCCACGACCGAGCAGGCCCTTGGCATTGATGGTGGTGACGGTCGGGGCGTCCAGTGCCTCGACCAGGCCTCGCGCCGCCTCGGGGGCGGCGACGCAGCCGCCGCCCATCAGCACCAGTGGGCGCTTCGCGCCGGCGAGCCAGGTACAGGCCTGATCGAGTGCCGCGGGGTCAGGCGCCGCCTTGGCCAGGGCGGCACGTCGCCAGCTCCTGGGCTCGGTGACCGCAGCGTTGAACAGGTCGATGGGAATCTCGATGTGCACCGGCCCCGGGCGCGCGCCGTCGAAGATGGCGAAGGCCCGTGCCATGACCTCGGGCAGCGCCTCGGGGTCCAGCAGGGTGTGACTGAAGCGCGCTACGCCGGACAGCATGTTGCGCTGGTCGGGCAGTTCGTGGAGCCGGCCCTGGCCGCGGCCGAGGGTGTCGCGGCGGTTGACGCTGGAGATGACCAGCATCGGCACCGAGTCGGCCAGGGCCTGGCCCATGGCGGTGGCGATATTGGTCATGCCGGGGCCGGTGATGATGAAGCACACGCCGGGCTTGCCGGTGGCCCGGGCGTAGCCATCGGCCATGAAGCCGGCGCCCTGTTCGTGACGCGGGGTAACGTGGCGAAGGCCGCCGTTGTCACCACCTTCCAGGCCGCGATACAGCTCGATGGTGTGAACGCCGGGAATGCCGAACACGGTGTCGGTGGCGTAGGTGTCGCGCAGCAGACGGATCAGCAGTTCGGCGCAGGTCATGAGCGGGTTCCTTGGTGGTTGGCGGAGGGACGCTATCGATGGCGATAGCTGTGCCGATAGCGGTGGCGATAACGATGCCGATAGTGATGCCGATAGTGATGCCGGTAGTGATGCCGATAGCGCAGGTGGCTGGCGACGGATGAGCCGCCGCACTACTCGCTGGCGCTTGGCGTTTTCGTCGTCGTGGTCACGCTGGCCTGAGGCGCGTACGGATCGGCCACCACGCTGAAGGGTTTGCGGGCGAAGATTCGCCGCACCATGGGCGCGAAATGATCGAGCTCCCGGGTCGGGTACGCCGGGTCGAAAGATGGGCAGTCCCAGTCGCGACAGAAGGCCTCGACGTCGGCGAACCAGGGGTGGCCCCTGAAGCGCTCCCGGGCGTCCTTGTCGCCGCCGACCTTGTCCCAGTAGTAGTGCCCCTGGAAGACGTCGTGGTGCTTGACGATCCAGTGGGTTTTCTCGCTGACGAAGGGCCTTAGAATCGAGGCGGCGTATTCGGCGTGGTCGAACAGCGCCAGTTCGTCGCCGATATCGTGAAGCAGGGCGGCGACGATGATTTCTTCGTCGGCGCCGGCGTGTTCTGCCCGAGTCGCGGTCTGCAGGCAGTGCTCGAGCCGGGTGATCTGGTAGGGCTGGTGGCCTTCGCCGAGACGTTCGAGCGTGGCAAGCACGGTGTCGGCCAGCCCCGCCAGGTAGTCGTGGTCGTGGGCGGCGATGACCGCCCAGTCTTCACGGGTACTCTCGTCGATGCGGGTGAACGCGGCCTTGCCGGCGGCGTGGGCAGTGGTGGCGTCGAGGCTCATGGTGGTGTCTCCTTGTGGGCCGGTCCGGGTCCCGTCGACGGGGCCCGGACCCGACCGGTCGGGCGGGCTTAGCCCACCAGCCAGTGGCCCATGACCACGATGATCGGCAGGGTGATGGCGGTGCGCAGCAGGAAGATCGCCACCAGCTCCCACAGCTTGAGCGGGATCTTGGACTTCAGCAGCAGGGCGCCGATCTCGGACATATAGATCAGTTGGGTCAGCGACAGGCAGGCGATGACGAAACGGGTCAGTTCGCTCTCGATGTCGCTGGCCAGCACCGCCGGGAGGAACATGTCGGCGAAGCCGACCAGGGTCGCCGGCGCCGCGGCTTCGGCTTCCGGCAGGCCCATCCACTCGAGCACCGGCACCATCGGATAGGACAACCAGGTGAACAGCGGTGTGAACTCCGCCAGCACCAGGGCGACGGTACCGATGGCGATAACCAGCGGCAGCAGGCCGAAGAAGATGTCGGCGACGTTGAACAGCGCGACCCGGGCAAGCTTGGCCGGCCCCGGTGCGGTCTCGGCGCGGGCCACGGCGAGACCGAGGCTATAGCGCAGCAGGTTCTGGGAGCCGGTGTTTTCTTCCTGGATACGGCAGCCGACAGGTTCATAGTAGGTGTTCGGCTTGCGCGACAGGGGCGGCAGGCGCGGCACGATCACCGCCGCGACCAGGCCGGCGACCACCACGGTCAGGTAGAACGGCACGAACAGGTGGTTGATGCCGATGAAGCTTGTCACCAGCAGCGCGAAGGCGATGGAGACGATGGAGAAGTTGGTGGCGATCGCCGAGGCTTCGCGGCAGTTGTAGTAGCCCTGCTCGTACTGCTGGGTGGTGATCAGCACGCCCACGGTGCCGGAGCCCATCCAGGAGGCCGTGGCATCGATGGCGCTGCGCCCGGGCAGGCCGAAGATCTTGCGAAAGGGCGTGCGCACCAGGCTGCCGATGAATTCCATGAAGCCGAAGTCGACCAGAAACGGCAACAGGATGGCGGCGAAGAAGAAGAACGTCAGCAGCACCGGGGCCAGGTCATTGAGCATCACGCCACCGGTGAAGGACGCGGTAATGAATTCGGGGCCGACCTGGAAGTAGGTCATCAGCGCGAATGCAGCACCGAGGGCACGCATCCCGACCCACAGCGGGGCCACGTCGAACAGCTCATGCAGCGCGCCCTGTCGGGCCCAGCCCGGTTTGGCCAATTTGACCACCAGCGTCAGTACCAGCGAGAGGCACAGGACGACGACGGCGATGGCCGGCAGGCTGTCACCGAGGCTGGCCTTGAGCCAGTCGGCGGCCAGGCCCATGCCGATGTTGATCGAATCGCCCACGGAGAAGGGCACCAGAAACAGCAGAATGCCAAGGATCGAGGGCACCAGGAACTTGATCAGGCCGTGGGTGCTGAGCGGCTTGCCCTCGGTGCTGATGGCGTCGGCGGAATGCAGTTGGGAAGACATGGGAAGCACTCGTTGGTCTTGTAGTGTGGGGTGCCCTCCAGGGGCACCCTCGGAAGGGGCGTGGTGGGTGTCGACGAGTGGCTAGTCGCGGCTTTCGACGCCCGGGAGCACACAGAGCATTTCGTAGAGCAGGGTAGCGCCCATCAGTGCCGTGTTGCCGCTGGTGTCGTAGGGCGGGGAGACCTCTACCAGGTCGCCACCGACCACGTTGAGGCCGGCCGCGCCGCGGACGATCTCGAGGCCTTGTTGAGCGGTCAGGCCGCCCATTTCCACGGTACCGGTACCCGGCGCCACGGACGGGTCGAGGCCATCGATGTCAAACGAGATGTACACCGGGCCGTCGCCCATCTGCTCGCGTACCTCCGCCATCAGCGGCGCCAATGACTTGTACCAGCACTGCTCGGCCTGGACCACGCGGAAGCCCTGCTCGCGGCACCAGTCGAAATCCTCGGCGGCGTAACCGGTGCCGCGCAGGCCGATCTGCACCACTCGGTTGGCGTCCAGCAGGCCTTCTTCCTGGGCGCGCCGGAACGGGCAGCCGTGGGCCACCTCTTCGCCGAACATGTGCTCGTTGACGTCGGCATGGGCATCGATGTGGATCAGGCCGACCGGGCCGTGCTTCTTGGCGATGGCGCGCAGGATCGGCCAGGTCAGGGTGTGGTCCCCCCCCAGGGTCAGCGGAACGCAGCCTTCGGCCAGCACCTTGGTGTAGAACTCGGTGATGATGTCGAGGTTCTTCGGCAGGTTGAAGGTGTTGATCGGAACGTCGCCGATGTCGGCCACCTGCAGGCTGTCGAAGGGGGCGGCGCGGGTCGCCATGTTGTACGGCCGCAGCATGCGCGATTCGTCGCGAATCTGACGCGGGCCGAGACGCGTGCCCGGGCGATTGGACGTGCCGATATCCATGGGAATGCCGATGAAGGCGGCGTCCAGGCCCTTGGCGTCGGTCTGGGTCGGCAGGCGCATCATCGTGGCGGGGCCGCCGAAGCGCGGCATCTCGTTGCCGCCCAAGGGTTGGTTGAAGTCGCTCATGCTGTCTCCCTGCTGTGTCTGAGTCGTCACGGCCTGGTGGCGGTGGTCGCGTGCTGGGCCCTTGAACTCTGGACCCTTCGCTCGCCTGTTGACGAGTCCTGACAGGGAGTAAGCAGGCGGCGTGCCATCATTGTTCAATCTTAGACGAAAGGCTAATCGGGTCGCGGATTTTCTGGCCCCAGATGCCCCCGGGGCAGCACGGCCGTGGGCCAGCACAGCCGATTGATCCAACAATGGATCACTGCGACGGCGCTGGTGATACACTCGTGGATCAATGATGCATTTTTGGATCGACAGCATGAGCACGACCGACGCCCTTATCCTGCAGACCATCATCGACACCGCCCACGATCACTTCTTCATCGTCGCACCGGACGGTGGCATTCGTGATGTCAGCCCCGGTGCGGCCGCGGTGTACGGCATGTCGCGGGAGGAGCTGTGCGCGACAACCGTGCAGGCGCTGGTGGCCGATGGCGTGCTCAAGCCGTCGGTGAGCCTCGAAGTGATTCGCAGCGGCGAGCCGGCTCAGGTGGTGCAGCACACCGGTACCGGGCGCCGGGTGATCGCTCAGGCCCACCCGGTGTTCGACGGCGAGCGACTGGTGGCGGTGGTCAGCCGGTCGATGGATCTCACCGACCTGCAGCTGCTGCAGCAGGAGTACTCGCTGCTGCAGCGTCGTTTTAGCGAGCATCTGAAGGGCCGCCTCGCCAGCCAAGAGGACAGCGAGTGTCTGGAGGCCGAACTCGGCGACCTGGAAATCAAGAGTCGAGTGATGCGCGAGGTGGCCTTGCTGCTGAAACGGGTCGCGCCGACCGATGCCACGGTGTTGATGCTCGGCGAGTCCGGGGTCGGCAAGACCGCCTTCGCCAGGCAGCTGCACCGCTGGAGCTCGCGGGCCGATGGGCCCTTCATCGACGTCAACTGCGCGGCCATTCCCGAGAGCCTGTTCGAGTCCGAGATGTTCGGCTATCGCCAGGGTGCCTTCTCGGGGGCCGCCCCCGGTGGCCGGGTTGGCCTGATCGAGCAGGCCGCCGGTGGCACCCTGTTTCTGGATGAAATCGGCGAGCTGCCGCTATCGGTGCAGACCAAGTTGCTCAAGGTCATCCAGGACGGACGCGTGACCCGGCTCGGCGACAGCGCCTCGCGGCGGGTTGATTTCCGCCTCGTGGTGGCGACCAATCAGGACCTGGCGGCGCGGGTCGAGCAGGGCGTGTTTCGTCTCGATCTGTACTACCGACTGAACGTCATTCCGGTGACCCTGCCGCCGCTCCGGGAGCGCCGCGAGGACATTCCCGGGCTCGCCGAGCGTCAGCTTGCGCGCCTCAACGAGCGCTACGGTGAGACCAAGATGCTCGGCAGGGACCTGTGGCAGGCGCTGATGGGCCGGGATTGGCCGGGCAATGTGCGTGAGCTGGAGAACGCCCTGGAGCGCGCCTGGCTGTCCGCCGCCGAGGACGTCATTCGCGGCCGCGAGACGCTATTGACCACGGCGCAAGGGACGCCTGAACGGCACCAGTCAGCGCCGCCGCCACACCAGTCAGCGCCGCCGCCACACCGGGACGAGTCGTCGCCACACCGGGATGAACCGTTCTCGGCCGACGCATGCGATGGCCAGGACGCCACGCTGCGCACTGACGAAGGTCTCAAGGATGCCCTCGCGCGTGCCGAGCGGGCCATTCTCGCCGAGCTGTGTCATCGACTGTCGTCCACCTACGCCATCGCCGAGCGCCTCGCCATCAGTCAGCCCAGCGTGGTGCGCAAGCTCAAGCAGCATGGGTTGAGGATTTTGCGCTAGTCACCCCGTTGCGGTCTCTCCGGTCCCAGGCCGTCCCGGCGAGGTGCCGCCGCGTCGGAGCGCTCGTCGGTCGGTCTCGCTGGTGACTCGGGTACCCGTGTCGCTGACTCTGGCGTCGCCCCTGACTCTGGCTCTGGCGTCGCCCCTGACTCTGGCTCTGGCGTCGCCCCTGGCCCTGGCGTCGCCCCGGGCCCTGGCGCGCCCGGCCGCGCGATCGACAGCGGCTCGCCGGGCTTGAACACCAGGGTGCGATAGGGGAAGGGAATCTCGATGCCGTGCTCGTCGAGTGAGCGCTTGATCGCTGCCACCACCTGGTCTCTGGAGGCGCGAATGTCGACCGGTCGAGAGCCGGTCCACCAGGCGACTTCGAAGTCGATGGAGCTGGCGCCGAAGGCCTGGGCGAAGACCTGGACCGTGCGCACATCGCTTCGCACCGAATCGACTTCCTGTACCGCCTTGAGAATTACCGCCCTGGCCTCATCGACATCTTCCCCGTAGGCCACGCCGACGATGATCGAGGTGCGCCGGACATCGCGGTTGGTGCGCACGATGACGGGGTGTTGGAACAGCAGCGCGTTGGGCACCACGATCAACTGGCCGTCGGTGCGTCGAATACGGCTGTCGCGCACCGTGATCTCCTCGACCAGGCCCTCGACATCGTTGGACTCGAGGGCGATGTGGTCGCCGATCTTGAACGGTTCTCGCCACAGGATCAAAAGCCCCGCCAGGAAGTTCTCGAACACGTCCTTGAAGGCGAAGCCGATGGCGATGGAGCCGAGCCCCAGGGTGGTCAGGGCCTTGCCGGGGGTGACCGAGGGAAAGACCAGGGTGATGGTGATGAGCAGGCCACCGAGCCACACTCCGAGACCGGTCAGCATGGTCAACACGTCGCGCAGATTGCGCCTGAGGCGCGCCTTGGCCGAGACCCGGGACACGATGGCGGCGGCGAGCCGGGCCACCAGCCAGGTCGTCACCAGCAGCAGCAGGCCCGCGATCAGTCGTGGGCCGATGGTGCCGAGATCCGTCAGATAGTCCTGCAGCTCGCTCAGCAGCAGCGCCAGGAAGGGAACCTGCTCAAGCTCGTCCATGCCAATGCCTCCAGGGCTGGGCGTTGCTCTGAGCATAGTCGCTGATGGCGGTTGACCCAGCGCTGCCGGCTCTCCACGCAGGCCGGCTTTCCACACAGGCCGGTTTTCCACACAGGCGTGGCGGGCGAATGCCCGCGCCACTCAAGGCCGGTCGGCTCGTGGCTCGACGAGACGCAGGTAAGGGACGCCCGCACGGTGGCTGTCTTCCTTCTTGCGTCGTTCGCGCGTGCTGCACAGCACGCTGAGCGCCTCCGGCGGCTGGCGCAGGCATTCCTCGATCACGTCGGCGATGCTGGTATCGAAGCGTCTGGCGATCACCATCATCTCGGCCAGACGCTGGGGACCGAGGCGTTGAAGGGCTTCCCGGGAGAGTATCGTCTGGGCACCGGAAAGCTCCCAGCCGATGCGCCGTCGCTCATCTTCGGCCGATGCCAGGGGCGGGCATAGCCTGTGGTTGGCGATGAGGCTTTCATGGATGCTAGCGATGAGGTCAATCATCCGGTGGGCTCCCGAAGAGCGAGACAATGTTGCCTTCGGTGCGCCGGCGACAGCGTCGCTCGGCGCGCTTTTCCGCGCTGAGCAGGCGGTACATGACCAGTGGGACGGGGATCAGCTGGGTGCCGGCGATCAGTGCCTCAAGGCGTTCGTCCTGGTCGAACTCGGCGTGGTACTTGAGCCAGTCCTCGAAGACGTCGCACAGCAGATGGTCGTCGATGCAGCGCATCAGGCGTGGCTTGAACAGCAGCATCATCTCATCGAGGAAATAGTCGATGGCGGTTTCCCGGGCGCGTTCGTCGCCTTGCATGTCACGCTCGACAGTGGCTTGTCGAAGCACCGCTCTGATGTAGTCCACCCAACGCCTCCATCGCGTTTTGGGACGATGATCCCGCCCATTGCGGCACCACGGCCTGATCCAGGGCAATGGGGAAGGTGGGGCGCCAGGGCGATGCGCGTTTCGGCGTGCTCGGCCGGCCTTGACCCGTCAATTTATCATGATAAATTGACGGTGACGCCTCTTGCTCAGGGACGTCACCGCTCTCCTCTTGTCGGCCAGCCCTATCGTGGCGAGCCCCACCATGGTCAGCGGTGAGGACCTCGCCGTCGGGTGTTTTCGATCAGGACAACAAGGACAACGACATGAGTCACAACGAACAGGCGCTGACCCAGCGCAAGAAGTGGTATCGCACCGTCCCTGACCCGATGGTGCTGATCTTTCTGATCCTGCTGGCCACTTATGCCCTGACCTTCGTCATCCCCGCCGGTGAGTTCGAGCGGGTGATGCAGGACGGGCGTACCCGAGTGGTGCCAGATTCCTTCCATTACCTGAGCGATGTGGCGGCGATCTCGCCGTTCGACATCTTCGTGGCGATTCCCAAGGGACTCAATTCGGCCTCGCTGTACCTGTTTATCGTGTTCATCGCCGGGGGACTGTTTCATATCCTGCAGAAGACCGGCGCCCTGGAGAACGCCATCGGTGTGGCGGTCAACCGCGTCGGCGTCGGCCGGCGCAATGTCATCATTACCGCCGGCACCTTCATCTACGGCTTCTTCGGCGTTGCCGTGGGCTTTGAGAACAATATCGCTCTGGTGCCCATCGCGGTGCTGATCGCCAGTGCCGTGGGCTGTTCGAGCCTGGTCGGTACCACCATGGCGGTGGGGGGGATCGGCATCGGCTTCGCGCTGTCGCCGATCAATCCCTACACCGTGGGGGTGGCCCAGGGCATCGCCGAGTTGCCGACCTTCTCCGGTGCCTGGCTGCGCACCGCTCTGGTGCTCTCGGCGCTCGCCTTGTTGTCGTTCTACATCTGCCGGTGGGTGGTGAAGATGGACTTCGAGGAGCCCGACAACACCAAGGCCATGAGCAAGTCCCTGGACGAGTACCGCATGTCCAAGCGCGACAAGCTGACCCTGGCGGTGTTCGTCGGCGGGCTGGCGGCGATGCTGGTCGGGGTCTTCACCCAGGGCTGGTACATCAACGAGATCGCCGGGATGTTCCTGCTGATCGCCATTGCGATCGGCGTGGTCAATGGCCTCTCGGCCAACCAGATCGTCAAGCAGATGATGGAAGGGGCTTCCGGTGTCACCGCCGGTGCCCTGGTCATTGGCCTGGCCGCCTCGATTCAGGTCATCCTCAACCAGGCCCAGATCATCGACACCATCGTCTATGCCCTGAGTGGTCTGATCCAGGATATCCCGCCGGCCTTCTCGGCGATCATGGCGAGCGTCGTGCAGGGGGTGATCAACCTGTTCGTTCCTTCGGGGTCCGGACAGGCGCTGGTCACCATGCCGATTCTGGTGCCGGTGGCCGATCTGGTCGGCATGAGTCGCCAGTTGATGATCACCGCCTTCCAGGTCGGCGATGGCCTGACCAACCTCATCGTGCCGACGTCCGGGGGCACGCTCGCCATGCTGGCCCTTGGCCGGGTGTCCTACGAGAAGTGGTTGAAGGCTATTCTGCCGTTCATGGTGCTGGTCTATGCCCTGTCCTGGGTGGGCCTGGTGATCGGCCACATGGTCGGGTACTGAGACGGTGACGCTGTCGCTGATTCACGTTCATCCGCATAGCGGCACGGTGGCGGCCATCACCGCCACCGGCGGGGTGGCGGTGGGGGGCTATGTGCATCATGCCTGGCGTGGGCTCGGGGCCTGTGTCACCCAAGGCCTGGTGACCAACCCCTGGTACCCCGACGGCGTGCGCCGGCGCCTGGAAGCCGGCGACGATGTCGGTGCGGCGCTCGCCAGTGTGGTCGGCGCCGATGCCGGCCGCGAGCAGCGCCAGTGCCTGGTAATGGATGCCCGTGGCCGGGCGGCGCTGCACATAGGCGCCGACAACCTGCCCGCGGTGGCCTGTCGTATTGCACCTGGCGTCGCGGTAGTGGGCAATATGCTCGCCGACGCCGCGGTCATCGACGCCCTGATGCGGTGCTTTCTCGATTCGTGCTGTGACAATGCCGGCGAGGTGATGGCATCAGTGCACGGTGACGTGATACCGCGTTTTCGCCGTGACTACGCCGAGGGCCTGCTTGAGACGCTGATCGAGGCGCTGGCGGCGGCGCTCGATGCCGGCGGTGACCGCCGCGGGACGCACTCGGCGGCGCTGCGCATCGAATCGTTTAGTGTGCCGCCGCTGGATCTGCGCGTCGACTGGGCCGAGCACGAGCTGATCGCCGAGCTAACGGGGCTCGCCAGGCGAGTGCGTGCGCCGGCCTTCAGCGGTTTTCTGGCGACCTTACCGCGGCGATAACGCGC
The DNA here is from genome assembly GCF_052645355.1 of Halomonas sp. V046. Classification (NCBI taxonomy): domain Bacteria; kingdom Pseudomonadati; phylum Pseudomonadota; class Gammaproteobacteria; order Oceanospirillales; family Halomonadaceae; genus Halomonas; species Halomonas sp. V046. The sequence continues at coordinate 147,097 of NZ_JBQXYF010000013.1, forward strand.
GCAGGGGCGTCGTGGCCTGTCTCGCCGCTCCCAGCGGTATCGCTTCTCTTCTCGATTGCGCTGACGCCTCAGGGCGCACGCATGATCATGACGTTGCCGTCGCTTGCGTTGGGCACGATGGTAATTGGGAGACCTTCAATGAGTTCCTCGACCCCCTCGCCAGGACTTGGCCACACGCTACTCGAGCGCCTCGATGAGGCCGCGCAACATTCCGAACCGGGCCCCGGCGTCACTCGCCTGTTCTGCTCAGACGAGCACCGGCAAGTGCTGACGCTGATCGGGGACTGGATGCGCCGCGCTGGCCTGACGCCGGAGCTGGATGCCTCGGGTAACCTGGTGGGGCGTAGCGCCAGGGCACTTGCCGGCGAGAAGACCCTGATCCTCGGCTCCCACCAGGACAGCGTGGTGGAGGGCGGCAAGTACGATGGCATGCTTGGGGTGGCCTTGCCGCTGCTGGCACTGGAGGCGCTGAAGGAGGCAGGCGTCGAGCTGCCCTATGGCGTTGAGGTGGTGGCCTTCGGCGATGAAGAAGGCACCCGCTTTCAGTCGACGCTGATCGGCAGCCGGGCCCTGGCCGGGACCTTCGATCCGGCGAGCCTTGCGGCACTGGATGCCGAGGGCGTAAGCCTGGGTGAGGCGCTCAAGGCCTTCGGTGGCGAGCCGGCCCAGATCGCTTCCCTGGCTCGTGAGCGCGACTCGGTGCTGGGCTTTGTCGAAGTGCATATCGAGCAGGGGCCGGTGCTGGAGCGGCGTGATCATGCGTTGGGTGTCGTCACGTCTCTGACCGGCATCGAGCGTCATCGGCTCATCGTCCGGGGCAAGGCGGGCCACGCCGGTACCACCCCGATGGCGGGGCGACGCGATGCCCTGGTCGGCGCCGCCGAGATGATCGCCGCCGCCGATCGCGTGCTCAACGCCACCGACGACTTCGTCGGTGTGGTCGGCAAGCTCGAGGTGCGGCCCAACGCGGTCAACGTGATTCCCGCCGAGGTCGTGTTCACCCTGGAGCTACGCTCGCCGGACGCCGCCATTCGCCGCCGCGGGCGGGACGAGATTCTCGCCGCCTGTCACCACCATGCCGAGGCCCGTGATCTTGCCCTCGAGGTGACGCCGACCTATGCGGCCGAGGCCGTGGACTGCGCGGATTGGCTGATCGAGGCAATAGAGGGGGCCTGCGTGGATATCGGCGAGCGGGCCGAGCGGCTGTTCAGCGGCGCAGGCCACGATGGGCTGGCGATGCGCGACCTGACCGATATCGGCATGCTCTTCGTGCGCTGCACCGATGGCCTGAGTCACCACCCGGATGAGGCCATCACGGCGCTAGACGGCGATGCCGCGACGCGGGCACTGATGCGCTTTCTGCATGATTTTCCTCGGCGCCTGGCGCAGCGCTAGCGGCAGATGGGCGGCAGCCACAGGTGGTCTGGCGCCACTTCCCCCACCGCTGGCCGTCCTTAGCCTTCGGCCAGAAATCCGCGTCTGACCTGGGCCTCGTTGTCATTCATCACCGCCTGGGCCTCGAGCAGATGCTCGTGCATCAGTGTCCGGGCGCGCTCACCGTCGCCGGCTTCGATGGCGTCGAGCAGCCAGGCATGGTACTGGCAGCCGGCGGGGCCGATATGGTGGTCTCCCGGCTCGTACAGGCGCCGATAGACGGTCAGGTCCGACAGCACCTGGGCGGTGAAGCGAATGATGAAGGCCAGCAGCGGATTGCCCCCAGACAGGGCAGCCAATTCTTCATGGAAGGTCAGCGAGTCGATGTGCTGTTGGCGTTCGCCGTCGAGGTCGACGGCAGGCTCGGCGTAGCTCGCCAGGCCATTGCGCAGGCGCTGGATCTCGGAGGCATTGACCTTGCCGGCGAGGTTGGCGGCGAGCTCCGGCTCCAGCGCCAGTCGAATCTGGTAGATGTCGCGGATCGAGATGTCCTTGAAGTACAGGTAGTGACTGAGCAGGGAGATCGCCCGGGCCTCACTCATCTCGCGCACGAAGGCGCCGCCGCCGGGGCCGGTGCGGGTCTCCACCAGGCCTTGAGCCTCCAGCACCCGGGTGCTTTCGCGCACGGTGCCCTTGGAGACACCGAGGCTTGCCATCAGTTCGGCTTCGCTTGGCAGGCGATCGCCGGGGGAAAGCTGTCGATCGACGATCCAGCCCTTGATGGTATCGGCCACCCGATAGGGGCGTCGGCGCGGCGTGGTGCCAGCCATGGCGAGACTCTCGTTGCTGCAGGGCAGACTAGGGTAGCAGAACGTTCGAGGACGGCGTATGGCGGCCGTCGAGAAGAAGGTGTGCAGTGTCGGTAGCCTGCTTTGGTTTCAACGGCATCTTCCGGCCATCATGCTACGATCTCGTAAGAAACTCAGCACAGCTTGTCAGCCTTTTCCCTGTTCGTGGCGGTCCCTATGCGCATCACTGCTCCACTGCCACTGCCACTGGTCCTGTCGTTTGCGCTGCTGATGCTTTCTGCGTCGGCACTGGCGGCCAGCATTCGCGTGATCGATGCCGAGACCGGCGAGCCCCTGGCCGATGCCGTGGTGGAGCTGAGTCGCACAGAGGCCTCGCCAGGCCCGGGCCAAGGGGAACACGAAGGCGTTTTCGAAATTGCCCAACGCCATGCGACCTTCGTTCCCCTGGTGACCGTGCTGCCGGTGGGCAGCAAGGTGATCTTTCCCAACCGGGACTCGTCCCGTCATCACGTCTATTCGTTCTCGCCGGCGAAGGTCTTCGACCTCGAGCTGTATCTCAGCGAGACCCCTCCCCCAGTGGCCTTCGAGCGCCCAGGCGTCGTGGTGCTGGGGTGTAACATTCATGACCACATGCGGGCGTTCGTGGTGGTCAGCGATGGCGACCGGTTCGCCATGACCGATGCCCGCGGACGAGCCGACTTTCCCGCCGTCGAGGCTCGCAACCAGGTGATCAGAGTCTGGCATCCGCGACTCGAGGACACCCATCAACGCTGGTGGCAGGGACGGCTGGTATCGGCCACCCAGGAGGTCGCTCTCGAGCTCGAGGCGAGGCTCATGCAGCCGGCGCCTCCTTCGGATCTGCAGCGTCGCTTCGACCAGGCGCTGCAGGCGCGAGATGCCGGTTGATGAGCTTTCGTGCCAGGCTGCTGCTGGCGATGCTGGCCGTGACTCTTGTCGCTCAGTTGGCCATCGGCCTTGCGGTTCTCGGCACCTTGAAGGCCCGCACTCTCGACGCCACCGAGGACGACTTGCGGGTCGCGGTGGACGTGACCGAACAGCTGATCGCCGAACGTGGCGAGCAGCTCGAGAACAACGTTGGCATTTTGGCCTCCGATTTTGGCTTCAGGAGCGCGGTGGCGGCCGGCGAGCAAACGACACTTGTCACCGCGCTAGCCAACCATGGCGAGCGCGCCGGTGCTAATCTGGTCATGTTGCTGTCACCCGAGGGCGAGGTGCTGGCGAGTAGCCTCCACGGTGAACACGCGACCTTTCCTTACGCTGCCCTGTGGCAGCGCGCCCAGCGCGACGGGTCGGCCGTCGACATCATCGTCGATCACGGCGAGGCCTATCAGGTGGTGATGCTGCCGGTGCGTGCGCCGGCGCTGATCGGGTGGATCGGGATGGGGTTCGTGCTGGGCGATGCCTTGGCCCAGGAGGCGTCGGAGCTGACCAATACCACGACCTCGTTTGACGTCTCGGGCGCGGCCGCAACGCCGGCGGCACCGTCGGACGCGATGGTCGAGCGGCGTGGTGTGCTCTACCAGGGCGAGCTGGGACGAGCCGAGGTCGTGGCACGGCGGTCCTTTCAGGCCCTGATGGCCCCCTACTACGCCCTGAGAATGCAGCTCGGCGGCATCTTTGCGGCCACCCTGGCGTTTACCGCCCTGGCGGCTGCACTGGTGTCACGCAGCATCAGCGTGCCCTTGCTGCGCCTCGTCAGTGCGGCCAAGAGCATCGGTCGGGGCGAGCGACTGGAGCCACATCGGTTGCCGCAGTCCGGCGAGCCGGGGCTGCTGTCACGGACCCTGGTCGGCATGCAGGAAAGCCTGATCGCGCGTGAAGGGGAGCTGCGGCGCCAATCGCTGCACGATCAGCTGACTGGCCTTGGCAACCGGGTGCGAGCCATCGAGGACATCGAGACGGCGATCGCCACCGGTGCGTCCTTCGTCCTGCTGCGCCTCACGGTCAACCACATGCGCCGTATCAACGATACCTTCGGCTATGAGCTGGGCGATCAGGTGCTGCGCACGCTGGCGGGTCGCCTGGCCGATCTGCCGCCGCCAAGCCGTGGTGCCTACCGCTTGAACGGCGATGAGTTCCTGCTGTTGCTGTCGGCCTGCGAAGGCGAGCCGCTATGGCTCGACGACACCTACCGCCGCCTCAGCCGGCCGATGGATCTGGCGGGATCGACGTTGACGCTGACCTGCGCTCTCGGAGAGGTTCGTTTTCCCCAGCATGGTCGACAGGCGAGCCTGCTGCTGCGGCGCGCCGAGATAGCCCTGGAGACGGCTCGTCGCGAACGCGTGCGTCACCGGTGTTATCTGGAGGGCCAGGATGAACACCATCTGCGCAGCCTGGCGCTGGTCCGGGACCTGCAGCACGCCACCGAGCGCGACGAGCTCTCGCTCCGGTACCAGCCCCAGATCGATGCGACCAGCGGACGCGTGCAGACCGTCGAGGCGTTGATGCGCTGGAACCATCCGCGTCTCGGCCGGGTGGCGCCGGATGAGTTCATCGTTCTGGCCGAACGCTCGGGCCATATGCCGTCCCTGACGCGCTGGATGCTCGCCACCGCCTGTCAACAACTCGCGCAGTGGGTCGAGCAGGGCATCGACCTGCGCATGGCCGTCAATATCTCGGCGCTGGACCTGGAGAACGAGACCCTTGCGCCGATCATTGCGCGGATGCTCGACCGCTACGGTCTCGACGGAGAGCGGCTATGCGTCGAGGTGACCGAGAGCGCGATCATGCGCTCCCCCGAGATGGCGACCCGGGTATTGATGGCATTGCGGGATCGTGGCGTGTGCGTGGCGGTGGATGACTTCGGCACCGGGTATTCCTCCTTGGCGCAACTCAAGCGGCTGCCAGTTCAGGAGCTCAAGATCGACAAGTCATTTGTTCTCGGACTCGTCCCCGACAGCGAGGACGACGTGATCGTCTCCTCGACGATCGATCTGGCGCATCACCTGGGGCTGCGTACCGTCGCAGAAGGTGTCGAATCGCTGGCCATCGGCGAACATCTGACACGAATCGGCTGCGATCTGCTGCAAGGGTATGCCTATGCCGCCCCGATGTCGGCGACTGCCCTCGGTGAATGGCTGGCCCGACGGCCGGAGGTCACCAGTGCCAGGGAGAATGCACGTCATGACCCGTGAATCCCTTGCCGACCTACTGCGCCGCAGATGTCTCGTGCTGATCTGTGCGGCGGCGGTTGTCGGCGATGTTGAGGCCGGCAGTCGACTGCTGGCCACCGGCGGTGTCACTCAGATCGAAGGGGCCGCGGGGGGCGGGCTGACCCCCTGGGGGGTGCTCGCCGGGACCGCCAGCGAAGGCGAATGGGCGCTGTCGGCTGCTCACAGCCAGGCCTGGCTCGACGATTACAGCCTCGAGGTCAGCGCCGTGGCGGCGAATCTTTACGATCGCCTGGAGCTGTCCTGGGCTCGCCAGACGCTGACGCTGGACACCCTTGGCGGTGACGTCGAGCAGGACATCGTCGGCGCCAAGCTGCGTCTGATCGGTGATCCGCTGTATCACCCCTGGGGCTCCTGGAGCCTCGGGGTGCAGGTCAAGCGCCTAGAGGATGCGAGCCTTGCTCGGGCGGTAGGAGCCCGGGACGACGACGGTGTCGATGTCTATCTCAGTGGCACCAAGCTGTACTTCGCCGCCCTCGCCGGACGCAATCTCATCGCCAATCTGACGCTGCGGTCCACCAAGGCCAATCAGGGCGGGCTGCTCGGCTTCGGGGGAGACCGCGACGATGACCGCTCGCTGGTGGTCGAAGGCTCCCTCGGGGTGATGCTGGCGCCGAGCTGGGTGGTCGGCGTCGAGTACCGCCAGAAACCTGACAACCTGGGGTTCGCCGAGGAGCAGGCGTGGCAGGATGCCTTCGTGGCCTGGCTGCCGAGCAAGCATATCTCGGTGACCGGTGCCTGGTTGGATCTGGGGGATGTTGCCGGCCTCGCGGATCAGCAAGGCGGTTACCTATCTCTGCAGTTGGCACTATGAGCGGGCCGGCGTGGGGCAAACACCGACCGGCAAGGGCGCTACCAATGGTCTCTGCAGTTGGCACTATGAGCGGGCCGGCGTGGGGCAAACACCGACCGGCAAGGGC
>NZ_JBQXYF010000014.1:0-144008 GCF_052645355.1 Halomonas sp. V046
GTGACGCTGGCCCCGGGTTCGCCGCTACCGCTGACGGTGGTTCCGTCATCACTCACGACGACATTCGTTGGGGCATCGGGTGCAGTAGTGTCGGGTGCCGTGGCACCGGTGGGGGCAGACTCATTGCCTGAGCCATCCGATTGGGTCACTTCCAGGGCTTCGCCGTCGAGCTGGGGCTCGTCCAGCACCACGCTGAACGTGCCATCGTCGCCCACCGTGCCCTGTCCGAGCACGGTGTCGTCCGGGCCGGTCACCGTGACGCTGGCCCCGGGTTCGCCGCTACCGCTGACGGTGGTTCCGTCATCACTCACGACGACATTCGTTGGGGCATCGGGTGCAGTAGTGTCGGGTGCCGTGGCACCGGTGGGGGCAGACTCATTGCCTGAGCCATCCGATTGGGTCACTTCCAGGGCTTCGCCGTCGAGCTGGGGCTCGTCCAGCACCACGCTGAACGTGCCATCGTCGCCCACCGTGCCCTGTCCGAGCACGGTGTCGTCCGGGCCGGTCACCGTGACGCTGGCCCCGGGTTCGCCGCTACCGCTGACGGTGGTTCCGTCATCACTCACGACGACATTCGTTGGGGCATCGGGTGCCACGGTATCGGGAGGGGTGCTGTCGACGACACCATTGTCGTTATCATTGCCGTCGCTGCTGCCTCCTCCTGACGACGCTGCAGCGGCTACGCCAGCAGCCCCCAGCCCGCCCAAGATTGCCCATCCTGCGATGCCATCGGAGTTTGACGCTTCCGCTGACTCTGTCGTCACCAGGCTGAAATCAGCCAGTTCACCTTGTGGAACGTACTCGGCGACAGCCACGCTGCCATCGCTGGCGGGACCGAGCTGAGCCCAAACAACCTCACCGTCGTCACCCGCCAAATACAGCTGGCTAGGACCATTCCCTGAGTCGATGTAAAAGCCGACTATCGTTATAGTGTGACCATCCGCAGTCTCTATAACGAGATCATCCCCGTCCTTGGACAGGTGGCGGATATCGTCAGGAGATAGATCAAGAAGCACCTTGGCCGGTGTCTCGATGATCAAATCCCCCTCCAGGCTCCATGGAGTGGCGTCACCGAAACTGGCGTTCAATTGAGTGGTTTTGACATCCATTTCTCATCGCCGCATAAGAATATTTGTTTTACTAAACGCTCATCTAACGATAAGCAGGCGCCCCCTGATCACCCCTACAAATCAGAATACTCACATATTCTGACAAAGCACCACTCGATACGCTTCATTACAAAAAAACCAGAGCTCTCCACAAAAAAATACGGCTAAGATCATGATATAAAAGAAACAAAATCCCAGTCATTACATTGACCATTCAAACAAAATGCGCCAATGTTTCAAATTGTAATCACGATTAAAGCTCAAACCAAGACACTCATCTCGACGATCGAACATATATGTACGAAAACAAGAAGCACAACCAAAAAACAAAATGACAGACCAAAAATTTAGAAATAAAATTTGGGTGATTGTCACGAGCAGGGAACCCAACCTTGACGACTCCTACTGCGAGTAGCGACTCGCCAAGCTGAAATATCATAAAAAGGACTTGGTGCTGGGTTACTGAAGCGAAGGGTCCAACGACTCTTGATGTAAACCCGGTTGCCGGCAAGAGGCTTACCATGCGTTACGTGTACCCAATCCATGTCATACATGGCGATGATGGCCGTTACCGTGCTATCGCTCGAGACGTGCCCGAAGCACTCACGAACAGCGCAGACCTGGCGGAAGCCTTGCAAAAAATGAGCGAAACGCTCGGTGCTTGCCTAGCCAGGTATTCTCTCGAAGGTCGTCCCCTACCCTTTCCGTCAGAAGCAGAACCAAATGACCATCTAGTGCCCGTCCCCCCTCTTGTGGCTACGAAGCTCGCGTTGCGAACCGCCATGAAGGCCGAGCGTATCTCGAACGTCGTCCTAGCCGAACGACTGGGCTTATCCGAAGGGGCCGTCCGACGGCTCGTGAATCCAGGCCACGCCTCTCGAGTCGATGGCGTCGTCAGCGCGCTAGCCGCCTTGGGCCACAACGTCATTGTCGAAGCCCATCAGCAGAACACCAATGATGCGTGGCAGTGACGATATCCCTGTCGACAACGAACCGCCCGCTCCAGCAGGCGGCAGATATGAGTCGATATCGACTCATATCTGGCGACAGGCATTTCTTTACTTCATAAAAAAACTTCAAGATTCTGTTTTTCTTTAATAAAACTTATCATGGAACGCTACCTGCTTAACTGGATTATCACCAACAACAAGTCCAGGAGCCTTCCATGCCTTCGCTCTCTTCCGCCCACACACCCCTCGATATCGACGCAGAACGCCTGTGGTCCTCCCTGATGGACATGGCCAAGGTCGGCCCTTCGCCCAATGGCGGCAGCCGTCGCCTGGCCATATCGGATGAAGATGCCGCCGGGCGCCGGCTGCTGCTGGACTGGGTCGAGGCTCTCGGTTGCACCTGGCACCGGGATGAGGCCGGCAACCTGTTTATCCTGCGCCCGGGCCAGGACAACAGCCTGGCGCCGGTCGCTATCGGCAGCCATCTCGATACCCAGCCCCTCGGCGGTCGTTTCGATGGGGTGCTAGGCGTACTCGGCGGGCTAGAGACCCTACGCACCCTGCATGACCACCAGGTGACGACCCTGCGCCCCCTGACCCTGGTGGTGTGGACCAACGAGGAAGGCAGCCGCTTCTCGCCGGCCATGGCCGGCAGCGGCGTCTGGTCCGGGCGCCTGGCACAGGACGCCTTCTTCGATGCCAAGGACAGCCAGGGCGTCAGCGTCAGTGAAGCGCTCGAGGCCACCAACCAGCGCGGCGACGCCGCCCTCGGCAGCCCCGAGCTTGATGCCTATTTCGAGCTGCATATCGAACAGGGCCCGGTGCTGGAGGAAACCGACGAGCCCCTCGGCATCGTCACCGGCGTTCAGGGCATTCGCTGGTACGACCTGCGCTTCGAGGGCCAGTCCGTGCACGCCGGCCCCACGCCGATGTCCTACCGTCATGACCCCCTGCTGGCGGCGACGGCCTTTATCCAGGCCATGCGCGACGAGCTCGGTGACGACCGCGATGCCCGACTGACCGTCGGCGACTTCAGCGTCATCGAGCCTTCACGCAATGTGGTGCCCGGCGCCGTCAAGGTGCAGCTCGACCTGCGCCACGTCGACGAGACGCGCCTGAGCGAGCTCGACGCTGCGGTCACTCGCCTGGCGCAAAGCGCGGCCGAACGGGAAGGTACCCGCGTGGATATCGAGCCCATCTGGCACTCGCCGGTAACGCCCTTTCACGACGATCTGATCCGCACCCTGGGCGATGCCGCCAAGGCTCGCGGCAACGAGGCCCCGCAGATGATGAGCGGCGCGGGCCACGACGCGGTCAATGTCTCCCACGTCGCCCCCACCGCGATGCTGTTCGTGCCCTGCCTCGATGGCATCAGCCACAACGAAGCGGAGTACGCCTCCCCCGAGCACTGCGCCCTCGGCACCCAGGTGCTGTGCGACGCCGTCGTGGCCTGGGCCAATCGCTAACAGCCGCCCGCAAGAAGCAGCCCGCCGCGAGGCAAGGTCACCTGCGTCGCGGCGAGTCTGCGCCGATATCGACTCAGATGAACCGATTTCGACTCAGTGGCCGACGCAAGGCCGGCTCGATACCGTCAATCATCGGCAGAGCACCAGAGCAACGACGCGGCAACGTTTCTCGCCTCCACTCAACGACAAAACGACAAGGACGCCCATGACCGCCTCGACCGATCACCAGCACGCGCTTCACGGCGCCATTCACCAGGCGATTCAGGCGCGCCGCGACGAGTACACCGCACTGCTGCAGGACTGGGTGCGCGACGCCACCCTGTCGGGCCAGGAAGCCGGTCACCAGGGCAAGATCCGCGACCTGTACCTGGCCCTCGGCCTCGACACCGAGATGTGGGACATCGACATCGACGAGTTGCGCGACAATCCGCTGTTTCACAGCCCGCGACAGGACTTTACCGGCAGCCCCAACGTCGTCGGCACCTGGAAGGGCAGCGGTGGCGGTCGCTCGCTGATCATGAACGGCCATGTGGACGTGGTGCCGGAGGGTGATCACGCCCAGTGGCACCAGCACCCCTATTCCGGCGAGGTCATCGACGGTTGCCTGTACGGTCGCGGCGTCACCGACATGAAGGGTGGCAACCTGTCATCGTTTATTGCCGTGGCCACCCTCAAGGAGCTCGGCGTTCGTCTCAAGGGTGACGTCATCCTGCAGAGCGTCATCGAGGAAGAAGCCGGCGGTGCCGGCACCCTGGCCGCGCTGGTACGCGGCTATCGCGCCGACGCCGCGCTGATCCCCGAGCCCACCGAGCAGAAGATCTTCCCGCGTCAGCAAGGCTCGCGCTGGTTCCGGCTGCGCGTCGAGGGCATCAAGGCCCACGGCGGCACCCGCTACGAAGGCGTCAGCGCGCTGGAAAAAAGCGTGGCGGTGATCCAGGCCATCCAGGCCCTTGAAAGCGAGCGCAACGCCGCCCTCGATGACCCGCTGTACAAGGACGTGCCGATTCCGCTGCCGATCAATCTGGGACGCATCGAAGGCGGCGACTGGCCCTCCAGCGTGCCCGACGAGATCACCCTGGAGGGCCGCATCGGCGTCGGCCCCGGCGAGACCGTCGACCAGGCCGAACAGGCGTTGACGTATGCCATGGCCGCCCTGGCAGGGCAGGATGCCTGGTTCGCCGAGCACCCGGTCGCCATCGAGTTCTACGGCGCCTGCTGGCAGCCCGGCGGCATCGATCTGGACAATGCGCTGGTCACGAGCCTGACCAGCGCCTTTACTCAGGTACAGAGAACCGCGCCCAAGATCCAGGCGTCGCCCTGGGGCACCGACGGCGGGCTGATGACCCAATACGGCATTCCGGCGCTGGTGTTCGGTCCAGGCATCACCAAGCTTGCCCACTTTCCCAACGAGCACATTCGCCTCGACGACGTCTTCGACGTGGCCGAGATCATGGCCCTGACGCTGATCGACTGGTGCGGCCAGGCGGACTGACTGCGTCCCGAGCCGCACTCCCCACACCGACAAGAGGCACTCCGATGGATGTCAATCCTCACGTTCTGCTGCTGTTCACCAACGCCTTCCTGACCACGGCCCTGTCGGTGGTCATCGTCGGCGCCATCCTGATTCGCGAGTATCGCCCGACGATTCGCCGCCTGAAGCGCGAACAGGCCGAGGGCAAATCGACCTCGAGCACGTCCGACCGCCAGGACGACGGCCACTGACGCCCGCCAACCCACTTCACGAGAGTAATGACAATGACCCTGTGGATATTTTTCGGCGTGCTGGCCGCCTACGTGATCGTCGCCGCCTCGCTTGCGCGCCTGATCAAGAACAAGGACGACTTCTATGTGATGGGCGAGCAGGGCTCGACGCTATTGATCGTTGGTACTCTGGCCGCCACCTTCCTGAGCGCGGTGACCCTGATGGGCATCGCCGGCATCTCCTACAGCGAAGGACCGTTGGTGATCGGCGCCCTTGGCTCCTTCGGTGCCTGGATCGGCACCCTGATCGCGGTGGTCTACGTCGGCCGCAAGCTCAAGGCCATGGGCTGCCGCACGATGATGGATTTCTTCGACTACCGCTTCAACAACAAGTGGGTTAGCGTGGTCGCCCTGATCCTGATGGTCGTCGGCCTGCTCGGCTACGGCATCATCCAGCTGATCGGTGCCGGCATCGTGCTGGCCGAGATCATCGACGTGCCCTTCCCGGTGATCATCGTCGCCTTCACCCTGGCGCTGATGGTGTTCTGCAGCCTGTCGGGCATGTACGGCGTGGTCTACACCGACACCATGATGTTCTTCACCATGCTGGCGATCTCCTTCATCATCGCGCCGATGCTGATCGGTGACGCCGGCTTCGAGGCCATGAAGGGGCTCAGCGAGACCCTGCCGGGCTTCTGGACCCTCGGCGGCGCCGATGACCGTCCGCTGGGCTGGTCGATCTCGCAGTTTTTGGTGTGGATCCTGTTCTTCGCCTGCACCCCGGCGCTGGTGTCTCGGGTGTTCCCGGCCAAGAACGACTTCGTGATCCTCAAGGTGGCGGTGATCGGGGTGTTCTTCGCCCCGGCCATGCAGCTCTTGGTGTTCCTCGCCGCCGGTGCCATGCAGGTGCTGCAGCCGGGCATCGAGCCCACCGACCGCGCCATGATCGTCGGCTTCATGGAACACACCAACCCTACCCTTGCCGGCATCGGCCTCGCGGGCCTCATGGCGTCGATCATGTCCACCGCCTCGACGCTGTTCGTGCTGACCGGCTTCGCCCTGGCCCGGGATCTCTACGAGAAGCTTTTTGATCGCGAAGTGAGCGAGCGCAAGGGCGTCATGCTGGGGCGTATCTCCCAGGCCCTGGTGGCGATCGTCGTCTGCGCCGTGGCGATCTCGCGCCCCGCCGGCATCTACTGGATCTCGATCTACGCCGGCGCCATCTTCGCCGTGGCGTGGCTGCCGACCATCGTCGCCGCCCTGCAGTGGCGCCGCATGAGCGCCAACGCGGCCCTGGCCTGCATGCTGGTCGGCTCGATCAGCTTCATCGTGGTCGGTGAACTCAAGCGCCACGACCTGATCACGCTGCCGGCCAACGTCGACAACCTGATGGTCGCCATCGTGCTCGGCACCATCGCCCTGATCGGCGTCGGCCTGGCGAGCCGCCCCAGCGCCTACGAGCTCGAGACCTTCGATGACCTCAAGCAGAAGCGCATGTCCGACAGCACCATCCGCGACTTCCTCGCTCGCGACAATGGCGCGGCCAAGCTGATCCGCGAATACCGCCAGGTGTGGCTGGTCATGGTCCTGTTCGTCGCCATTGCATTGGCCCTGTGGGGCTTTTTGTTCAGCAAGCTGGGGCTCTGATCACCGGCGCTCCCTTCGCTTTACAGCACCGCGAGCCGGGCGGAAGATGGGCCCCACGCCCCTGCCGCCCGGAATCGCGATGCCCCACCCAGGCCTCCCCATGCACGATCAACTGCTGGCCATCCTCAATGCCCTCGAGGACGGCATCTTCATTTCCGACCTGCAGGGCCGCCCCTTGTGGGTCAACCGCGCGAGCCTGGCTCAGCTCGACTGCAGCGAAGAGCACCTCTATTCCAGCGATGTCTACCAGCTGGAAGCCGAAGGCGTGTTCTCGCCCTCGGTGACCCGTTTCGTGATCGATGAGCGTCGCCCGGTCAGCGTCGTGCACCGCTATCGCGGCAAGGACTATCTGGTCAACGGCCGGCTATTCTCGCTCAATGGCGCCGCGGCCAAGGGCTCGTCGGCGAGCGGGGTCTCGGCGAGCAATGCCGCAGAGAGCCATGCCACAGAGAGCCCTGCCGCCGAGGGAAATGCCACAGCGAACAACGCCGCCGAGGGCACCGCACCGGCCTGGCAGGACGATGGCGAGCCCGACGCCGTGGTGGTCCAGACCCGCAATCTTAACGAGGACGTGCTCGCCTCGCGCTCCCCCGATACCACCCAGGCCCTGCTGGACTACGTGATGCATCAGCTAAAACGCATCCGTCAGGAGCAGGTGGTACACGAGGATCGTGACACGCCGCTAAGCAGCAGTCCGGCCTACCGGCGCTGCCTGGAACTGGTCGAGCGCGCCGCGGGCAGCGAGGCCACGGTGCTGTTCACCGGCGAGACCGGCGTCGGCAAGAGCTGGCTGGTCAATCGGTTGCATCAGCACAGCGCCCGCCACGACAAGCCGTTGATTCACGTCAACTGCGCCGCCATTCCCGAGGCCCTGCTCGAAGCCGAGCTGTTCGGCCACGTGCGCGGCGCCTTCACCGGCGCCAACCGCGACGGCCGCATAGGCCACGTGGCCCTGGCCGAGGGCGGCACCCTGTTTCTGGATGAAATCGGCGAACTGCCGTTGGCCCTGCAGCCCAAGCTTCTGCAGCTGCTGCAGGAAAGGCTCTACCACCCCTTGGGCGGCAAGCCGACCCGAGCCGATGTGCGCATCGTCGCCGCCACCAACGCCGACCTGGAACGAAGAGTCGCCGGCGGCGAGTTCCGCGCCGACCTGTTCTACCGCCTCAACATCGTGCCGATCCGCGTGCCGGCCCTGCGCGAAAGACGCGAAGACATCCTGCCACTCGCCCGCCACCTGTTAGGCAACATCAGTGTCCGACACAAACGGCCCCTGCGCCTGGAGCGCGACGCACTAAAGGTCATCGCCCGCCACGACTGGCCAGGCAACGTGCGCGAACTGGAAAACCTGCTCGAGCGCACCAGCGTGTTCTGCGTCACCGAATCGATCAACGCCGACGACCTGAGCCTGGACCCGGGCATGGCCCCCGCTTCAGCCTCTGTGCCAGGTGACCGAGTCGAACCAGACGACAACCAACCGCTACCCGAACGCCTGGAAGCCATCGAGCGAGCCGCCATCTTTCAGGCACTGGACAGTGAAGGCAGCACCCGCAAGGCGGCCGACAGCCTGGGCGTGACCCAATCCTGGCTGATGCGGCGACTACGGCGCTATGGGGGGAAGTGAGGCTCAGGAGATGGCGGTGTTGCGCGCCTAGAGACGTTCCAGAACAGGGCTAAAAAAACCAACGACCTCTCGATAGATCTACGGCCAAGCAAAGCTCTGAAGCCATCAAACACTCAAGCGTCAACGTCGTCGCTCCAGCACCGACCAATAGCCACCTGCTGGCGTAGGGCCTCGGCGTGGATATCGAGAGTGGCCTGATAGTCCTTATCCAGCACCTCGGCCATGTCCGCGGCCTCGAAGCGATCGAGTAGCCCACGGGCCTGCTCGATCACTTGCTGCAGTTCATCGAAGACCTGCTTAAGGTCTGTTTCACTCATCTCACGAGCCATAGCAACGGTTTGCAATGTCATATCGTTGATTTCCTGCCAGACGAACATGCCAGACGAACGTGTCAGGCGAACATGCCGACGGGCGCCATAAGGCGCCCGTCGGGGTCGAGCCGGCCAGGCAATGGCACGTCTCAGGAAGGAGCAAGGGCATCAAGGCGACCGGGTGAATAACTCCAGAACAAGCCCAGAATAAGTCCATCACCCGGCCGCCAATCGCACCCTGAAGATCGTCGAATCCCGACCTTAGCCCAGCAGGGACAGCACAGACTGCGGCACCTGGTTGGCCTGAGCCAGCACGGAGGTACCGGCCTGCTGCAGGATCTGGGCGCGGGTCATATTGGCCACTTCCACCGCGTAGTCGGCGTCTTCGATGCGCGAACGGGCGGCGGAGAGGTTGGTCTCGTTGGTGCTCAGGTTGGTGATGGCAGACTCGAAGCGGTTCTGGATGGCACCGAGGTCGGAGCGCAGGTTGTCCACATCGCTCAGGGCACTGTCCAATGCAGCCAGAGGGTCTTCAGTAGCCGGTGAAGTAGAAAGCTCATCACCACGTGTCACTGATCCATTGTCAGCAATTTTCGCTTCGTAATAAACATCCTCGCCACTAGATGAATCTTTAACCACATATGCTGGTGCGTCAGCCTCAGCACCCGAATAGGCATAAAGATTACCTGCATCTACATCATCGCCGGTGAAAACTTGGCTATCACCAAGGTCAGTTGCGGCGCTTAAGTCTCCGGGGGTAGGCTGAGCAGCAGACTTGGAACCAAGCGTGGCAGTGCCATCTGATGCAACTGCAACATCATAGTATGCATTAACACCAGCACCCGCCGTATCAGTATCGCCAGTCAGCTCTACGTAGTAATTGCCATTACCGTCCGTTTGAACAGCACCGAAAGAACCGTCACCATCACCCAGAGTTGATTCGTCGAGCCCTGTGGCATCAATCGAAGTGGCCGCTTTAGTTGTTGTCGAAGCAGCAGCCACATCTGTGACATTGATTCCAGACGAAACGTTAAAGGTATCGAGTCCCAATGATTCGGCATCCATCTTCTGCAAATCGATGGTGATGGTCTGGCCATCTTCCGACCCTACCTGGATATCGATGGTGGTCTTGGAACCATCCAGTACCTTGGTACCGTTGAAGTCGGTCTGCTCGGAGATACGGTCAATCTCATCAAGGCGTGCGGTGATTTCATCCTGGATGGATGAAAGATCAGACGATGAATTGGTACCGTTCTGCGCCTGCACGGTGAGCTCACGAACACGCTGCAGGTTGTCGTTGACCTGGTTCAGAGCACCTTCAGTTGTCTGAGCGATGGAGATACCGTCGTTGGCATTACGCTGCGCGGTGGACAGACCGGTAATCTGAGCGCTCATGCGGTTGGCGATGGCCTGGCCTGCGGCATCGTCCTTGGCGCTGTTGATGCGCAGGCCGGAGGACAGGCGCTCCATGGAGGTGGTCAGTTCGCTCTTGGAAGCGTTGAGGTTCTGCTGACCGATCATCGAAGTGATGTTGGTATTGATCACGGACATGGTGAAATCCTTCCCGAAAGAGTTGAGGGCTCCATTGGCCTGCCCCGTCTGGGCCTGCCGCAACGGCGCCTTTGGCCGTTACCCCTGTTATCGGTGGATTCGAAAAAAGCTTTAGCCTGGCGCAACAAAATCTTTCCGCGCGGGCCGAGACGGGCCAGCCTGGCCGGCCCCGTCTCTCGCTAGCCCCGTCTCTCGCGGGCCGTGCCCT
This sequence comes from Halomonas sp. V046, assembly GCF_052645355.1. Classification (NCBI taxonomy): domain Bacteria; kingdom Pseudomonadati; phylum Pseudomonadota; class Gammaproteobacteria; order Oceanospirillales; family Halomonadaceae; genus Halomonas; species Halomonas sp. V046. The sequence continues at coordinate 10,565 of NZ_JBQXYF010000014.1, forward strand.
GGCCACCCAAGCCAGCCAGTCCGCGCCCAGGGGTTGTGTATGCCGGCACCAGCATCCTCATCCAACAGCTAGTACCCTTGGCGTACTCTATAGGCTGGTTAATTTTGCTACATCAAACACTCTCGAACCGACTTTGCACCACCGCGGAGCCGATCTTGCCCTGAGGATGGACGTTGCCGGACATCGATATTCGCCTGAACCTCTCCGCTCGGGAGTGCCTGGAGTACTACGAAGGCCGCTACTCCCAGGTGGTGGCCAGGAGCCTGGACGGCCGCCGGGTGGCTTTCCCGGCGGAAGCACTCCGGCGAGTGATGACCGCGGAGGGAGTACGCGGGACCTATCGCATCGAGGTTGATGAAAAGGGAAAGTGGATCAGTATCCGCGCCTGTCAACGCTGACGCGTGCCATTCTGCCAGGTGCAATCAATGCTGATTCGCGCACACCGGCAGACCGTCTGGTGCCCAGGGAAGGGCAAGACAAGGGGGTAACGGCTGGCCATGCCGATCAATCTTCGTGACATCGCCCAGGATACCTGGCTGCTGATGGCCACGGCGGGTCTCCTGCTGGTTGGCGCGGCGGGGCTTATCCACTGGATCGTGATGCCGGTGTCCCAGCCGCTGCTGGTGCCCGATGCCGCCTTGGCGGCGTTTATCGGCGGCCTGGGCATTCTGCTGGAAACCAAGCGCTGTCGGCGTGGCCGTGTGGCCACGGCCCTGGCGCTGCTGGCCTTGGCGCTATACTCGCTGACCCACAACGCCTTGGCGGCTGCGCCGAGCGATGTCTATTCGCTGCTGACGCGGGGCCCACGCCTGACCTCCTGGGCGGCGCTGTCGCTGTTGCCGGCCTGTGTGGCGCTGGTGCTTGGTACCCGTACGGCCTTGGGACGCCGCTGGTGGCGCATTTCGGGGGCCGCCCTGGCGGGCACCAGCGTCGTCTTCAGCGTCTGGCTGCTGGTGCCACACCAGGCCCCGTGGGTCTGGCAGGTGACCCGCAGCACGTCGCCCATGGCGGTCTGCCTGCTGTATTTTCTCGCCGGCTCGGCGTCGTGCGTGGCCGCAGCGCGCAAGGGCCGGGGCCCGCTGCACCTGGAGCGAACCGCCATCATCGCTTCCTGCGCCGGCGTACTGATCAGCAGCCTGGCGTGGCTAACGCTAAACGACACCCACCAGCGCCACGTCAGGGTCGATGCGGGGCACGCGCTGGATTCGATGGAAGAGCACCTGGCCCAGAACCTGACCAGCCATCGCACCTGGCTGGACCGCATCGCCGGCAGTCTGATGCGCCAGGGACTCTCCGGCGGGCCGGCCTTCGAGACCGAACAGGATGTTCCGCGCCTCCCAGTCCTGGGCGTCAACGAACGCTTCCCCGAAGGCGTCAATGAGGACATTGACGAAGGCGTGGATAACGGCATTCTCGATGGCCGTGAGCAGCGCCTGGTCGATTTCTACCTTCGCGACGTCGATGGCCTCGAGGCGCTGGCGGTGGTCGGCGGTGACCGGCTCCGCTGGTGGCACCCGCCCCTCGAAGCAGGGCCCGCCGGTGCGGTGCTGAACCGCATCGAGAAGGCCAGGCGAGCGGCCAGCGAGCATGGCGTGATGCTGTGGCTCCCCCCTCGGCCCTTCGATACCCCGGCGTTGATGGTCTCGGCCATCGATGGCGACCGTGCCCTGGTGGCCTCGCTCTCGCTGCCGAGCCTGCTCGGCAGCGGCCAGACATTGGCCAACCACGACATCGATGTCGTCGTGAAGCGTCGCGAGGGACCCTGGTGGTCACTGCATCAGCGCGGTGAAACCCTGGATGACCCGCTGATGCCGCGCTTGGCGACGAAGACCCTGACCCTCGGCGGTGGCGACACTCTCTCCCTGACGGCCATACCTGGCCCCGACAGCGAATGGTGGATGGCCGGCACACTACCGGCCTTGATCGCTCTCATCGGCCTGGCCATGAGCTACCTGCTCGCCCTGAGCCTGGCGCTGATGCGCCTGCTAATGGGCCAGACCAAGAGCCTGGTCGAGGCCCAGTCGCGCCTGGAAAGCCACCAGGCTATCCAGTCCATGGTGGCGCGTGAAGCCCCCCTCGCCGTCACCCTGGAGGCGGTGTGTCGGCTGCTGGAAACCCAGGTTCCCGGCGCGATGGGGGTAGTGATGGTGGCCGATCATCGCACCAACAGCCTGACCCTGGCGGCCGGCCGATCGTTGCCCGAGGAGCTGCGCCAGGGCATCTATACTGTGCCGATAGGCCACGGCAATGGCATCTGTGGCAGTGCCGCCCATGCCAAAAGTCTGCTGACCAGCGAGGACATGGCCCTGGACCCCCGCTGTGCCGACTACACGGACAAGATCCAGCTGGCCGGCCTCAAGGCCGGCTGGTGCTTTCCGGTGCTGGCCAGCGATGGTCGCCTGCTCGGCACCCTGTCGGCCTATTCTCGTCAGGCCATGGCGCCGACCAATGCCGATATCGAACAGCTGGAGGGGTTGGTAGGGTTGGCGGCGCTGGCCATCGAGCGCGATCAAGACCGCCGCGCCCTGTGGCAAAGCGAACAGCGCTACCGCTCGCTGTTCACCTACAACCCTGACGCGGTGTACTCCATCGACCGCGAGGGCACCTTCATCGCCGCCAACGCCACCTGCACCGAACTCACCGGCGTCCCCGTCGATGACATCGTCGGCCAGCACTACGAGATGTTTGTCGACGAGGCCGACCGTGGCTGGGTGCGCGCCCAGGTCAACCAGACCCTGCGCGGCGAAACGACCAGCTACACCCTGCCGATCAACGCCCGCCTGGGGCGCAGGATTCTCGACATCACCAATCTGCCCATCATCATCGACGGCGAAATACGCGGTACCTATGGCATCGCCAAGGATGTCACCGAGCGCCATCGCCACGAGATGCGCCTGCGCATCCTGCAGCGCAGTGTCGAGGCCAGCATCAATGGCATCGTGATCGCCGATGCCACGGCCTCCGGCCTGCCCATCGTCTACGCCAACCCGGCCTTTATGCGCATGACCGGGTACACCGAGGACGAGGTGCTAGGACGCAACTGTCGCTTCCTGCAGGGCGAGGAAACCGAGCCCCACGTGGTCGAGCGCATCCGCCGCCAGCTGGCCAACAACGACGAGGTTCGCGCCACCCTGCGCAACTATCGCAAGAACGGCGAGGTGTTCTGGAACGACCTGTACATTTCCCCGGTGAAGGACGCCAACGGCAAGATCTCGCACTTCGTCGGCGTTCAGCATGATATTTCCGAGCACAAGGCCTACGAGGCGAGCCTGGCCTACCATGCGGGCCACGACGCCCTCACCGGGCTGACCAATCGCGCGTTGTTCGAGGATCGCCTGCGCCACGACTTCGCCCTCGCCCAACGCCGCAAGCACTGCATTGGCGTGCTGTTCATCGATCTGGACGAGTTCAAGCCGATCAACGATAGCCTCGGCCATGCGGTGGGCGACCAACTGCTGGTTCAGATTGCCGGACGCCTGGCCGATGCCCTGCGCCCCGGCGATACCATCGCTCGTTTCGGTGGCGACGAGTTCGTGGTGCTGCTGCCCGACCTGCCCCACCCCGACCAGGCCCTGGTGCTCGGTGAACGCCTGTTGCCCATGGTGGCCAAGCCCTACCGGGTGGACGGCCATGAGCTGCACATTACCGCCAGCATCGGCGTGGCAGTCAGCGACGAGACCATCGAGGAACCCATGCAGCTGGTGCAAAGGGCCGACATGGCGATGTATCGCGCCAAGCATCAGGGGCGCAATGCGCTGCAGTACTTCACCGAGGAGATCACCCGGGGCGTCTCGGAACGGGTGGCCCTGCGCCATGACCTGCAGGAGGCCATCGATGCCGGCCACCTGGAGCTGTACTACCAGCCGCTCTTCGGCCGCGATGGTCGGATCATCAGCGTCGAGGCACTGCTGCGATGGCACCACCCGCAGCGCGGCACGCTGGCGCCCAGTGCGTTCATCCCCCTGGCCGAAGAGACCGGCCAGATCATTCCGATCAATCGCTGGGTGCTGCAACGGGCCTGCGCCGACATGCGGCACCTGTACGGCCCGGGAGGCAGCACTATCACCGTATCGGTCAACCTCTCGCCGCTGCAGTTTCGGCGGGCCAACTTCCTGGATACGGTCAAGGAGACCCTCGACGACACCGGCCTTCCCGCCAGCCAACTGATGCTCGAATTGACCGAAGGCATCCTGATGCATGACACCACGGCGGCCATCAACACCCTTCATGACCTCCGGGCGCTGGGGGTGGGCGTCGCCATTGACGACTTTGGTACCGGCTACTCGAGCCTTGGCTACCTCAAGCGTCTACCGATCACGACGGTGAAGATCGACCGCACCTTCATCATGAGCCTGCCGGACAGCAGCGAGGACGCCGCTATCCTGCGCGGTATTCTGGCCATGGCTCACCACTTGCACCTGTGGGTGGTGGCCGAGGGCATCGAGAATCAGGCCCAGTTGGACTTTCTGCGCCACAACCGCTGTGATGCCTTCCAGGGCTTTCATCTGGCGCGACCGATGAGCCTGCCCCAGCTTAAGTGCTACCTGGAGGAGCACGAGGCCAGCAAGGCCTTGTCGTTGACACAGGCCAACGGCTCAGACGGCTGAGCTCCCGCCACGACAACACCAACGGCTGCGCCCGTCGGCAACCCACCGCCGCAACAGGCGTCACGCGACGGCGCCAGCTAGCACGGAGGAGACCATGGAGATCTACCTGAAACGCGCGTTCGATGATGCCGCTGTCGCCGACGGCTATCGCGTCCTGGTCGACCGCCTATGGCCCCGCGGGGTCGCCAAGCAGGACGCCGCCATCGATGCCTGGCCCAAGGCGATCGCACCCAGTGATGAGCTGCGCCAGCGCTTCCATGCCGGCGAACTCGACTGGGCCGATTTCCGGCGCCGCTACCTGGCCGATCTGAAGGCCTGTCGCGAGGAACTCAGAGACGTGCTCACCAGCGCCGGCCGCGGTCCACTGACGCTGGTTTTCGCCTCCAAGGATGAGCGCCACAACAACGCGGTGGTGGTCAGGCAGTACTTGCGGATGCTGAAGGCGTAGCGGCCTGACCGATGGCGCTGGCGCCCCGTTTCAGGGCCTTTCTTCAAGGCAGTTCGTCAGGGCAGAGCTTTGGAGCGGTTCTTCAGCACGCAGGAACCGGGACCGCGTGATGCCCACGCGCCGAGGACATCACGCCACCCGCATCGGGTCGCCGACGTCCGCTGCGCATCGATGCGGTCCCGCCACCAAGACAGCGTCGACGCGCAGAGCCACCGCGGGTTTTCCTGCCGTCGCGCTCAAGCTGCCGCCGTTTCCGCCGATAGCGTCGATATAGCCGTGGGCCACGCGCACAGGAGACAGGGGTGGTGGACAAGGAAGAATATGAGCGGGTGAACAACCCGGTAGAAATCGCACGCCTGCTCGATGCCCTCGGTGGGGCCCAGGGGGCCACGCTGGTCATGGAGGAGACCGGCAAGCCTTTTCCGGTGCTGATTCAGGCACTTGAGCATGGCGATTCGCTGACATTGAATCTCGATGCTGTGCGCGAGGTGGTACCGCTGCTCGCCCGTGGTGAGTCGTTTCGCCTGACCGGCCACAGCGAGGGCAAGCTGACCCGCACGCCGCCCCTCGGTGGCCTCATCGCGGCCAATGACGACAAGCGCTGCTGGCGCTGCGACTACCCACTGCATCTGGAACGACTCCAGCGACGCGCCAGTTTTCGTGCCCGGCTGCGCCTGGGCATGGTGGCAGCGGCGGAGGTCAGCGTCGGCGACAGCGAAGGCGACAGCGAAGGCGACAGCGAAGGCGACAGCGAAGGCGACAGCGAACTCCTTCAGGGCGACTTGCTGGATCTTTCGGTGGACGGCTGTCAGCTCATCCTGCCGCAACCGGCGGCACGCCTGCTGCGCTCCACCCAACTGCCACTGAACCTGACCCTGTGTTTTCCCGATGGCACCCGCCTGGCCGTGAAGGGCAGCCCCCAGCATTATCGCATCGAGCAGGAACGCCGGGTGGTGAGATCCGGTTTCCACTTCAGCCATCCGTCCGTGGACCAGCAGCGTGAGTTGTGGCGGCTGGTGACCGAAATCGAGCGCGAGTCGGCCCGCATCGGCGAGGGACTCGAGTCACGCCGCCCTCCGTCGACGCTGTTCCAGTTCGCCTCGGAAGCCAGCCAGGCGAGCCTCGGTCGTCGCCAATCGGATCCCTACCCGACGCCGATGACCGCTCGGCTCGCCCTGGTCGCGGGTTACCTGGACGCCCAAGCGCTCGAACTCGTCCACGGCGGCCATATCGATGGCGCGCAACTGTCACAACAGGCCGACCGCCTGCTGGCGCTACTCGAAGAGGATCGTGAGGCGGTACTCTTCGCCTTGCGCTGCCTGACCCGTGAGTCCTGGCCGGTGCGCCATGGCCTCGCCGTCGCGGTGAGGCTGGTCGACCTGGCCGGCGTCAAGCTGCCACGCGATCTGCTCAAAGCCATGGCCGCCAGCGCCATGATCCATGACCTCGGCAAGGTGCTGTTACCCGAGTCCCTCGCCCTGGTGCCGACCTTCGGCGAGGCAGAACGCCGGCAACTGGCAAGCCATGTCGACCTGCTGCGCCAGCGCATGCGTGGTTGTCGCTGGCTCGCCGATAGCGTGTTCGAGGCCGTCGCCTGCCAACTCAACGAGCGCCTGGACGGCAGCGGCTATCCCAATGCCCTCGACGCCGACGCGCTTCGTGAACTGGCGCGTGCCAGCGCCGTGGTCGATGCCGTCGATGCCATGCGTCACCAACGCATCGATCGTGCCGCGTGGCGCATCGAGGCCATCTACCGCTATCTGGTCGACCACCCCGAGAAGTTCGACAGCGCCTGGGTCAAGCGCTACATCCAGCGCTTTGGGCTGCACCCGGTGGGCTCACTGGTACGCTTCGAAGAGGGCGATCTCGGCTGGGTGCTAGGGCTCAACGACCAGGGAAGGCCGAGCCGAATCTGCTTGCACACGAGCCAGACGCCACCCACGGAAATGCCCCGTTCCCCGCTCACCGGCGCGATCCTCACCGGCTCGCAGCTCGCCGATCTCGGCCGCCCGAGCGGCGAAATTGCCGTCGGCGCCTGAGCCACGACGCCACGACATTCAAGGAAGCCCAGCCTCGGCCGATAAGGCGATATATCGGCCTGAGTGGTGTCTGTTCAAGGCACTGGCACCGGCAAACGCTGGCAGACTATGACCACCCACAAGGAACTCTGACATGGCTTCAATCTCCTCGCTTGGCATCGGCTCCGGCCTCGACCTCAACGGGCTGCTCGACCAGCTCGAATCCGCCGAACGCAAGCAGCTGGAACCGATCATGGCCCAGCAGAAGAGCTATGAAGCCAAGATTTCCGCCTATGGCACCCTGCAAGGGGCCATGACCAAGTTTCAGGATGCCGTCGCCAAGCTCAACGACCCCGAGCTTTACGCGAGCCTCTCGGCATCGAGCCAGGGCGATGGCGTCGGCACCACCATCACCTCGGGCGCCCAGCCGGGCAACTTCAGCGTCCACGTCGACAGCCTCGCCCGGGCCCAGTCGATGACCACCGGCGGCTTCGCCAGCCGCGAGGACGAACTCGGTAGCGGTACGCTGTCATTCACCGTAGGCGACGATACCGTCGCCATCGACATCACCCAGGAAGACAGCTCGCTCGAAGGCATTCGCGATGCGATCAACGCCTCCGATGCCGGCGTCAGCGCCTCCATCGTCAATACAGGGTCTGGCGACACGCCCTATCAACTGGTTCTCACCAGCAAGGAAACCGGCACCCAGTCCACCCTCACGGGCATGACATTCAGCGCCACCGGCGACGACAAGACACTGGAGACGCAGCTCGACTTTACCGCCATGAGCCAAACCGTCGCCGCCCAGGACGCCAGCCTGACGGTCAACGGCATCGCCATCACCAGTCAGTCCAACGAGGTGAAGGGGGCCATCGAGGGCGTGACGCTGTCGCTCACCGAGACCCACGCTGAGGACGAGTTCGCCACGGTCAAGGTCGAGCACAACAACCTGGCCCTGCGCGAAGCGGTGCAAGGATTCGTCAAGAGCTACAACGATCTCAAGGGCAGCATGGGCGACCTGAGCAGCTTCAATGCCGAGGCCGGCACCGCCGGTGAGCTACTCGGGGATTCGACCCTGCGTAGCGTCGAGTCCCGGCTGCGCAGCGCCCTCACCAGCGGCGTCGCGGAAGGGGCCTTTTCCACCCTGAGCGATATCGGCATCAGCCTGCAGCTCGATGGCACCCTGGAGCTCGACAACGACCGCCTCGACGACATCATCAGCACGCAGCGCGATGATCTTCAGCGCTTCTTCGCCGGCAGCGGCGGCGACTCGACCACCGAACGCCCGGGCCTGGCCGATGCGCTTGGCGATAGCCTGGCGGCGATGCTCGACGACGGTGGCCTGATCGAGAACGCCACCAGCGGGCTAGAGACCCGCATGGAGGGCCTGGTCGATCGATACGCCAGCACCGAGAGAAGCATCGACGCCACGGTCGAGCGCTACCGCGCCCAGTTCGGCAAGCTCGACAGTCTGATCGCCAACATGAACCAGACCAGCAGCTACCTGACACAACAGTTCGATGCCCTGAATGCGCTGAACTCTCAATAGCGACCGATAGATCCCATTACGTGCCGAGAAGCCCCCAGAGACGCCTGTCGCTCCCGGTAGTTTCACTAGCGCCCGGGAGCGACCGGTCACCCACGGCAACTCGCACTGGCGCTGAGCAAGCCTCGATCACACTCAGCGTATTGACCAGGCAACCGGCAGTCACTGGCAAGCCTGCAGTGGCTGCCCCAATACTCAACGCCGCAGGCCAAGGCCCGGCACACGTCGCCGGCTCGTCGCCCGACCCACAAGGAGACACACCATGTCCACCATGCCAGGAGGCAGCGGCATCTACGGCAGCCCTGCGGGTGCCTATAGCAAGGCCGCAGGCGGCTATGGACCTGGCGCCGGCCGAGGCGCCAGCGCCTATGCCCGCGTCGGCGTCGAGAGCGGGGTGATGGCAGCCAGCCCGCACCAGCTCATCGTGATGCTGTTCGATGGCGCCCAGGCCTCGATTCGTGCCGCTCGCCTGCACTTGCAGGACGGCCGTGTCGCGGCCAAGGGCGAGGCCATCTCCAAGGCGCTGGACATCGTCAACCGCGGCCTGCGCGCGGCCCTGGACGGCGAACGCGGCGGTGAGGTGGCAAGCGGCCTGGATGGTCTCTACGACTACATCGCGCGGCGCCTGATCCATGCCAACCTGCATAACGACGAGGCTAGCCTCGATGAAGCCGAACGCCTGCTCGAGGATATTGCCTCGGCCTGGCGTGACATCGGCTCCACTCCCACCTAACGAGGTTGCCATGTCCCGCCATGACGAGCAGCTTGTTGCATCGCAACAGATCAGCCTTATCCAGAGCTACGAGTCCCTGCTTGGCCGCACCCGGCAGATGCTGGACCTGGCCGATGCCGCCGAGTGGGAGGCCTTGATCGGCCAGGAGTCGGACTACGTGATCGCCGTCGGCCAGCTCGAACAGACGCTGCCGATGGACGACCTGGATGCCCCAAGTCAACGTCGCCTGGGTGAGCTGCTGGAGCAGATCCTGGACAACGATCTGGCCATTCGTCAGCGTCTGGTCGAGCGCCGTGATGCCCTCGGCGGCCTGATCCAGGCCTCCCGGCGCCAGCGCGACCTCAATCGCGTCTACGCCGGCGGCCAAGTGGTCAATGCCGCCAGCCGCTTCGGTCAGGACTCTGCGTGAGCGGCATCACGCCGCTGATCGACTCCCTGCTGCATCAGGTGTTGGGCAAGCGTGTCGATACGCCCGCGGCCAAGGACGTCAATGCCCCGGTCAAGCCGATCGATCCTGGCCGGGGGCCTAATGCCCTGCACAGCGACTCACGCCTGGATGCCCGCAGCACGGCCGGGCAAACCGCACCGCTGACCCGCCACAGCGGTCTCCCGGGCCAGCCGCTTGCCTCCCCCGGGGGCGAATCGGCGGCGCCGTCATCGCAGACTCGGCTCAGCGCTTCTGCCGAGCGCATCGCCGACCTGCTGTTGCGCTACCCCGCCCCTGAACAAACGCTACGTTCCTCACGCCCACTATTGAGCACGCCGTTCACGCCGTTGGCAGCGGGCACAGCCGCCGCCTCGACGGCAGCCGGTGCTGGGGCCGATGCGGGTACCACCACCTCGGCTGCTAGCGCTTCGGCCACCGGCGTCCCCCTCGCCACCGCCGCGACGCTCCGATCATCGGCATCGTCTGCGGCGGCGGCACGGCTCGCTCAGCACCTCGAGGGCACGATCCGCGACAGCGGCCTGTTCTACGAAGCCCACCTGGGACGCTGGATGAAGGGCGAGATCGGCCGCGAACAGTTGGCCCGAGAGCCGCAGATGTGGCTGACGCTGCGCTTCACGCCGCTGGCCCGAGCCCCCGGCGGCCCACCGGGCGCCCTGCATGGCTCTGGGGCCGTTGGCACTGCGTCGGGCATGGCGACGACGAGCGGCGGGGCACCATGGCGCGCCACGCTGCCCGCCGGCTTCGTGCCCCAGGGGTCACCGTTGACCGCGGGGCCCCTCGGGGCAACGACGACAGCGATACTCGGGGCGAACGCCGCGGCCGACGGCGCACCCGGCACGGGCAGCGACCCGCGCCCGCCTGGCACAGCGTCTGGTCCCCATGCCCTGTCCCAAAACAGCGTCTCCCAAGCCAGCCTCGCCCACCCTGCCGCGAGCATGGCCACCGCGGAGGCGCTGTCGGAATCCCTGGCGCCTCTGGTGCGCCATCAATTGGAGCTGCTGGCGGCACCGCTGCTACGCTGGGAGGGCGACGTCTGGTCGGGCCTGTTCATGGCGCTGTTGATTCAGCCCCTGCAGCGGGACGAGCGCGGCGGGGGCCACCCCCACGGTCACGACGACGGCAATGCTGCCCCGGACGACGAACCCGGCTGGCGCTCCGAGCTGAGTCTCGACGTCGCCGGTCTCGGTCGGCTCGATGTGGTGGCGATGATGGGGGATACCCGGCTGTCACTGACCCTGGCGGCCCGGGATACCGTGGTCAGAGAACGCCTCGATGGCCAACTGGACAGCCTGCGCAAGCGCCTCGAAGGGCACGGTTTTCACAGCGTGGTGCTGAGCGTGGTCGAACGTCACGACGAGGAGCCCTCATGAGCGACCCCACCCCGCAACGACGCCAGGCCATCGCCCTGGCCTACGGCGACAGCGATGACGCCCCTCGCGTCGTCGCAAAAGGCTATGGGGATATCGCCGAACGCATTATCGACGAGGCCAGACGCCAGGGCATCTTCGTCCATGACGAGCCGGCGCTGGTCGGCCTGCTGATGCAGTTACGCCTGGATGAGGAAATTCCGCCGCGCCTGTACCAGGTCATCGCCGAATTACTGATCTGGGTCGCGGAGCTGAAATCCCGCGACGGCATGCCAAACTAGAGTAACACTAGGTGAACAGATGTTAAGAAACGAATATACCTAAGTTTAATTGGGATTAAAAACAGGCATAATGGTGTGTTTTATAAGCATTTCGTTGATTATTGATGCACATCAAACAGCCAGCGTTGAGGTAGTTATGCTTATCGGGCATTGCGAGACACTGTATTCGATCGACAATACGGCTGTTCACAATTTGCCCGGCGCCGACACTCCATTGTCATCGAACACCTCCAGTGTCTGCGCCAACACGCCGGCGGCGATCGGCGGATAACGACATCAAGGCAGGGATCCCATGAGTTCAACCACATTGGTCGACGAGATTCAGGAACTGAATCTCGCTTATCTTCTCCTCTCTCAGCGGCTGCTGGCCGAAGACCGTGCCAGCGCCATGCTCCGCCTCAAGATCGACGACGAGCAGGCCGACGTCCTGGCAAGCCTCAATGCCCGCCAGTTGACGCGCCTGTCGCGCACCAATCAGTTGATCTGCCATCTCGGCATCGGCAACGCCCAGCAGCTGCGCCAGGTCACCGACAATCCGCGTGAGCAGGGCCTGGCCCACCTCCACTCGTCGCTGCTGATGGCGACGTCCAGGGCGACCACCGATGCCAGGGGAGGCTAAGCGATGACCGCGTCGAAGAGCCTCGTCGGCGAGATGCTGCAAGTGCAGCTCGCCATCGACCTGATCGAGCTCGGTGCTCGACTGCAGGTACTGGAAACGGAAACCGACCTGAGCCGGGCGCGCCTGATACGACTGTTCAAGGAGGTGCGCGGCATGTCACCGCCCAAGGGCATGCTGCCGTTCTCCACCGACTGGTTCATCACCTGGCTGCCGAATATCCATTCGTCGCTGTTCTACGCCTTCTATCAGCGCCTGAAAGAACAGCAGAACTGCGAGCGCATGGAAGCCTTCGTCAAGGCCTACCGACTGTACACCGAACAGGTCGACGTCGACGCCGCCGAGCCGGTGCTCGGCTTGACCCGCGCCTGGACGCTGATTCGCTTCTTCGAAAGCGACTTGCTGCAGCAATCGACCTGCACCCGCTGCGAAGGCCACTTCGTCGCCCACGCCCACACCCCGGACCAGCACTACGTCTGCGGCATCTGCCAGCCGCCCTCCCGCGCGGGCAAGACCCGGCGCCGAGCGGCACAAATCGCCGCGCCTCGCGAAACGCCGATCATCCGCTGTCAGCGCGGCTGACCGCGAGACGACAAGGCGCGTCGTCACACGCCAACCCGTCGCCACGGCGCGGAAGAGTGCGTGTCCCGGCGCGCCAGACCCGATCGGAACGCGAGCCCTCGGGCGCTCGCCGGGTGTGGTAAACACCGCCAAGAGGCGTGATACGAGCCACCCCACCGCCTTGGGCGCCCGGCACTGCCCCCTCTTCGGGTTTCCGGCTTTGCCCAGGCTCTTCTACCCTCAAGTCCTCCGCCGACTCGCCGATAACCTTTTCAGAACGCTTTTACTGCCTGAAAAGGATCTCGGTTGTGCTGATACCCATTGGATTTCTGGTCGTGCTGCTGTCGGTTTTCGGGGGCTTCGTGCTTTCCGGCGGCAGCCTCGGCCCCCTGTTCCAGCCCACCGAGCTGCTGATGATCGGCGGCGCCGGCCTCGGCGCCTTCATCGCCTCGAACAATGGCAAGGCGCTGAAGGCCACCTTCCGCATCTTCCCGCGTCTGCGTCGCTCCAAGCGCTACGACAAGGCCCTGTACATGGAGCTGATGGCGCTGCAATACCGCCTGTTGTCGAAGATCCGTCGCGACGGCATGCTCGGCATCGAACGCGACATCGACAACCCCCAGGACAGCGCCCTGTTCAGTGAGTACCCCAAGGTGCTTGCCGACCCCATGATCATGAACTTCCTCACCGACTACCTGCGCCTGATGGTCGCCGGCAGCATGGATCCGATGGAAATCGACGAACTGATGCTGCATGAAATCGAGGTCTTCGAAGAGGAAGCCCAGATCCCCGCGGACGCCATTTCCAAGGTCGCCGATGCGATGCCGGCCTTCGGCATCGTGGCGGCGGTCATGGGGGTGGTAAAGGCGCTGAGCGTGACCGCGGCGGACCCCGCAGAGATGGGCGTGATGATCGCCCATGCGCTGGTCGGCACCTTCCTTGGCATCCTGCTCGGCTACGGCTTCATCAGCCCTCTGGCGAGCCGCATCGAGCGTCAACTCGGCGAGTCGGTGAAGATGCTCCAGTGCCTGCGCGTCACCCTGCTGGCCAGCCTGCATGGGTATCCGCCGCAACTTGCCGTCGAGTTCGGCCGCAAGGCCTTGCACACCTCGGAGCGCCCCTCGTTCAGCGAGCTGGAAGAATACGTGCGTGACGCCAAGTCGAGTGCGGGTGGCGCATGAGCCAGGCTGCCAACCGTCGCCCGATCATCATTCGCCGCAAGAAGGTGGTGCACAAGCACCATGGCGGCAGCTGGAAGATCGCCCTGGCCGACTTCATGACGGCCCTGATGGCGCTGTTTCTGGTGATGTGGATCCTGTCCTCGTCGAGTCGCGAGACCCGCGAAGGGGTCGCCGACTACTTCAGCACGCCGCTGCTGACCGCCCTGACCAATGGTGATAGCCAGGCGATGAGCCCCCAGGTGATTCCCGGTGGCGGGCCCGATCACACCAGCATCGAGGGCGAGCAGACGCGCATCGATGTGCGCATCCAGACGCGCCCCAGCGAGCGCCAGCGGCGGGTCTTTCGCGATCTGCAGGAGCGCATCGAGCTCGCCATCGAGCAGGACCCCGACCTGCGCGGCCTGCGCGACCAGTTGCGCTTCGACATGACCCAGGAAGGCCTGCGCATCCAGCTGCTCGATGACGAGAAGCGACCGATGTTCGCCCTCGGCAGCGACCGGGTCGCTCCCTACCTGCACGCGCTGCTGGAGACCATGGCGCCGCTGCTCAACGAGCTGCCCAATGACCTGAGCATCAGTGGCCACACCGACAGCCTGGCGTATCTCAACGGCACCCGCGGCTACGGCAACTGGGAGCTCTCTGCCGCCCGAGCCAACGCGTCACGACGCGAGCTTGTCGGCGGCGGGCTCGACGCCGACAAGCTGTTGCGGGTCGCGGGCCTGGCCGACCAGGTGGTGATGCCAAACACCGCGGCCGATGACCCGATCAACCGACGCATCGAACTGGTGGTGCTGTTCCCGAGTGTCGCCGAACTGATCCGCCACCCCGGAACGCTCAATCCCGGTTCGCCGACCCCGGGCGGCCCGACCCTGCGCCTGGCCGGCGGCGAGGCCCTGATGGCGCAGTCCGACCATGGGTCCGACCTGCCCCCGGGTTCTCGGCCCGCGGCGGACCATCAGGGCGGTACGAATCACGCGGGTGAACTGCTGACGGCTCAGCGTAGCGCCCCCAACATCGAGCAGCGCATCGCCCAGCGTTTCGAAGACGATTTCCGCCAGCGCGTCGCCGTGCCGCCCAACGACTAGCGTAACGCCGACGAGACGCTCGGCAGGCCACCGTAAGCCGCGAGCTTTTCGCCAAGCGCTTGCCACACATGCTCGTAAGCCAAGAGCCGCAAGCCAAGAACCGGAAGTACAAAACAACAACCGGCCCCGGCGCCAGCGCCGCGTCCGGGTCGATCTCCAGACATGAGGGTGCAACCACGGCATGGACATTACCGACTTCTACGACACCTTCTTCGAGGAAGCCGCCGAGCTGCTGGCGGACATGGAGCGCCATCTGCTCGAGCTTGACCTCGCGGCCCCCGACCCCGAGCAGCTCGCCGCCATCTTTCGCGCCGCGCACTCGATCAAGGGCGGCGCCGGCACCTTCGGCTTCGAAGTGCTGCAGCGCACCACTCACCTGTTCGAGAACCTTCTCGACCATACCCGACGCGGGGAACTGACCCTGCGCCCCGACATCGTCGACACCTTTCTGGAAACCAAGGACATGCTCCACGACCAGCTCGAGGCCTACCGCAACAGCGAACAGCCAGACCAGGCGGCGTTCGAGCGCATCTGTCGCATTCTCCAGGAGATCGCCGAGGAAGAGATCGGCCGCTCCCTGGATGGCGCGAACACCCCGGCCCCATCAGCCGCGGTGGCCGAGTCCACCCAGGTGTCCCTGGCCGCGGCCGACGACGCGGCGGATGATCGTGCGGAGAATGCGGCGCAGGGTGTCGAGGAGAAGGGCACAGAGAATGCCGCGGATAGCGTCACCGACAACGACACGCCATCCCCCGGCGACGCCTTGCTGGTGACCCTGATCGGGATTGCCGACAAGGACCGTGAGCTGCTGGTGGAAGAGCTCGGCCAACTGGGCGAGGTGCTCGAGCGTCGCGGCAGCGCCGAGCGTCACGAGGTGGTGCTGGCGACCCAGGTCGGCGCCGCCGACATCGAGGCGGTGATGTGCTTCATCGCCGAGCCGGAGCAGATCGAGGTCAGGCCCTGCGTCACCCCGGGCACCGACACCACGCTCGCCGCTGCGGCGCCGAGCATCGCGCCACCCGACCTGGCAAACGAACCGCCAGCCCAACCGCCGCAATCGTCCCCCGTCGAGTCCTCCGCGGCAGCCGCGCCGGCGCCCAAGACAGCGGCGTCATCGCCACCCCCGGCGGCGCCCAAGGCTCCCGGCGAGACCAAGCCGCGCAAGGCCGCCCAGGAGACCAGCTCGATCCGAGTCTCGGTGGACAAGGTCGACCAGATCATCAACCTGGTCGGCGAATTGATCATCACCCAATCCATGCTCGACCAGACCGTCGGTGAGCTCGAGGGCACCAGCCACCCGGGCCTGCAGAACGGCATGAGCCTGCTGCAGCGCAATGCCAGGGATCTGCAGGAAGCGGTGATGTCGGTGCGCATGGTGCCCATGGACTACGTCTTCAGCCGCTATCCGCGCCTGGTGCGGGACCTGGCCGGCAAGCTTCACAAGAAGGTCGAGCTGATCACCGAGGGCGAATCCACCGAGCTCGACAAGAGCCTGACCGAACGCATCATCGATCCGTTGACGCACCTGGTGCGCAACAGCCTCGACCACGGCATCGAGTCGCCGGAGGCGCGCCTGGCCGCCGGCAAGCCGGCCGTCGGTCGCCTGACACTCTCGGCCCAGCACCAGGGCGGCAACATCCTGATCGAGGTCATCGACGACGGTGCCGGCCTCGACCGCGACCGGCTGCTGGCCAAGGCCCGTGAGAATGGCCTGCCGGTGTCGGAGGCGATGAGTGACGACGATGTCTGGCAGCTGATCTTCGCCCCGGGGTTTTCCACCGCCAAGGAGGTCAGCGACGTCTCCGGGCGCGGCGTCGGCATGGACGTGGTCAAGCGCAACATCCAAGCCATGGGCGGTCACGTCGAGATCGACTCGCGGCGGGGCCAGGGCACCATCACTCGCATCGTGCTGCCGCTGACCCTGGCGATCCTCGACGGCATGTCGATCAAGGTCGGCGGCGAGATGTTCATATTGCCGCTGTCGACGGTGCTCGAATCGCTGCAGCCCGCCAAGGCGGATATCTATGCCATGGCTGGCGACGACGTGGTGCTCAAGGTGCGCGACGAGTACCTGCCGGTGGTCGCCGTCCATGAGGCCCTCGACGTGGCCGGGGCCCGCACCGAGATCACCGAAAGCATCGCCGTCATCGTCCAGGGCGAAGGCCGCCGCTATGCCCTGCTGGTCGACGACCTGATCGGCCAGCAACAGGTGGTGGTGAAGAACCTGGAGACCAACTATCGCCGCGTGCCCGGCGTTTCCGCCGCCACCATTCTCGGTGACGGCAGCGTGGCGCTGATCCTCGATATTGCCGACATGCACCGCTTGAACCGCCACAAGAAAGAGGCACGCCAGCAACGCCGCGCCAGCAACGCCGGCCTGCCGACATCCCCGCTCTTGCAACCCGAGCTCCAGGAGGGCCCGACCCCATGACGAATCTCCATAGCGGCGCCCTTGCCGCCAGCGAACTCAACAACCGCGAATTTCTGGTGTTCTCCCTCGGCGACGAGGAATACGCCATCGACATCCTCAAGGTCCAGGAGATCCGCGGTTACGACAACGTCACCCGCATCGCCAATGCGCCGGCCTTCATCAAGGGGGTGACCAACCTGCGCGGCGTGATCGTGCCGATCGTCGATCTGCGTATCAAGTTCGCCCTCGATAGCGTCGAGTACGGCGGCCAGACGGTGGTCATCGTGGTCAACGTCGGCACTCGGGTGGTCGGCATCGTGGTCGACGGCGTCTCCGACGTGATGTCACTGACACCCGAACAGATCAAGCCGGCCCCCGAGTTCGGCGTGACCCTGTCGTCGGACTACTTGAGCGGCCTTGGCAGCCTCGACGATCGGATGCTGGTCCTGGTGGACATCGACAAGCTGCTGACCAGCGACGAGATGGCCCTGGTCGACACCGCCGGCGCTACGCCCTGAGCTACCCCCTGACCCAAGCGCCGTCCCTGACCCACCCATAATCAAAATAATGCGAGGCTCCATGCGCCAACTCACAACAACACAGAAACTGTGGGCATGCCTCGGCGTGTTCTGGCTGGCCATGCTGTTACTGGTCGGCTGGGGTGCCTGGGAAAACCGCCAGACCCTGCTCGACGAGCGCCGCCTGGGACTCACCCAGCACATCGACCTGGCCGTGAGCGTCATCGACGAACAGGCGCAACGCGTCGAGCGCGGAGAGGTCGAGCTCGCCGAGGCCCAACGCCTGGCCGCCGAGACCCTGTCGCGCATGAGCTACGACGAAAAGCGCGGCTACTTCTACGTCTTCGACGATGACTTCCTGCTGTTCAGCCACCCACGCCTGGCCGTGGGCACCGATCTATCCAACTTCCAGAACGATGAGGGCCGCTACCTGTTCCGCGAATTCGCCGAGGACGTCGCAAACGACGACGGCTTCGTCGATTACCTGTGGGCCCACCAGGAAGGCGATGCCCTGACACCCAAGTCGTCCTACCACGAGCGCGTCGCCGACTGGGGCTGGATCGTGGGCACCGGCGTCTACGTCGATGACATCGACGCCGCCTTTATCACCACGCTGCTGCACTCGGGGCTGATCCTGGCCGCCATCGGCGGGCCGGTGACCCTGATCATGGGCCTGGTGATCCGTGGCATTCGCCGGCGCCTGGGCGGCGATCCGGCCTACGCCGCCAGTGTCGTGCGGCGTATCGCCGATGGACGACTCGACGAACCGGCCCGGGTGGACAGCGGCGATACGGACAGCCTGCTGCACGACATCGAACGCATGCGCGCTTCGCTATCCGCCACCATCGGCGATATCCATGCCAGCGCCGATGAACTGGGCGACGTGGTCGGTCGCATCACCACCGACAACGCCGAACTGGCCTCACGCACCGAACAGCAGGCCGCGTCCCTGGCCGAGACGGCATCGAGCATGGAGGAGCTGACCGTCACCGTGCGCCACAACGCCGACAACGCCAATCAGGCCCGCGAGCTGTCCAGTGGCACCGCCCGCGAGGCCGCCGAGGGCAACGACGCGATGCAGGCCGTCGTCGTGGCGATCGGCGAGGTCAGCGAGAGCGCGGCCCAGATGACCGCCATCGTCGACACCATCGACGCCATCGCCTTCCAGACCAACATCCTGGCACTGAATGCCTCGGTGGAGGCGGCGCGAGCCGGCGAACACGGTCGCGGCTTCGCCGTGGTCGCCGAAGAGGTGCGCCATCTGGCCAGCCGCTCGGCGGACGCCGCCCGGGAGATCAAGACGCTGATCCAACGCTGCGATGAACGCGTCGGCGAAGGCAACGCCCGGATCCAGGAAACCGACGCCAAGATTCGTGCCATCAGCAACGATGTGCAGCGCTTGAGCCATCTGATCCAGGAGATTTCCTCGGCCTCCGGCGAGCAGCGGCTCGGGATCGAGCAGGTCGGCGAGGCGGTGGCCCAGATGGACCAGGTGACCCAGCGCAATGCCGGTCTGGTCGAGGGACACAGTGCACTGGCCAGCCGTCTGACGGCCCAGAGTGAAGCCCTGCGGCGCCATGTCGCTCGCTTCGAGCGCGGCGCCAGCACCAGCGCCGCCATCAGGGACCATGACCAGCGTCAATTGCGAAACCAGAGGGCTACAGAATTGTGCGCATCTGCCGATACAACAACCATGGCCGACTAGCCGCGAAGGGCGCCCCAGCGGCGCCCTTCGCGGCATGGATTCACGAAAGGACGACGATGTGACACGACTCGACAACATGACCGTCAAGCTCAGCTGGAGCCTGGTACTGGGTGTTTTTGCCCTGCTGATGCTGCTGTTGAGCGGACTGGGCCTCTACACCGCGAATCTCAGCGAATCATCGATCCGCACCCTCAACGAGGTCAACGTCGACCAGCAGTCGACCCTCAACCGCGCCAATAGTCAGATGCTGTTTCTGCAGGTCGAAATGCGCGATATCCAGGCCGGCCTGCAGGCCAGCGTGTGGCCCGAGGAGCGTGCCGAACTGACCGCTCAGGCCGCAGGCCTCGAAGGTAGCCTCGCAACCCTCGAAGCCACCTTCAACGCATTCCTCAACCTGCCAAGCCAACCCGATCAGCGGGATCAGATCGCCCGGGTCGAGGCGAACTTCCAGACCCTGTTGAGTGAGGGGCTGCGTCCCATGCAGGCGGCCCTGGCGGACGGCGACAGCGACGCCTTCGCACAGGACAGCGAACGCCTCAGCGCCCTGACCGATACGTTCTACGCCACCGCGGTGGACTTCTTCGTCACCGCCGAGGGACAGGGGGCGGATCTCTATACCACGTACCTCGAGCGCACCCGCCAGCTGACCTGGGCGATCATCGCCATCCTGCTGGTGGCGGTGATCACCATCGCCGCGGTGCTGTGGGGCGTGACGGTCAATGTGATTCGCCCCCTCGGGCGCCTGGTGGGCTACTTCGAGGCGGTGGAAAAAGGCGATCTGTCGCAGTCGATTCCGAGCCGTGGCCGCAACGAGATCGGGCGTCTCTACGCGTCCCTGGACCAGATGCGCGAGGGCCTGGCCGAGACCGTGGGCACGGTCCGCGACAGCGGCGAGATGATCTATCGCGGCGCCGCCCATATTGCCGGTGGCAACAACGACCTGTCCGCGCGCACCGAACAGCAGGCCGCTTCCCTGCAAGAAACCGCCTCCAGCATGGAAGAGCTGTCGTCCACCGTCAGCCTGAACGCCGACAACGCGCGCCAGGCCAGCCAGCTGGCGACGGAGGCTAGCCAGGCCGCCGGCCGCGGCGGCGAGGTGGTCGGTGACGTAGTCACCACCATGCACGACATCCGCGAAGGCTCACGCCGGGTCGCCGATATCATCGGCACCATCGATGCCATCGCCTTCCAGACCAACATCCTGGCGCTCAACGCCTCGGTGGAGGCGGCCCGAGCCGGTGAACATGGCCGCGGCTTCGCCGTGGTCGCCGAAGAGGTTCGCAACCTGGCGGGCCGCTCCGCCACCGCGGCGCGGGAAATTCGCCAGTTGATCGACGCGTCACTGTCCCGGGTCGAGACCGGCACCCGGCGCGTGGACGAAGCCGGCAGCGTAATGAGCGAACTGGTCGATGCGGTAGCCCGCGTCAGCGACATCATGGACGAGATCGCCTCCGCCTCCAGCGAGCAGAGCCACGGCATCTCCCAGGTCAATGATGCCGTGACCCAGATGGAACAGGTCACCCAGCAGAACGCCCAGCTGGTGCAGCAAGCCGCCTCGGCGTCGAATCAGCTCGAGGCCGAGGCGAGTCGCCTGTCCGCCGCCATGACCCGTTTCCGCCTGGCCCGAGAGGCCGAGGCACCCGCTGAGACCGACGGCGTCGACCTGTCCCGGTGGATGCCGGCACTGGTGTCCTCGAGCCGCGACGCCGACGCCAGCCGACAGGCGCGCCAGCCGGCCCCACGCTCGACCGCCGAGCAACGCGATGACGCCGACCAGGAGTGGGAATCCTTCTGACACGGACCGGGGGCAACCGCGCAAGCCACGGGCCCCCGCATCACCCGCGTCGTCGCGGTCTTCGCCGTTCCAACCGAAGCCATTGACTCGCACAGCCCGCGGCGCCATCCAGACGACAACCGGCGCCACGGTACAGACAACAACCGACACCACAGAACAGACGACAACCGGCGCCACGGAACAGACAACAACCGACACCACAGAACAGACGACAACCGGCACCACGGAACAGACGACAACCGGCGCCACGGAACAGACGACAAGCAGCACCAAAAAAGCCATCGAGCCATAACAACGACACCCATGACGACAGCTACGCAGGGGAAGCGCCATGCGCAACAATCAACCCGTTACCCAGCAGGAATATCCCGTCACCGACGACCACTTCCTGATCTCACGCACGGACTTGAAGGGCCGGATCACCTACGCTAACCCTGCCTTCATCGAGGTCAGCGGCTATTCCCGGGATGAGTTGATCGGCGCCCACCACAACCTGGTCCGCCACCCGGACATGCCGCCCGCCGCCTTCGCCAACTTCTGGAGCACGCTTCAGGACGGCAGGACCTGGAAGGGACTGGTCAAGAACCGGCGCAAGAACGGCGACTTCTACTGGGTCGAGGCCAGCGTCTCGCCGCTGGTGGACGCCGGTGAGGTAGTCGGCTACGCCTCGGTACGGGTCAAGCCTGCCCGGGCCGACGTCGAGCGTGCAGCGATCGCCTACGCCGAGCTCAACGGGGGCAAGCGGCGCCCGCGCTTTCGCCTGCACCAGGGACGACTGCGCCGCCGTGGCCTGATCGCCGGCCTCAGACGCCTCAATGTCACCAGCCTGCGCGCGCGCCTGGTGAGCATCGTCGCCCTGGCCGGGGTCTTGCTGCTGGCCAGTGGCGGGCTTGGCCTCTACGGCGAGCAGCAGGCGGGCCAACGTCTGCAGATGCTGTATCACGACGGCCTGCAGGATGTGGCGCGCCTGCAGCGACTCGACCAAGGCGTGACCCAGAGCTATCAGACCCTGGTGGGCAAGGAGCGCATGGCGTTGATGAACGACCGCGAGGGCCTGGCCGCGACGCTGGGAACCTCCGCGGATCAGCTCACCGCCCTGTGGGCAGAGTACCGTCAGCGTGAGGTCAACCATACGCCGCTGGCCGATGAATTCGATGCCGCCCTCGGCACCTTCATCGGCGAGGGCCTGCGCGGGGCGGTGGACATCTTGAGCGGCGAAGACAGCTACGAGGTCTTCGTCTCGCTGCCCAACCATATCGACGCCATGGAGGCTCAGGGGGGAGCGCTGGCCGGCCAGATCAACCAGTTGATCGAAGCCAAGCAGCAGGGGGCCGAGGCCCTGGCCGTCGAAGCCGTCGGGGCTCAGCAGCAGATGCTGATTGCCCTGGCCATCGTGCTGGGCCTGGGTCTGGCCCTGCTGATGGTGATCGGTGCCCTGACCCTGCGCGCCATGCTCAAGCCGCTGCGGGAAGTCGAAGGCTTCAGCCTGCAGATCGCCTCGGGCAACCTGGCCGCCCCGGAGCCCAAGGCCCGTCGCGACGAGCTCGGGCGTGTCATCGAGGCACTCAACGTGATGCGCAAGAGCCTCGGCAGCATCATCCATGACGTGGATGACGGCATCCGAGTGGTGACACCGGCGGCGCGAGACATCGCCAAGGGCAACGAGGACCTGTCGTCGCGCACCGAGCAGCAGGCCGCCTCGCTGCAGCAGACCGCCTCGAGCATGGAAGAGATGACCACCACCGTCGCCCACAACAGCGACAACGCGCGTCAGGCCAGTGGGCTGGCGGCGGACAACGCCGAGCGCACCCAGGCCACCGGCGAATTGATGCAGCGCCTGGTGACGACCATGGGCGAGATCACCGACGGCTCGCGCAAGATGGCCGAGATCATCGATGTGATCGACTCCATCGCCTTCCAGACCAATATTCTCGCGCTCAACGCCTCGGTGGAGGCGGCCCGGGCCGGCGAGCAGGGCCGCGGCTTCGCGGTGGTGGCGGGCGAAGTGCGCAACCTGGCCGGGCGCTCGGCCGAGGCCGCCGGGCAGATTCGCGAGCTGATCGACAGCGCCAACCGGCGCGTCGGCGGTGGCGCCGACCTGGTGCGCCAGGCCGAAGCGTCCATCGGAGAAGTCATGGCGGCCTCGACCCGAGTCAACGACATCATGGGCGAGATCACCTCGGCCTCCGACGAGCAGAGCAACGGCATCGGCGAGATCAATCTGGCCATCGCCGAGATGGATCAGGTCACCCAGCAGAACGCCAGCCGAGTGCAGTCGTCGGCCCAGGCCGCGAGCCGACTGGAAAGCGAGGCCGAGCGCCTGGCCTTCGCCATCCGCGCCTTCCGGCTCAAGGGCGCCGGCCGAGAGCGCGTTGGTGCACCGGATGAGGCCGGCGAACGACATGGCGCCACGACCGACCAAGGCGCCGATACAAGCGACGCGGCCACCCGCCGTACCGAAGGCGGCGCGAGGCAACAGCGCAGCCGCACCAATGACCACCGTAATATTGAGGAGTGGGAAGCCTTTTGAACGAGTCCTTTGTCGCGTCGGGAGCCGGCGCCGCTTTTGCGGCGCCGCTGGAGCGCGACCTGATTCTCACCGAACGCGACTTTTCTCGCATTCGCGAGCTGATCTATCAGCGCGCCGGCATCGTGCTGGCAGAACACAAGCGCGAGATGGTCTATAGCCGCCTGGCGAAACGCCTGCGTCATCACGGCCTGTCGCGTTTCAGCGAGTACCTGGAGCGCCTCGAGCGCTCCCCCGAGGCCAAGGAGTGGCAAGCGTTCACCAACGCCCTGACCACCAACCTGACCGCCTTCTTCCGCGAGGCCCATCACTTCCCGCTATTGGCCGAGCACGTTCGACAACACGCCGAGGGGCGCCCAGGCGGCGCTCTTTCCGGCGCCCTGCCCGGCGCCAACGGCGGCCCCCTGAACGGTTCCCGCATCCGGGTGTGGAGCTCGGCGGCCTCCACCGGCGAAGAGCCGTACTCCATCGCCATGACCCTCGAAGAGGCCCTGGGCCCGAACCGCTACGAGGTCGTGGCCACCGATATCGACACCGAGGCCCTGGCCAAGGCCCGCGCCGGGGTCTATGCCATCGATCAGATCGCCAAGCTCGATGAGGCCAAGGCGCGACGCCACTTCCTGCGCGGCAAGGGCCGTCAGGAGGGGCTGGCCCGGATTCGTCCGGAACTCGCCGCCAACGTAACCTTCTCCGCGCTCAACCTGCTGGCGCCCTCGTGGGCGGTGCAGGGCCCCTTCGATGCGATCTTCTGCCGCAACGTGATGATCTATTTCGACCGCCCCACCCAGAAGCGCATCCTCGAGCGCTTCGCGCCACTGCTCAAGCCCGATGGCCTGCTGTTCGCCGGCCATTCGGAGAACTTCTCCTCGCTGTGCGAGGCCTTCCAGCTACGCGGCCAGACCGTCTATCGACTCGCCTCGCACCGTTATGCACACCCGGGCGCTTGAGCCGGTGCCATCCCGCTCGTGGCTAAAGAACTCGGCGCGTCGGCCGATAGCGGTATTACGAGCGCCTGGTCCGCCAGGCCGTCCCCGCCGCCAAGGAGAGCCGCTTGAGCGAGCCCAAGATCAAGGTGCTGTGTGTCGATGATTCGGCACTGATTCGCAACCTATTGAAGGAAATCATCCAGTCTCAGCCGGACATGGAAGTGGTCGCTGTCGCGCCGGATCCGCTGGTGGCTCGGGACCTGATCAAGCAGCACAACCCCGACGTGCTGACCCTGGACGTCGAGATGCCGCGCATGGATGGCCTCGACTTTCTCGAGCGCCTGATGCGCCTGCGTCCGATGCCGGTGCTGATGGTGTCATCGCTGACCCAGGCCGGCTCCGAGGTCACCCTCAGGGCGCTGGAGCTCGGTGCGGTGGACTTCGTCGCCAAGCCGGCCCTCGGCATCCGCGGCGGCATGCTCGAATACGCCGACGATATCGCCAACAAGCTGCGCGCCGCGGCGCGCTCGCGGCCGCGCCAGGCGCGTCCGCGCGACACCGCACCGACGCGCCTGAGCGCGCCGCTGATGTCCAGCGAGAAGCTCGTCATCATCGGCGCCTCCACCGGCGGTACCGAGGCCATTCGCCAGGTGCTCGAGCCGCTGCCGGCCAATAGCCCCGCGATCCTGATCACCCAGCACATGCCGGGCGGCTTCACGCGCTCCTTCGCCGAGCGCCTCGACCGGCTGTGTCAGATCTCGGTCAAGGAGGCCGAGGACGGTGAGCGCATCCTTCCCGGCCACGCCTACATCGCGCCGGGGGACCAGCACCTGGAGCTCGCCCGCTGCGGGGCCAACTACGTGGCTCGGCTCAACGATGGGGCGCCGGTGAATCGCCATCGCCCCTCGGTGGATGTGCTGTTCGCCTCGGCGGCTCGCCATGCCGGACGCAATGCCGTCGGCGTGCTGCTGACCGGCATGGGCAAGGACGGCGCGGCGGGGCTGGTCGAGATGCGCCAGGCCGGCGCCGCGACCCTGGCCCAGGACGAGGCCAGCTGCGTGGTCTTCGGCATGCCCCGTGAGGCCATCGCACTCGGCGGTGCCGGCGAGGTGGTGGCCTTGGACGAGGTGGCACCCAGGCTGCTCTCGCTGGTCGCGGCATCCGGCCGCGCCCAGCGGGTCTAACGCTCCCTTCGGGACGAAGGAAGCGCCCCACGAAAAGGACTCTTGCGTGATGCTACGACTACGACAAATCCGTCTTCATAGCGTGCTGGTGGGCGTGCTGGTGTGTTTCGTGTTGTGCACGACCGCCGTGGTTGGCATGAGCGTCGTCGCATCACGCTCCGCCGAACAAGCCCTTGGGCTGCTGAATCGCATCAACGTCGAACAGCTCAACGAGATCAATCGCGCCGACTCCCTGCTCAACGGCGCCCAACTGGAGCTCGAGACCGGCGCCAGCACCGATCGCCGATCCCCGGACCGAGACGCCCGCCTGGAGCAGGCCCGGACCTTGCTGGATCAGGCACAGACGCACTTTGCGCGCTTCGTCGCGGTGCCCAGGACCCCTCAGGGTGATGGCCTTGGTCAGGATATCGAGGACACCTTCCCGCAGGTGCTGGCAGGGGCCAACGCCCAGCTCGTCGCCCTCGAGCAGGGCGACCGGGCCGCCTATCGCAAGAGCCTCATCGACAGCCGCGCAGACAACGCTCGCCTGGATGGTCTGCTGACTGACTTCGGCAGCTATGCCGAGGCCCGCGGCGATGCCGTGGTCGCCAACTTCCGGTCACGCCTGTCGCTGTTTGCCAAGCTTGAGCTCGGGGCGGTACTGGCGATCCTGGCCATCCTCGGCTTTATCTACGTCGGCCTGCGCCGGCTGGTCATCGCGCCGCTGTCCCGGGCCGTGACCACCCTGGAAAACATCGCCCGATGCGACCTGTCCGACCCCATCGAGGTCCAGGGGCGCAACGAGATCAGCCAATTGTTCAGCGCCATGCGCGACATGCAGGCGGGCCTCTCCGGCACCGTCACCCAGGTCCGCCAGGGCGGCAACCGGATCGTCGCGGCGAGCCACGACATCGCCGACGGCAACACGGAGCTCGCCGGGCGCACCGAGCAACAGGCCGCGTCCCTCGAGCAGACCGCCGCAAGCATGGAACAGATCACCACCACCGTGGCCCAGAATGCCGACAATGCGGGCCAGGCACGCCACCTGGCAATGGAAGCCTCGCGCACCGCCGAACGCGGCGGCGAGGTGGTCACCGAAGTCGCCGAGACCATGGGCCGCATCAGCGCGAGCTCGCGCCAGATCGCCGAGATCACGGGCATGATCGACGCCATCGCCTTCCAGACCAACATCCTGGCCCTGAACGCCTCCGTCGAGGCGGCCCGGGCCGGGGAACAAGGACGAGGCTTCGCCGTGGTCGCCGGCGAGGTCAGAAACCTCGCCAGCCGCTCGGCCCATGCCGCCGGCCAGATCAAGGCCCTGATCGAGACATCGGTCGGCCAGGTCGACGACGGCGGCCGCCTGGTGCGCGACGCCGGAACGACGCTCAATGAGGTCGTCACCGCCGCGCGTCGGGTCAGCGATATCGTCGACGAGATCGCGGTGGCGTCCCGCGAGCAGAGTGACGGCATCGTCCAGATCGGCCAGGCCGTCACCCAGATGGACCAGGCAACGCAGCAGAACGCCGCCCTGGTGCAGCGCGTCACCCTGTCCGCCCAGGCCCTGACCGAGCAGGCGATCAGCCTCGATGCCGCGGTGGCGGTATTCCGCCTCCCGGCGGCGCCGGTCGAGATCGGCGCCACCCCGGCGACGCCGGCCGAGGCGGCCACCCCGCGCGCCAGTTCCGCCGATGGCGACGACAGTCGCGTCCCCCATGTCTCCCACACGTCCTCGCCGGGCCGCCCAACGGTGCGTCAGCAGCCGGCTCTGGCCGAGGCCGATGATGATTGGGAGGCCTTCTAGGGCCTCCCGCTTTACCTCCCCAAACCGACCTCAGAGGATCTCCCCCGATGGCCGACAAGAACATGCGCATCCTGGTCGTGGACGACTTTCCCACCATGCGCCGCATCGTCCGCAGCCTGCTCAAGGAACTGGGCTTCACCAATGTGGAAGAGGCTGAAGACGGCCAGGAGGGCCTCGCTCGCCTACGCGAGGGTGGCTTCGACTTCGTGGTCTCGGACTGGAACATGCCCAACCTCGACGGTCTGGACATGCTCAAGGCCATCCGCGCCGATGACGGCCTGAAGGCGTTGCCGGTGTTGATGGTCACCGCCGAGGCCAAGAAGGAAAACATCATCGCGGCGGCCCAGGCGGGCGCCAACGGCTATGTCGTCAAGCCGTTCACCGCGGCGACCCTCGAAGAAAAGCTCAACAAGATCTTCGAAAAGCTCGGTATGTGACGCCGCCAGCGCCACGAGGAGACACCCATGAACGAACAATACGCGGCAACCCCTGACACCACTCCCCACGGCGAAGACCTGGTGCAACGCATCGGCCACCTGACCCGCATGCTGCGCGAGAGCATGCGCGAGCTCGGCCTGGACAAGGAAATCGAGCGCGCCGCCGAGGCCATTCCCGATGCCCGCGACCGGCTAAGCTACGTGGCCGCCATGACCGAACAGGCGGCCGAACGCTCGCTCAACGCCATCGACCGCGCCCAGCCCCTGCAGGACAACCTGTGCGAACACGCCGAATCCCTCGACAGACGCTGGGACGACTGGTTCGCCGAGCCGGAGCAACTGGACGACGCCAAGGCCCTGGTGGTGGACACCCGGGCCTACCTGGCGATGGTGCCCGAGAGCACCCAGGCGACCCAGAAGGAACTGCTCGAGATCATGATGGCTCAGGACTTCCAGGACCTGACCGGCCAGGTGATCAAGAAGATGATGGACGTGATCCACGAGATCGAACACCAGCTCGTCCAGGTCCTGATCGACAGCGTCCCGCCGGGCGAAGCCCGCGAGAACCTGAGAAAACGCACCCACGATCGCGAAGACACCCTGCTCAACGGCCCCCAGATCAAGCCCGACGGCGACGACGTGGTGGCAAGCCAAGACCAGGTCGACGACCTGTTGGATGAACTAGGGTTCTAGCCGGCACGGGAGCTCGACGTTCGAAGCGACCACCCCCCATCGCCCCGTGGCGGTGGGGGGTTCGTTCGTGGGCACAAGCCCACCGGGCGATCGGCCCAGGATCGAGGGCATCTGGCGTCTAGCCCGCGGTTAACCCCCAACATCTCGATCTATTCGGGCCTTTGCCCTGGCGGCCCCGGTGCACAATGGGCGTCATCCCCACTTGTGCCCGATGCATCACCATGGCCGATACCACCAGCGATCAGGAAAAAACCGAAGAGGCCACGCCACGGCGCCTGGAGAAGGCGCGTGAGGAGGGCCAGGTGGCGCGTTCGCGTGAGCTTGCCACCTTCACACTGCTGCTCGGTGGCGTGGTCGGACTGTGGTCGATGGGCGCCATGCTCTACGACCAGCTCGGCGGGGTCATGGAGCAGGCCTTCTTGTTCGAGCGCCGCGAGGCCATGGAGACCATGCCGATGCTGGCCCAGGCGCTGTCACTGGGCAGCCGCACCCTGGTCAGCATGATCCCTCTGTTCGTGCTGCTGACGCTGATCGCCCTGGTGTCGCCGGCCCTGCTCGGCGGTTGGCTGATCTCGGCCAAGTCACTCAAGCCACAGCTGTCCAAGCTCAATCCGGCCAAGGGCCTGAAGCGCATGTTCTCGTCCCAGGCCCTGGCGGAGCTGGCCAAGGCCATCGCCAAGTCGGTCCTGGTCGGCGGCGTCGGCCTTGGCTACTTGTACCTGCACCGCGGGGAAGCCATGGGCCTGATGGAGCTGCCGCTGGCCGCGGCGCTGGCCTCGGCCATGCGCATGACCGCCGAGGCCAGTGGCCTGATGGTGATGACCCTGATCGTGGTGATCCTGATCGACGTGCCCTACCAGGTGTGGAGCCACGCCAAGAAACTGCGCATGAGCAAGGAAGAAATCAAGCAGGAGCACAAGGAGTCCGAGGGCGATCCCCAGGTCAAGGGCCGGATCCGCCAGCAACAGCAGGCCATGGCACGGGGGCGCATGATGAGCCAGGTGCCCGAAGCCGACGTGGTCATCACCAACCCCACCCACTACGCGGTGGCGCTGTCTTATCGCGAAGATGGCCAAGGCGCCCCCAGGGTCGTGGCCAAGGGCGCCGACGCCGTGGCCGCGCGCATTCGCGAGGTCGCCAGCGACGCCGGCGTGCCCCTCCTCGAGGCCCCGCCCCTGGCCCGGACCCTCTATCACCACGTCGACCTGGAGCACGAGATCCCCGCGGACCTGTACAGCGCCGTGGCCGAGGTACTGGCCTGGGCCTTCGGCCTCAAGCGCGCCACCGAACACGGCGGTGAACGGCCGCCGACCCCGGGCCACATCGAGGTACCGGCGTCCCTGGCCGTTGCCGCGGATGCCGCCGATCGCCCCGGCAACGCTGAAGCCCCCGATTCCACTAAGGACCTGAGATGACCAGAGCCACCGCCAGGCCCCGCTGCGAGGCCGCTCGATGAAGGGCATCAGCCACTATTTGACCAAGCGCGACTGGATGGCCGACGTGCCGATGAAGCTGCTCGCCGGGCCGCTTCTGATCATCATGATCCTGTCGATGATGATCCTGCCGTTGCCACCCTTCGCGCTGGATTTATTCTTCACCTTCAACATTGCCCTGTCGGTGATGGTGCTGCTGGTCAGCATGTTCACCCAGAAGCCGCTGGACTTCGCCGCCTTCCCAGCGGTCCTGCTGTTCACCACCCTGCTGAGGCTATCGCTCAACGTCGCCTCGACCCGGGTGGTGCTGATGAACGGCCACGAAGGCGGCGATGCCGCCGGCAAGGTCATCGAGGCCTTCGGCCAGTTCCTGGTCGGGGGCAACTTCGCCGTCGGCCTGGTGGTATTCCTGATCCTGGTGATCATCAACTTCATGGTCATCACCAAGGGCGCCGGGCGCATCGCCGAAGTCGGCGCGCGCTTCATGCTGGATGCCATGCCGGGCAAGCAGATGGCCATCGACGCCGACCTGAACGCCGGCCTGATCGGCGAGCAGGATGCCCGCCAGCGGCGTGCCGAAGTGGCCCAGGAAGCCGACTTCTACGGCTCCATGGACGGTGCCAGCAAATTCGTGCGCGGCGACGCCATGGCGGGCCTCGTGATCATGGTGGTCAACGTGCTCGGTGGCCTGATGATCGGCCTGCTGCAGTACGACATGGCCTTCAGCGACGCCGCGCGCACCTACATCCTGCTGACCATCGGCGATGGCCTGGTGGCGCAGATTCCGGCGCTGGTGATTTCCACCGCCGCCGGCGTGACCGTGTCCCGGGTCAACACCGACCAGGACGTCGGCCAGCAGATGATCAGCCAGTTGTTCGTCAATCCTCGGGTACTGATCTTGGCCGCCGGCGTGATGGGCCTGCTGGGCCTGGTCCCGGGCATGCCGAACCTGGTGTTCCTGCTCTTCACCGGCCTGCTCGGCGGCCTCGCCTGGTGGCTGACGCGCCAGGAAACGCGGCGCCAGATCGCCGAGGAGCAGACCATCGAGACGCCGCCGGCGCCGGAGGCCCCGGAAGCCAGCTGGGACGATGTTCAGCTGGTCGATACCCTGGGCCTGGAGGTCGGCCACCGGCTGATTTCCCTGGTCGATGCCCGCCAGCAGGGCGAGCTGCTCGGACGCATCAAGAGCGTGCGCAAGAAATTCGCCCAGGAGGTCGGCTTTCTGCCGCCGGTGGTGCATATCCGCGACAACCTGGAGCTGCCCGCCAGCGTCTATCGGATTACCCTCAAGGGCGCCGAGATTGGCCGCGCCGAGGCCTTCCCGGGGCACTGGCTCGCCATCGACCCAGGCCAGGTCTCCGGCGAGCTGGACGGTACTCCGACCCAGGACCCGGCCTTCGGCCTGCCGGCGGTGTGGATCGACGCCTCCCAGCGCGAGCGCGCCCAGGTCTACGGCTACACCGTGGTCGATGCCGGTACCGTGGTCGCGACCCACTTGAATCACCTGCTGCATCAACACTCAGCGGAAATGCTGGGCCGCCAGGAGGTTCAGAAGCTGCTCGACAAGCTCGGCGACGACCAGAAGTCGCTGGTCGAGGAAGTGGTGCCCAAGGCCCTGTCGCTGACCGCCTTCACCCGGGTGCTGCAGCAGTTGCTCGATGAAGATGTGTCGATTCGAGACCTGCGCACCATCCTCGATACCCTGGCCGAGTATGCGCCGACCCAGCAGGACCCGGTGGAGCTGACCGCCCTCGTGCGGGTGGCCCTGGGCCGGGCCATCACCCAGCAATGGTTCGCCGGCCACGAGACGCTCAACGTGATCGGCCTGGCGCCCCAGCTCGAACAGGTGCTGGGCCAGGCGATGAACGGCAGCGGCGCGCTGGAGCCAGGACTGGCCCAGACCCTGATGACCCAGACCGAGACCGCGCTGGCCCGCCACGAGGCCACCGGAGAGCCCTCGGTGCTGGTGGTCAGCCATGGCCTGCGCACGGTGCTGTCGCGTTTCTTGCGTCGCCGCCTGCGCCACCTCGTGGTGATGTCCCAGGCCGAGATCCCCGACGATCGGACCCTGCGCGTCACGACCCAGGTAGGAGGTCAGGGATGATCCCATGCCCGGCATGGCCTGGCCGGCGGCTCCAGGCGGTGCGCCTGACCCGGAGCCTGGCCTTGACGCTGGTGGTGATCGCCGGCCTGGGCCTTGGCGCCGCGCCGCTCGCGGCCGATGGCGGAGCCTGGGTCGGCGCGGCACCGCGACTCACGGTGGCCTCCAGCGAGATGGACCGCGTCTCGCAGCCGTTGACCTCGGCGAGTCCGGTACACGGCACGGTCAGCCGCGTGGTATGGCGCTACCGCACCCCGCCCGGCACTCGCCTGGTGGCGAGCCTGTGTCACGCCCAGCGCTGCGTGGGGCTGACCGGGCCGCGTGGCGTGACCGAGGCCCTCGCGGGGGTATCCGCGAGCGGCCCCCTGACGTTTTCCTTCCGCCTGGCAGAGGGCCAACGCCCGACCGTGGTGGAAGACATGCAAGTGATCGTCAATCACCGATAATGCGCTCGCACCGGTGCCATTGAGGCAAGGCCCATGTACACAGCACAAGGCAAGATCCATCAGCAGGCCCAGCTCGACGCCTACCTGCCCATGGTCCGCCGTCAGGCCCTGGCCCTGCAGGTCAGGCTGCCCGCGGGCGTCGATCTTGATGACCTGATCCAGGCCGGTATCGTCGGCCTGCTCGAGGCCCTCGGGCGGTATGACGCGAGCCAGGGGGCACAGTTCTCCACCTTCGCCAGCCAGCGCGTTCGCGGCGCCATGCTCGATGAGCTGAGAAGCCGTGACTGGCTGCCGCGCAGCGTGCGGCGCCAGGCCCGAGCGCTGGACGAGGCGACCCGAAACCTTCAGCAGCGCCTCGGCCGCGCCCCTGAAGAGCACGAGATCGCCGCGGAGCTGGACATCGACCTGGCGACCTACCGCCTGTTACTCGGCGACATCAACAATGGCCAGCTGATGCCCTTCGAGGAGCTGCTCGCCGAAGGCAGCGAGCATCGTTTCGTCGGCAAGGTCAGCGCGACGCCGCTGGCGGAGCTGATCGAGGGCGAAAAGCGCGAAGCGCTGGTCGCCGCCATTGCCGAGCTGCCCGAGCGCGAAAAGCTGCTGATGGCGCTCTATTACCAGGAAGAGCTCAACCTCAAGGAAATCGGCGCGGTGCTCGGCGTCAGCGAATCCCGGGTGTGCCAGCTGCATAGCCAAGCGGTGAGCCGGCTGCGGGGCGCGCTGATCGAGGTCTGATGACCGCGAGTCGGGCGCCACACTCGGCTCCGAGAACGGGGCGACCAGGCGCCATCCAGGCCTGCCTTGAACACCGTCGGCGCTAGGCGCGAGCTGGCTAGGCACGCGCTCGCTAGGCGTCGTCGGCCGCCTCCCCTTCAGGCGCCGGCCCCGCCGTGTGATACGGCAGCACCTCATCGAGCAGATCGACGATGTTCTCGAGGGCGATGGGCGCTTCAAGCCAGGCATCGAATGCCGGAGCCATGCGCGACACCCGTCGCCCGTGAGCCGCGACGGCCACCACCGGGACGCTACTTCGCCAGCCGCCACACAGACGCTGCTCGAGGGCGGAGAGCAGTGGCAGACGCGGGTCCACCAGCACCAGATCCGGCGGCATCAGCCGCAACAGCCAGTCGGCAAGGCAAGCATCGGCGACGATATCCAAACGCAGCCGACGCTGGCCCTGCAGGGCCTTCTGGACGTTGCGGCGGACCTTGGAATCATCACCGATAAAGAGGATGCGTAGGGGCGTGATATCGGGCTCGGCGGTAGCCGGCAGGTAGTGATCGTGGATCCAACCGCCCAGGGTCTCGAGCCCGGTCAGGCTCAATGGGGCATTGTCGCGCGCCGGGAACATCATCAGCTGCCAGCGCGGCATGCCGTTCTGCCCCAGGCGCAAGATGCAGGGCTTCGGGAAAGCGGCAACGCCAGGGGGATCGGCCCCCTGAACCGCGGCCAGACGCAGCCGCCGGCGATCGTCCAGGGTTACCGGGCGAGGGCTCGCCCAGCAGCCGGCGTCATCACCGAGGATGACGCGGTCGGCCTGCATCACGCGTCTGACCAGATCAACAAAATGACAGGGCGCTTGTTGCCAGGCGGCCATGCCCGCCGCCATGGGGCGATGGGGATCGCTCATGGATCCCTCCTCTTTTACGCCAGTCCCGACGCGGGTTCTGCCTCACGGGAACCGACGTGGACTGCGATCTATCGACATCGCGCGCTGAGCCAACCGACCTACTCCCATGCTGCCGCTTCGGTGTCGGCGCTGCTCGGCATCGGCTCGCCAGAGGTCTGGGGTGGAAGTTTGATGCAGCGACAGGAATCACCGCGGCCGGTGTGGCTGATGGAAGAGCGCTGCCATGAGAAGGCGGTGGCGATGAAGGGCACTATCTACCCGCGCTATCTACCCGCGCTATCTCACTGCTATCTCACCGTTCTCCCTCAGGGCGAACCTCACAAGGCGTTGTCACATGGCCTATGTCATTGACGGAGCCATGGGCCTGGCGATAGCCCCTTGGTATCAGCACCATCGCGGCATTCAATTTATCCTATCGCGTGCGTCTCGTTACTCTGTGTGCCGTCTTCGACACATTCCTTACACAGGCAACAGGAGAACACCGATGTCCCTGATCAATACCGTCGTCAAGCCGTTCAGCGCTACCGCCTTCCACAACGGCGAATTCGTCGACGTGACCGAAGAAAGCCTGAAAGGCAAGTGGAGCATCTTCTTCTTTTATCCGGCGGACTTCACCTTCGTCTGCCCGACCGAACTGGGTGACCTGGCCGACAACTACGAAGAATTCAAGCGACTCGGCGTCGAGATCTACAGCGTCTCCACCGACACCCACTTCACCCACAAGGCCTGGCACGATAGCTCCGAAACCATCGGCAAGCTCCAGTTCCCGATGCTGGCCGATCCGACGCTGACCATTTCGCGCAACTTCGAGGTACTGATCGAGCAAGACGGTCTCGCCGAGCGCGGCACCTTCGTCATCGACCCCGAAGGCAAGGTCCAGATCGTCGAGATCAACGCCGGCAACATCGGCCGCAACGCCGAAGAGCTGCTGCGCAAGGTCAAGGCCGCTCAGTATGTCGCCGCCCACCCCAACGAGGTGTGCCCGGCGAAATGGAAGGAAGGCGAAGAGACCCTCGCGCCCTCCCTCGACCTGGTCGGCAAGATCTAAGGCCACCGGCTCTTGGCCTGCCATCTCAGGCCATGCCAAGAAGCACTTTAATACGCCCTTTGAAGGCCAAGGGTGCCGCCTGGCGGCGCCCTGCATTGACCATCGAATCGAGCGGCGCAAGGCGACCCACTGCCCGTCGCATGAGTCGCCATCGCGACGCCTTCGACTCGGTGGTCTTTCTCCCCGATGACGTGAGACGCCCGAGACCCGGCCCTGGCCTCGACGGCGCCCCTTCGTTCGATATCTCGGTCACCGCCGCCTCACCTATCCGGCGTCTGATTCGGTCAATGCGCGGTCAAATTGACCCAACGCGCAGCGCTATCGCCACGCCATCTTTGCCACCCAACACGAGGAAGTGCCGCTGTCATGCTGGACGACGCTCTGAAAAATCAGCTGAAAACCTATCTGGAAAAGGTCACGCAACCCTTCGAGTTGGTCGCCACCCTGGATGACGGCGACAAGTCCAGGGAACTCCACGGACTACTCAGCGATATTGCCGCACTGAGCGACATGATCCGTCTGTCTAGCGCCGAGCAGGCCAGCGCAGATTCGCGTGTGCCCTCCTTCGCGCTGCACAAGGGCGGAACCCCCACCGGCGTTGCCTTCGCCGGCATTCCCATGGGCCATGAGTTCACTTCGCTGGTGCTGGCCCTGCTCCAGGTCGGAGGCCATCCGCCCAAG
The DNA here is from genome assembly GCF_052645355.1 of Halomonas sp. V046. Lineage (NCBI taxonomy): Bacteria > Pseudomonadati > Pseudomonadota > Gammaproteobacteria > Oceanospirillales > Halomonadaceae > Halomonas > Halomonas sp. V046. The sequence continues at coordinate 46,770 of NZ_JBQXYF010000014.1, forward strand.
GCCGACCGCGAGGTCATCGAACAGATCCAGGCGCTGGACGCCGAGATGCACTTCGAGACCTACTATTCGCTGTCGTGCCAGAACTGCCCGGACGTGGTCCAGGCGCTGAACCTGATGGCCATCCTCAACCCGAAGATCACCCACACCGCCATCGACGGTGCACTGTTTCAGGACGAGGTCGAACGCCGGGAAGTGATGTCGGTGCCCAGCGTCTACGTGAACGCCGAACCCTTCGATCAGGGTCGCATGAGCCTCGAACAGATCCTGGCCAAGGTCGACACCGGCGCCGCGGCCCGTGACGCCGACAGGCTCTCCGCCAAGGCATCCTTCGATGTCCTGACCATCGGTGGTGGTCCCGCCGGCGCCGCGGCATCCATCTATGCGGCGCGCAAGGGCATTCGCACCGGCGTCGCCGCCGAGCGCTTCGGCGGCCAGGTTCTCGATACCATGGCCATCGAGAACTTCGTTTCGGTCCAGCAAACCGAAGGGCCTCGGCTCGCCACCGCCCTGGAAGAACACGTCAAGCAATACGACGTCGACATCATGAACCTGCAGCGCGCCGTGGAGCTCATCCCGGCGCCCGCCACCGGCGGGGAACACGAGGTACGTTTCGCCTCCGGCGCCCGCCTCAAGGCCAAGACCCTGGTGCTGGCCACCGGCGCCCGCTGGCGCTCGATGAACGTGCCCGGCGAAGAGGAGTACCGCAATCGCGGTGTGGCCTACTGCCCGCACTGCGATGGCCCGCTGTACAAGGGCAAGCGCGTGGCGGTCGTCGGCGGCGGGAATTCCGGCGTCGAAGCGGCCATCGACCTGGCCGGCCTGGTCGCCCATGTGACCCTGGTCGAGTTCATGGACGAACTGCGCGCCGATGCCGTGCTGCAGAGAAAGCTCCAGAGTCTGCCCAACGTGGACATCATCACCGGCGCTCGCACTACCGAGATCAACGGCGATGGCACGAGGGTCAACGGCCTGACCTATGAGGCGCGCGCGAGTGGCGAGATCAAGACCGTCGACCTCGAGGGTGTGTTCGTGCAGATCGGCCTGGTCCCCAACACCGAATGGCTCAAGGACTCACCGATCGAGCTGTCCGAACGCGGCGAGATCGTCACCGATGCCCACGCCATGACCTCGGTGCCCGGCATCTTCGCCGCCGGCGACGTGACCACGGTGCCGTACAAGCAGATCGTCATCGCCGTCGGCGAAGGCGCCACCGCGGCCCTCGGTGCCTTCGACTTCCTGATTCGCCACTGACCGGCGCAGGGTGCATCGGATTTCTTTGAAACGCACCACGTACGCCACGGTCCGAGTCACCAGCATGGGCCTGGAGGTGCTGACGACTGGTGGTGTGGCGATTCGTCATATCCGGCGCGTCCAGCCGATGCAGAGCAGCCACTATCCCCACCCGGACCTCTTCCTCAGGCTGGCCAAGACATTGGTATCGGGACAACCGACGCCATGCTGTTCCCGGCACGACACAACCGTATAGGTAGGGGGCAGTGCGTCTTGGCACTCAGGAATCGAACACAAAGTGATCAATCTTGCGCAAGACGGTACCGCCCCCCACTGCTCACGAACCCGAGAGCGCCGACTCGCGACGCTCATGAAATCTCCAGGCTAGAGCGACAGCGACAGCGCCGGCACGAAGGTGATCACCAGAACGGCAACTATCAGCACCGCCACCCAAGGCAGAATGGCACGAGACAGCGCCTCGAATTCGATGTGTCCGACCTGCGCGGCCATAAACAGGTTGGCCCCCAGCGGTGGCGTGACAAAGCCAATCGCCAGATTGACGATCATGATGATGCCGAAATGCACCGGATCAACTCCCAGGACCACGACCACCGGCAACAGAATCGGCGTCAGAATAACAATCGCCGCCAGTGTCTCGAGAAAGGTTCCCACGATCAGCAAGAGGGTATTGATCAGTAGTAAAATCATCAACTTGCTATCGGTAAGCGACAGCACGAAGGCGGCAATGTCGTTGGGGACTTTTTCCAGTGCCATGATGCGCCCGAACGCCACCGAAGCACCGACGATGACGAGCACCGCAGACACCAGAAGAGCTGACTCGAGAATGATCGGGAAGAGTCGAGAAACATCGAGTTCGCGGTAGATGAACAGACTCACCATGGCTCCATAGACCACCGCAACGGCGGCCGACTCGGTGGGTGTGATCAGGCCTGAGTAGATGCCACCAAGCACAATGACCGGCAGCAACAACGCTAGTTTTGCTTCGTTCAGCGCCTTCCAACGCTCGCTCCAGGATGCCTTTTCGACCACCGCGAGATCGGTCTGCCGACGCGAACAGAGCACGTTGAACGCCATCAGTACGCCGGCCACGAAGATCCCTGGCAGCACGCCGGCCTTGAACATGTCGGTAACCGAAACCCCTGCCGTCACCGCATAAACGATCATGACGACACTCGGCGGAATCATGACCCCGAGACCGCCAGCGGACGCCACCATAGCGCCGGCGTAGGCTCGGTCATAGCCTTGTGTAGCCATGGCCGGAATCATTGCCAAGCCAATGGCTGCCACCGTGGCCGACCCCGTACCGGAAATCGCCGCGAAGAATAGGCAGGCCATGATCGTGACGGTCCCCATACCACCAGGCATGGTGCCGAAGAACGCCCGCGCCACCCTGAGCAGGCGATCGGAAATACCGCCCTGGCTCATCAGGTTACCGGCCAGGGTGAACAGCACCACAGCAAGCAGCGTATAGGAATTGAGGCCTCCGACTAGCCCCAGGGCAAAGAACTTCAAATCGAGAAAGGGCAGTGCCAGAATCGCCAACACGCTGGCACAACCCAACGCGATGCCGATAGGCACGCCAATCAGCACCAGAATCGCGAAGCCGCCAAAGAGGATTGCAACGGTCATGACCCGTCTCCTGATGCGACGATAGCTTGCCAGGAATGGCCTACATGCACGGCCAGCCTCCCCACGCTGAGCGCTCCTCCCACTACTATTGCGGCGTACAGAACGCTCACCGATATTTCCAGCGCCGGGGCTATCTGGCCGCGCTCTACGGCATCCGACATGATCAGATAGCCGTAGTAGGCAACCATGGCGGAATACACCATGAAAACGACGTCGGCTAACAAGTTAACTACGGCTTTGGCGCGCCCTGGCAGGCGATCCACGAGGAAAGTAACGCGGAGATGCCGTCGTTCCCGTATGCAATAGCTGATGCCGAGATAGATCATCCATACGAACAGGTAGCGCGCCAACTCGCCTGCCCAAGCCAGGGTGGTATCGAACAGGCGCAAGACCACATTGGTGAACACCAGAATCACGATGGTAGACAGCGCGGCGACGATGCATACCGGCTCGAACAGACACTCAAACCGTCGAAACAGAGACATGGAAACCTCCAGAATAGGACTCTTTACAGCGTCGACATAAAGCTGGCGTAGAAGTCCTCTCCCGCCCGGGTAACGATGTCATCCTTCGTCGCCTCGTTGAGTGTATCGCCCAGTTGATCCTTGACCGCTTGATCAACCTCATTGAAGGTCAGCCCTTCGGCTTCCAGCAATGCCACCGTCTCTCGATTGCTCGCATCCGCCAGAGAGCGCTGTAGATCGACGGTTTCTTTCGCGGCCTCGCGTAGCAAAGTGCGAGTCGGATCATCCAGCCCTTCCCAGAAGTCCTGGTTGGCAAACCAGACTTCTGCGGTGTAAATGTGACCTGTCAGCGAGACATAGTCCTGGGCCTCGAAGAAGCGCTCGATATGAATCGACGACAGCGCACTCTCTTGCCCATCGATCAGCCCCTGCTGCAGCGAGGTATAGATCTCCCCCCAATCCAGCGGCATGGGCGCCGCACCAATCGACTCCCAGGCAGTGATCTGGGTAGGATTCGCCGCAGAGCGCATACGCAGTCCATCAAAATCCGCAAAGGTTTCCAATGGCTTAGTACTGGTCGAGAAATGACGCATGCCGTTTTCAAGAAAGCCCACTCCGTGCAGCCCTTTACGTTGCATGGCGTCGAATAACAGAGCGCCTCCTTCGCCATCGAGAGTGCGGCGAGCCTGGGCCTCATCATCGAACAGATAGAACTGATCGAGCACACTAAGCTCCGGCACAATGGAGGTCAGTAGCACCGATGCCCCCATTGTCATCTGGAGGTTGCCGGATCCCACGAGTTCGGTCATTTCATTGACACTGCCGATCTGCCCTCCGGGGTAGAGCTCGACCTCGACCTCGCCCTGGGAGCGTTCCTCGACCACTTCCTTGAACTGCACGAGCGCCTGATGAATCGGCGATGACTCAGGCGTCGCATGGCCAATCCTCACGACGGTATCGGCGAAAACTAATGACGGGACGGATAGAACTGGAATCAACACAAGCAAGGTTGGCAACTTCATCAGGGCTCTCTCATTGTTGTAAAACGCCAGGAGACAGGTTGCAGGCTGCGGCTGGCCATCCCTCCTGTCACCGATCTGTGGGATACCTCGGCAGGTTCAAGCCTGTTTGCATACGTAGTCATAGCGTTCGTAACCTAGAAACACAATGTCTCGTCCTTATCCTTTGGTGGCGCACGCAAGAATAAAGCCTCACTGCAGGTGAGGCTCTGAAAGAAACGCCAAGCGGTGCTGCTCGCGACGAGTACCCTCTGATCCTGGGCCTGGGGCTGGGGCTGGGGCTGGGGCTGGGGCTGGGGCTGGGGCTGGGGCTGGGGCCTAGGCCCAGATCGCCACCGCTACGCAGTCAAGCGACGACGACCGAAAAACATGACAGGCGAAAGATCTTCCGCGTGTCGCGTGAGCTTGCATCGGCAAAACTCAGTTGCTTGGCTTCATCGCCACTTCGACCAGTGTCGTCGCGCCGCTGATATCGGGCAGGCACTCTCCCGCCGCCAGGCGCTCGAGAATGCGTTCTTCCTGCTCTTGAAGCGCCAGGGTGTGATCGATGACGGCATCGACGTCGTCGGGGGGCAGCACCACGACGCCGTTCTCGTCGGCCACGACCACGTCACCAGGACGCACCACCACACCGCCGACGCTGACCGGCACATTCATCGTGCCACCCTGATTGGCGAGCTTGGTGGTCATCGCCGAGACCCCTCGGCTCCATACCGGAAAGGCGTACTCGCGCAGGGTGGCACGATCGGTGGCGGTGCCATCGATGATGACGCCCCCCAGGCCGATGCGTTTGCCGACGTCAGTGAGCACGCCCCCCCAACAGGCATGGCGCCGATCGCCCTGGCGATCGATGACCAGCACATCGCCGGCTCGCAGTAACCGCATGGCGTGGTTCAGCAGGGTGCCATCTCCCGGCGGGAGAGACAGCGTGACGGCAACGCCGGCGATGCGCACCTCATCGAGCTGACAGCGAATCTCAGGGTCGACGAAGCCGCTGCTGCGAAAGTGGCCAATGGTGGCGGTCTCGCACTCGAGCAGGCGCTGGCGGCGCTCGGCGTCGAGCGGCTCGGGCATTTCAGCGATGGTGTACATGGGACTCTCCACGTTGGGCTCTTTACGTTTGGCTCTTACGTTTGGCCGTCGGCTCGAAGCAGGAGGCTTGATTCACGTCACCTGAATCAGGCGGCACGAATCACGCCGTCTAGATCAGGCTGGGCAGATAGGTGATCAGCGCCGGCACCCAGTAGAGCACCATCATGCCGAACAGAAAGCACAGCACGATGGGCCAGGCCGCGGCATAGATGGTCGGCATCGACACCGAGGGTGCGCCGCCCTTGACCGCGAACAGGTTGTAGCCAAAGGGCGGCGTCAGGCTGCCCACGGCCAGGTTGATCAGAAACAGCGTCCAGAACCATACCGGGTCGAAGCCGTAGGCCTTCACCAGCGGGGCGTAGATCGGAATGACCACCATCATGAAGGCGATCTGGTCGATGAACATGCAGGCGATCAGCGGAATCAGCATCAACAGCAGCAGCATCCAGCCGGCATCCAGGTTCATGGCGGTCGCCGCCGCCACCAGGCCAGAGGTCGCACCGGTAAACGACAACAGCTGGCTGAACAGCTTCGAGCAGGCCAGGATGGTGATGATCATGGCGCTGATCGACAGCGATGACAGCAACGCCTGACCGGCCATCTTGAGGCTGAACTTACGGTAGTAGCAGGCCACCAGTATGGCCCCCAGCACGCCGGTCGCCGCCGATTCCGACGGCGTCGCCACGCCCAGCATCATCAGCCCCAGTACCGAGAAGATGATGATCGAGAACGGCGCCATGTTGCCAAGCGCGCGGCCCCGCTCGCGCCAGCTGCCACCGCCCGAGTCGTCCACCGCCGGTGCCCGGGAGGGGTCCAGCGAGATGCGCACGACCACGTAGGCCACGAACAGCCCGGCCAGCAGCATGCCGGGCACGATGCCGGCGATCAGCAGCCGAGCGATGGAGACATCGACCATCGAGCCGATGATGATCACCAAAAGGCTCGGCGGGATGATCGGCGCCAGCCCCGCGCCCCCGAGGATGAGCCCGATCGACAGGCGATCGTCGTAGCCTCGCTCCTGCATGGTCGGCAGCGCCGAGCGGCTGAGCATGGCGGTAACCGCCAACGCCGAGCCGGACAGCGCGCCAAACAGCGTCGACAGCGCCACCACGAAGAAGTACAGCCGGCCCTTGATGCGCCCCATCAGGGTATCGAGGGCATCGAAGATGACGTCGATCGAGCCGGAGCGAAACAGCAGTTCGCCCATCAGCACGAAGAGCGCGATGGTGGTCAGGGTTTCCGAGGTGACGGTGTCATAGACACTGTTGGCGAAGAGCCCGAAGCCGGCGCTGCCCATCAGCCAGTAGGTGCCGGCCACGTTGATCGCGAGAAAGGCGACGAACACCGGCACGCCGAGGGCGAACAGGCCCATCAGGAGGGCAACGGCGATGCCCAGAGTCATGTACCACTCCATCGCTCAGGCCTCCTGTTCGTTGTTGTTGTGAGTGCTGTTCTGGCTGTTGTTGTTGCCCGTGTTGCCCGCGTCGTTATCGTCGGGGCCGTCGTCTGGCCACTCGACGGTGGCAGGCCATAGCGCGCGGCGCAGAAAGTGCAGCGCCGTATTGGTAAAGCCGTAACCGATGAAGCTCGAGACCCAGACCTTGGGAATATCGAGCCCCATGGCGGTGGTGGTGCCGCTGGCCAACTGACGCAGACTCTCGCTGATCAACATCCACGCCGCCAGCAGGCAGACCACCGCCGTCAGCAACGAGGTGAAGCGCTCGAAGCCCTGGCGCCGCGCGCTGGGCAAGCTGTCCTGGAGCACGCTGATGGCGATGTGACCCCGGGTGCGAGCCAGCTCCGGCATCGCCAGGCTCGCCGACAGGCACAGGCAATAAGCGACGATGGAGCTCGACCATAGGGTCGGGGCGTTGAAGAAATAGCGCGCCACGACCTCGACCCAGAAACACACGACGATGCCACACAGGGTGGCACCGCCGAGGTAGAAGCCGAATCGGGTCAGGCGGTCGTGGCATCGGGCCAAGGTAGCCAGCATGGGAGAAATCCGCTCGGTGTCAGGGGGTCATGTCGTTGGCTTCGGCGATCTCGCGCATCTCGCCGACGGCCTCGGGCGACTTGTCCAGGCCGAGCTGCCAGATGCCTTCGGTGACGAGGGCGTCGAGGCGCTCGGCATCTTCCGGGGCGAACTCGGTTTCCTGCATGCCGAGCTCCTTGAGTGAGGCCCACTCTTCGACGGCCAGTTCATCGAGCACACCGCTGATTTCGTTCTCCAGCGCCTGGCCCTGCTCCAGCAGCACCTGCTGCTCGTCCTCGCTGAGGCCTTCGAACTTGTTCAAGTTCATCAACAGGTAGGTGTAGGTCTGACCGAAGGTCGGCTTGGTGAAGTAGCTGGCGACCTCATGCCAGCCCAGGTCCTGAACGCCGTTGAGGCCCCAGGCCGCCCCGTCGATGACGTTACGATCGAGCGACGAGTAGACGTCACCGCTGGACATCAACACCGGGGTGCCACCGAGGCCCTGGGTCACGTTGGTGTAGGTCGGGCTGCCGCGCAGGCGCATGCCCTCGAGCCCCGGAGAGCCTTCGATGGGCTCCTTGAGCACGTACTGGAAGCCGCTGGAGCCAAGCGGCGGAATCGCCAACAGCTTCAGGCCGAGCTCGTTGTACTGACCGTCGATGAAGTCCCACAACCCCGATTCACGGGTCTTGGCCGGATCCACGAACACCGCGTCCATGGCCGCACCGACGCCGGTGGTATTGGTGTGATACGCGCCGTGGGTGTAGAGCAGATCGAACACCCCTGCCGAAACCGGCTGAAGCTGCTCGAACGGCGGCACCACATCGGGGCCATTCAGGGCGATGGTGACGTCGCCATCGCTGGCGCTTTCGACATTGGCGATATAGCGCTGGGCGACTTCGCGGGTGTAGGCCGAGGTCAGGTCATAGCTCGACAGCATACGCAGGTCGACCGCCAGGGCCTGGGTGGCCAGGGGTGCCGTCGCGAGTGTCAGGGCGGACAGGGAAAGGGCGGATCGGGTGAAACGTTTCAGGGAGCGATTCATGATCTTCCTCGCATTTATGGTTGTTGTGGTCCCTCGTGCGCCATCGCAGCCCACTATGGCCAGGCCCCGGGAGAGGTTTGCATCACGATGGTGCAGCCAGGGAAAGTAATGCGGTCGAAATCGACGATACCGTTTCAATCTAGTCAGCCGAATGGGCCTGGGTCAACGAAAAACGTCTCATGGAGTTTTTCGAATTTTAATATTTTGAATTTGCCAGATTAATACAAGCCGACAATACAATAACCACTCCAATTAAAGCCACAATACGACTGGAGGAATTAATGACAAATGGCAGAGAACATTCCTAGAAAACTCACCAATACCACAAAAAAGACAGTAAGATATTCAGAAAAAAATATGAAAAAAACAGACCGTTAAGTATCTAAAAGAAAAATAATAAAAACAAAAAAATACCGCAACAAAAATCTATTTCCTGGGACAAAAGCCATAACTTTAAGGAAAAGTCCCCGACAAAAAAAAGAAAACGCCGTTGCAAACCCTCCAAGGACCAGAATTCTCACTCCTCCGGACCTCAGCTTCCTCCTCACCAAATCCATGCCTGGCGGGTGACCTTGCGCCGGCACGGCGGTATTCTTCGGCAAGGCAATAACCATGGATGTTGCCGGGTCTTGTCAACGCATACGCTAGGCACTGCTCGCGACACCGGCCGGTAGCGGACTCAGGCAGACCGCCGCGGCTTAGCCCCCGCTCAACGCCTCGCGCAGCACAGAGGCCCCCTGCCCCCTGGAAGGACTCGACCATGCGGCCGATTCACGACACCCTCGACTGGAACCTGCTACGCACCTTTATCGTCATCGTGCAGGAAGAAAGCGTCAGTCGAGCGGCGGTGCGCCTTTATCTGTCGCAGCCCGCCGTCAGCCTATCGCTGAAACGCCTCGAAGAGCGCCTCGGACAGAAGCTTATCGAGCGCGATAGCCATCACTTTCGCGTCACCCAGGCAGGCCAGCTGGTGTATCGCGAGGCGGTGGACATCTACGCCAACGTGGCACGCCTGGCGGCCTCGGTGGGCGAATCGGATCCGGAGGTCGCCGGCCACGTCTCGCTGGCCTTTATTACCGGTATCCAGTGTGCCTTTCTCGACAGCGTGCTGGCGACTTTCCATCGCCAGTACCCGCAGATCACCTTCGAGATCGAAGACATGTCGAGCCAGGAGGTCCAGCACGCCCTGTCCCAGCGCCAGAGTGCGCTCGGCATCTGCCTGTCGCAGACCTGCCCCGAGACCCTCAACAGCCAAGTGCTGGCGCGCCAGCGCTATCGCCTCTATTGCGGGCGCAGCCATCGCCTGTTCGGCCGCGACAACCTGCCGATGGACGAACTCCACCGCGAGCCCTACGTGTCCTTCGGCAGCGAGCAGCTCGACGGCGTGCTCTCGCCGCTGGCGGTGTTTCGTGCCCAGCACGGCCTGCAAGGCGCGGTGGTCGGCCAGTCCAGCCGGCTGCAGGAGATCGAGCGCATGGTCATGGCGGGTTGGGGCATCGGTTGCATGCCCGAGCACCTGGTGGCCCGCGACGTGGCAGACGGTCAGCTATGGCCGCTACCGCCCTACGCCGGGGTCGCCGATATCGATCTGCACGTGATGTGGCATCGCGAAGGTCGCAACAACGTGGCGGAAACGACCTTCATCGACTTCTTCCTCAATGCCATGGCCAAGGTGCCGATGGAAGACCGCCTGACCACCGGGATTGCACAACCGGAGCCGGGCGCGTCATCGTCACAGGCGCCCGACCCGCAGGCTTTACAGTCGCCCGATGCCCACTCTTTACCGTCACCGCACGCGCCCTCCAACGGCCCGGTCGCCCCACCGCCACCGTGGGACGACTGAGCGCCCCGCGGCGCAGCCTGGCCCGCCACACCGCCACAAGTCCTTTCGCCGCATCGATCCGCTTGAGCCGCCCAGGCCCGGCCGTTCAGGTCCCCTGCTGGGCCGATTGGCGAGCCAGGGCCGCGTCGCGAATGGCACTCAGGCGCTTGCCCGGGGCGATGCCGTCGGCTTCATAGCGCAGCTCGATCAACGCCGGCAGCTTCTCGCGTTCGGCGAAGTCGAGCGCCCGACGCAGCGCCGGCTCGAAGTCGTCATCGCGGTCCACCACCTCACCCTGACCGCCGTAGGACTCGACCAGGGTGGTAAAGGCGGGATTTAAGAAGGTCAGTGCGATCTCGCGGCCCGGGAAGTCGTTTTCCTGATGGGCGCGGATGGTGCCCCACATGCCGTTGTTGAACAGGATAACGACGATGCCGAGGCGATACTGCAGCGCCACACCGAGCTCCTGCAGATTCATCTGAAAACAACCGTCACCGGCGAAGCACACCGAGGGCCGGTCGGGGTGCTCGAGCTTGAACGAGATCGCCGCCGGCAGGCCGTAGCCCATGGAGCCGACGGTGGGCGCCAGGGAACTCCCGAGCCCGGAAAAGCGCACGTAGCGGTGCGCATAGAGTGCGTAGTTGCCAGCACCGACGGTGATGCAGCCGTGACCATCGAGCACCCGATCGACGCTCACCGCGACGCGGTCGAGGCTTAGCGGCCCGGGAGACGGCTGTGGCTCGAGGGTGGCGAGATACTCGGCTCGCGCGGCTCGCGTCTCCTCGCTCCAGCGCGGCACGGCGTCCGGCGCAAGCCCATCGAGCGCGGCGGCAAAGCCGACCACGTCGGCGTTGATCGCGAGCTCGGCATGATAGACCCGGCCCAATTCCTCGGGATCGGGATAGACATGCACCAGGTCCTGGCTCGGCGTGGGCGAGCTGATCCAGGAATAGCCTTCGCTGGTAGGCTCACCCATGCGAGTACCCACCGCGATCAACAGGTCGCAGCGCGTCAGGCGCTCGCGCAGGGCGTCGTGCATGGCGAAACCGACATGACCGACGAAGTGCGGATCGCGTTGATCGAAGCACTCCAGACGGCGCCAGGCCACCCCCACCGGCAGATCGAAACGCTCGGCGAAGGCGGCCATCTGGGCCTGGGCCTGCTCGGTCCAGCCACTGCCACCGATCAACAGCAAGGGACGCTCGGCCTCGGCCAGGCGAGCCTTGAGCTCCGCCAGCTGATGCGCCCCCGGGTACGCATGCAGCGGCGCCATGGGCGACGTATCGGCCACCTCGGCCTCGCCCCACAGGGTGTCTTCGGGCAACGCCAGCACCACGGGGCCGGGACGGCCACTGGTCGCCACGCGATACGCCCTGGCGATGTACTCGGGAATGCGGTCGGTGGCGTCTATCTGAGCCACCCACTTGGCCATGGGCCCGAACATCCGCCGGTAGTCGATCTCCTGGAACGCCTCGCGCTCGACGAAGTCGTTGCCGACCTGGCCGATAAACAGAATCATCGGCGTCGAGTCCTGGTAGGCGGTGTGCACGCCGATGGAGGCATTGGTCGCCCCGGGGCCCCGGGTGACGAAGCAGATGCCGGGCTCGTTGGTCAGCTTGCCGTAAGCCTCGGCCATGTAGGCGGCGCCGCTTTCCTGGCGACAGACGATGGGCTCGATGGCACCACGATGCTCGTTCAGGGCATCGATGCACGGCAGGTAGCTTTCGCCGGGCACGAGAAAGACACGGCGGGCACCGTGGCGACGCAGCTGGTCCATCAGGATCTGGCCACCGTTGCGGCAGGATATCGACGACGCCTGTGTGGCGGTTGGCTGGCTGCCGTCCGGTCTCGTATCAGGGCTCATGCTCGTATCCGGGCTCGTATCAGGGCTCGTATCAGCGCTCATGTCAGGGCTCGTATCAGGGCTCGTATCAGGGCTCATATCAGGGCTCTCGCTCGTCATTGTTGGTCTTGTGTGAAGCCGCGTCCGGGGTGGCGGGGGTGGCGTCACCCAGCATCCGATGCAGCAGCGGTACCTGGCCGGGATCGACCACGCAGCGAGCACGGTAGCCCTGCGCCATGGACCAGTCCTGGTCCGCCGCGAAGCCCGTCGCCTGGGGCCAGGGGCCGTCGATGGCCAGGCATCCGGCGTCACGGCAGGCGGCGAGAAAACGCACTCGCCAGGGCGCCAGCGCCGCCACACGCTCGTCGTCAGCGGCGCTCGCTGAAAGGCCGAGGTCACGTGCCAGGTCACCGGTGCCGACCAGCGCCGCCGATGTTCTGGCGCTGGCAGCGAGGATCTCGTGGGCTCGTTCGATGCCACGGCTCGTCTCCAGGGTCGGGACCAGGGCCGTCGATCCCGGCTCGAGGCCGCGGCGCGCCTCCTCGACATGAAGGGCCAGGTCGAGGGCAGTGACGTCCTGCGCCGACTCGACCCGCGGCAGGAAGATTGCCGCCGGGACCGCTGGCATCAGCTCGGCCAGCTCACCATGGCCGCCGTCCGCGAGGCGGTTGATGCGAGCCGCGGGCAATCTACCCAGGCGACGGCAGTCGTTGGCGAAGGCAAGGAAGTCCGCGCAGGCAGCGCCGCGATGCGGCGCCGGCGTGAACTCCTCGAGATCGACGACGATGGCTTCGGCCCCACAGGCCAGCGCCTGGTCGAGACGCACGGGGTCATGCCCCGGCACGAACAGCCAGCTACGACACGTCGATAGGCTCGGGTTGGGCACAGGCATCACTCCATCAGGTTCGGCAGGAACAGCACGATCTCGGGCACGAAGGTGATCAGCATCAGCACCGCGATCATCGCGCCCAGCATCAGGGCGAGCGGCCTAAGCGATTCCATGACGCTGATGCCGGCGATGCGACAGGCGGCCATCAGATCGACCCCGAGCGGCGGCGTATTGGCGCCAATCGCCAGGTTGACCGTCAGCAGCACGCCGAAGTGCACAGGATCGATGCCATACTGCGACAGCAGCGGCATCACGATCGGCGTGACAATGATGATGATGGCGATGCTCTCCATGAAGGAACCCAGCACCAGCAGCACCAGGGTCAGCAGCAACAGCACGCCGTGGCGGCTATCGGTGATCTCGCCGATCAGCGCGGCGATGGCCTGGGGCACCTGCTCATAGGTCAGCCCCCAGGCGAACATGCCGGCGGCACCGATGATCACCAGAATCGCCCCGGAGGTTTCGGCGGTGGCAATGACACTGTCGACGATGGCCCTGAGGCTCAGGCTGCGATAGACCAGGGCGCCGACGATCAGCGCGTAGACGATGGCCGAGGCCGCGGCCTCCGTCGGAGTGAAGACCCCAAAGCGGATCCCGCCGATGATCAACACCGGCACCAGCAGCGCCGGCAACGCACCAATGAACGCCTGCCTCCGCTCGCCGGGCTCTGGCTTGGCGCCGCCGGACCAACCATGGCGACGCGACACGAATATCGCCACCCCGACCAGCGCCATGGTCAGCAGCAAGCCGGGAATCACGCCGCCCATGAACAGCTTGCCGACCGACGTATTGGAGGTGGTGCCGTAGACGATCATCACGATGCTCGGCGGTATCACCGTACCGATGGAGCTCGCCGTGCCGACCAGCGCACTGCTGAAGCCGCGGTGGTAGCCGCTTCTGTGCATCGCCGGCAGCAGCATGCTGCCGATGGCGATGACATCGGCGACACCGGAACCCGACAGGGCCCCGAACATCATGCAGGCGAGCACCGCCACCACCGCCAGGCCACCGCGAATATCGCCGACAAGCGCCATGCACAGGCGTACCAGGCGCTGGGTCAGGCCGGCATGGTTCATCAATTGGGCGGCCATCACGAACAGCGGAATGGCGAGCAGGGTGAAGCTCTCCATGCCCGCCACGAACTGCTGGGCGGAGACCATCATCGGTGCCGCGCCAAACATCAACAGGTAAGACAGCACCGCCAGGATCAGGCCGAAGGCGATCGGAATATCGATCAGAATGGCGAGGGCAAAGACCCCCACCAGGGTCAGGGCGCCGAGGGTCATGAAGGGTTCTCCCCGGTGAGTAGGTGGTCACACTGCATCAGCGCCATGGCCACGCAGCTCACCGGCACCGACAGGTACACAAGGCCAGCGGGCAGCTGCAACGCGGTGGTGGTCTGAGACATGGTCAGCCAGGCCAGGTCCCAGCCGGCCTTGGCCAGGATGATCAGCATGACGAGCAGTACCAGGTCGGTGACCCGGGTGATCACCCGCCGTGCCGTCGCCGAGGCAACGAGCAACGGCATCAGCCCGGCGTTCAGGTGACTGCGCTTGTGGGTACAGGCCACCGCGGCCAACAGCGCCGTCCACACCAGGATCAACTGGGGCAGCTCCTCCGCCCAGTGCGGAGGCGCCCCCATCACCCAGCGCATGAACACCGAGTAGGCCACCAGCCCCGCCAGCAAGGCGGCACCGAGTCCGGCCAGCGCCAGGCACAGCTGGCTGAGCCTGTGGATCAGGGCATGGGCATGGGACGATGAGGACATGAGGCTTACTGCCCTTCGCGGTAGCGCTTCACCAGCGCCATCAGGTCACTGCCGAAGACACTCTCGTACTCGTCCCAGACGCCCTGAACGGCGGCATTGAACGGTGCGGTATCGACCTCGTTGACCTGCATGCCTTCGGCTTCGAGTTCGGCAACCAGGCGAGAGTCGTCTTCCTGGGTCATGGCGCGTTGCTCGTCCCGCCAGCTGTCGGCCAGCTCCTGGACCACCCCCTGGTCCTCCTCGGAGAGGCGGTTCCAGACGTTGTTCGCCACCGTCAGGCAGGCCGGTGCCCAGACGTGCCCGGTCAGCGAGACGTAGTCCTGTACCTCGAAGAAGGACGAGGAATGGATAATCGACAGCGGGTTTTCCTGGGCGTCGAACACCCCCTGTTGCAGCGCCGAATAGAGCTCGCCGAAGGACAGCGGCGCGGGGCTCGCGCCGAGGGCGGTGAAGGTATCCAGGCGCATCTTGTCCGGGGTGACGCGAATCTTGAGCCCGGCCAGGTCCTCCGGCGTCTCGATCGGCCCGCGATTGTTGGTCACGTGGCGAAAGCCGTTCTCCCACCACGACAGGATCTTCATGTTGTACTGCCCGGCGATGTCCTCCAGCGCCGCGCCCAACTCGCCGTCATAGGCCGCGTAGGCGTTCTCGCGGTCGGACCAGGAATAAGGTAGTTCGACGATGCCGAACCTGGCATCCAGCGGCTGGAAGGAACCGCAGCCGATCACCCCCGCCGGCACGCTTCCGATCTGCATCCCCTCGACCATGGTCTTCTCGTTGCCGAGCTGGCCGCTGGGGAAGACCTGGAAATTGACCCGGCCGTCGGTGGCCTCGCGCACGTCCTCGGCGAAGCCTTCGGCGGCGATGTTCCAGCTATGGGTCGGGGCCAACACGTGACCAAGCTTGATGTCGAGGGCCTGGGCCGAGGTGGAGAGGGCGGCAAGAGCGCCGAGCGTCAAAACAGAAAGCGTCTTGGAAGTCATAGAGTTACCCGTTGCGACTTTGTGGTTATGGCTTGCGGGGGCCCGCCGGAAAAAACGCCGCGAGCGTCAACCGAGCCTCGGCCAACGGGTTGTATAAGGCAATTTGCGAAATATTATTCTTTGAATAAACAATGATTATTCAAAGGGGAGGATTGTCCTGGGGGCTGGGTCGACGAGCCTGGTTCAACGAGCCTGGGGCGACGAGAGCACGGAGCGAGCATGGCGAGGTAAGGAGGCGATACTGGGTGTTTCCGCTATCGAACCATCATCGATAGCCAGGGGCCCAACAACTACCCATGTGGTTATCAGCACATTTCATCACAGAATGGCCACTGCCTCGCGGAGGTGCTACAACACTCACGCGGTCCAGGCAAACTGGGAATAGGCAAGTACGGAGGCCACTGGGTAAAATCGTCCCTCCCCACCGTCTGTGCGAACGCCGGGGTCACCGAGCGCGCCCCCCAGCGTGAATGATCTGCCTGCCAAGACGAGCATCGGCTGGATACTGGCGGATGCCGTGGCACTTCCCGAACGTTGAGCAACGATAATTCTGGAAGTGACTCGGCATATAAGTTTGTTTCCGAGCTTCTCGCCACAGGGGAAATGAACAAAACCCGGGTTGACTCGACTTGCTCCTCTTCACCGAACCTGACTGCAACAGTTATTTCAACCCAGCCACTATCGCTAGCACCTGACGGACTTAACCAGGTCACCGAGCTTTCATTATCATCGAATAGAATTCCACTCGATGCGCTCCATTTGAACGCATCAGGTTCAACCGTGTTACTCGACACAGCCGTTAACTCAATTGTTTCTTCTGGCCCTGCAACAGATTTATCGAGCACAATATCGACCGGCTTCAGCTCCAGCCGCGTAAAGTCTGATGAGTTCATAAGCGCGAACGCAGAAAACATGAGTATGGCAGCAGCAAATGCGTTAACTGACAAACCATACATCACATGATACTTCGGCCAGTTTGGTGGTACGCCTAGAGCTATACGTCGAATGTTCGCATCTGCGAGCATGAAGGAAGCCGTTGCCAAAATAAGCGACATCGCGGCAAAGACTGCACTTAATCCGAAAAGCCAAAAAACCTCGTGAGGAATCACGAAGTTTTTGATAAACCCGGGCAGCAGTAATATCATACCACCGGAAAGTCCGGCAATGGTCTTAGCTCGTTTATCAGCAGCATCTGCGTACTCAGACGTATCTTGACCCACCCCTCCCTCCCTTGTCGATTTCACCTATCGACACGCAGAGCCTTATCATCTTATCGTTTCAAAAATCATCACCCGACCATTGCTCGCCAGCATGGTGCCATCCAACGCGGAAAGACACGGTAATACCGACACCCCACATACCATGAAACCTACAACAAATCGTACGTTCCGCCTGAATTGCCATCTACTTGCCATCTACTTGCCATGGTCGACTACACACCCCCTGCCCATCAGTGAAAGCGCACATAAGCGACCAACAGACTCATGCTTAACAAAATATAACCATCAACTCGAACAGGCCGCCATAGCATCGAGTATAGCGCCATAGCATCGAGTATAGCGCCATAGCATCGAGTATAGCGTAGCAGTGTTGGACCACCCCCGTTCCGACTGCATGACAACCGCGGCCCATAAACAGCCTTGCGAAGACCAGAGACACGCCCTGAGGACGCTTCTGTTTGGAAATTGGCCCTAGTTCCTCCCTTCTCGCCACCGAGGGGTCTCCATCGACCCACAGGCTCTGCTTTCGCTTGCACCATTCCGCCTGGTTCACAACAGCCACCATCGGCACGCAGCTCCTCGCAACGGCGCAGCTTCGAGACAGGCGCAGACGTTCAGGTTCCGCCGTGGCGGTGAGGCATCAACGGCATCAGCCCGACGACCATGAGCGGCGATTCCGTGCGACGGTACCCCAGAGCCACGCCACCCCAGGCCAAGAGATGCATGACCGGATCATGGCCA
Source organism: Halomonas sp. V046 (assembly GCF_052645355.1). Taxonomy (NCBI): domain Bacteria; kingdom Pseudomonadati; phylum Pseudomonadota; class Gammaproteobacteria; order Oceanospirillales; family Halomonadaceae; genus Halomonas; species Halomonas sp. V046. The sequence goes on from NZ_JBQXYF010000014.1 coordinate 64,511, forward strand.
AACCGAAGCGACCATTGTCGACGCAGCGCCACACCAGAGCGGCAAATCCCCCTTGAAGCCGTCCGTCCACCGCCATGGCGCGGCTATCGACGACCGGGTCGCGCTTGTCACCCGTATCACCGCGTGCGCCTCCCTGTCCTCGCCCTGCGGCCCAGCGCCGATTGACTCAGATCAGCAAACTTGCACGTGACCTGCCCACGCGAAACGGCAAAAAAACCGAAAGATGAGTGCCTTGGGATGGCGCTTGAGATGGAATTGGGGCTGCTGTGGTGGAATATCACCATGTCGGGCTAACGCAATAGCGGAAAGGCCGTGCCGAGGAGAAAATATCGACTGGACGTAAGGCGGGCACGAAAAAGGGCTTACGGATAACCGTAAGCCCTTGAATTCGTTGGCGCGCCCTATAGGATTCGAACCTATGACCTTTGCCTCCGGAGGGCAACGCTCTATCCAGCTGAGCTAAGGGCGCGCGACGCTACGCGTATCGACGCGAGGCGAGCCGTATCCTACCTTGAGTGCCTTGTAGTGTCCACCCGGGAAGGCGTCGGATACCGCTGTCGTCTGGCGCGCTGCGGCAATCGACCCATTTTCCCGGCGATGGGGATCTCGCTATACTGCCGACACAGCGCACGACACGGCGAGGGAACGTTCTCCGTGGGTGTTGCCACCCCAACAAGAAGCAATAAACACGACCGTAAACAGAGGTGGTTCGAGTGAATTCCAGCAAGCTGATCATGGGGTGCCTGATCACCCTGGGCCTGGCCACCGGCCAGGCGATGGCACAGGACGACGCCGATCTCGAGGCCATGGCCAAGCGCCTGGAACCGGTAGGCAAGCTCTGCCTTCAGGGCGAAGACTGTGGAACCGCGGCGGCGGCTTCTGGTGGTGAGGCCACGGATAGCGGCGGTGGCATCGACGGAGAAGCCATCTACGGCAGCGTCTGCATGGCCTGCCACGACACCGGCGCCGCCGGGGCACCCAAGCATGGCGACGAAGCCGCCTGGGCCGAGCGCACCGGCAAAGGCTTCGAGACACTGCTGGACCACGCCTTGAACGGCTTCAATGCCATGCCGGCCCGAGGCGGCAACCCGAACCTTTCCGATGAGGAAGTCCACGCCGCCGTCGCTTACCTGCTCGAACCGGTGATGGATGTGCCGGCTGCCGCTGGCGGTGACGCCGCCGCGGATAGCGGTGAAGAGACCGCTGGCGATGCAGCTGCTGCGGATAGTGGTGAAGAAACCACTGCCGCCGCTGGCGAAGCAACGGCTGCCGCGGATAGCGGCGAAGAAACCACAGCCGCGGATAGTGGCGAAGAAACCACTGCCGCCGCTGGCGAAGAATCCGCTGCCGCGGATAGCGGTGAAGACGCCACTGCCGCCGCTGGCGATTCGGCTACCAATGACGATGCGGCGGCAGAACCCGCCGCCCCGGCCATCGACGGCCAGGCCATCTACACCAGCGTGTGCTTCGCCTGCCACGACACCGGCGTCGCCGGGGCCCCCAAGCGCGGCGATGCCGCCGCCTGGGAGCCGCGCCTGGCCCAAGGCATCGAGACGGTCTATGACCACGCCATCAACGGCCTCAATGTGATGCCGCCCAAGGGCGGCAACCCGAGCCTGTCCGATGCCGAGGTCAAGGCCGCCGTGGACTACCTGGTCGAGTAAGCGATCGAGGCGTGGTCTGGTGTGACATGACAGCGGGGCGCCCTTGGGCGCCCCGCTTTCGTCTGGTTTGGTCAAGGACTGACCGCTCGCTCGACACCTTCCCTGCAACGTCAAGCAAGCACTCGACCTTCGCCCCTTCCGCTTATCCACACCCAATCCAGCCAAGGGGTTGGGGATAAGGTGCGTTCCACCTGGGGCTCAGTCCAGCAGCGAGCGCAGGCCGGCGATGGCGCTCTTGCCACGCTCCTGCTTGCGCTCCGGGTCTTCACGATCGGCGCGACCTTCCCAGTCCAGATCCTCCGGCGGCAACTCGTCGAGAAACCGGCTCGGGGCGCAGTCCATCAGCTCGCCGAAGGTCTTGCGCTGGCGGGCCAGGGTCATGGTCAGGGTACGCCGGGCGCGGGTGATGCCGACGTAGGCCAGGCGGCGCTCTTCTTCTACCGTGCCCACTTCGATGGCGTTGCGGTGGGGCAACAGCTCTTCTTCCAGCCCCATCAGGTAGACGTGGGGAAACTCCAGACCCTTGGAGGCGTGCATGGTCAGAAGCTGCACCCGGTCGGAGTCGTCTTCTTCGGCCTGCTGCTCGAGGATGTCACGCAGCACCAGGCGCGAGATCGCCGACTGTACGTCATCGGTCTCGGTCTCGGTGCTCTCGGTATTGTCCTCGGGATCGGCCTGCATCGACTTTTCGAGTTGGTCGATCAGGATCCAGACGTTGCCCATGCGCCGCTCGGCGATGGTCGGGGCACTGGCGTTCTGATACAGCCAGGCCTCGTAGTCCATCTCACGCATCATCTCCCGAATGGCGGCGATGGCATCGCCCTCGTCCATGCGCCGACGCACGCCGTCGATGAAGTGGGTAAAGCGGGTCAGACGCTCCACCGCCCGGGCCGGCAATTGCTCGGCCAGGCCCATCTCATGGCAGGCGGCGAACAGCGAGGCACCACGGTCGGTGGCATAGTTGGCCAGCTTCTCCAACGTCGTCGGGCCGATTTCGCGGCGCGGCACGTTGACGATGCGCAGGAAGGCGTTATCGTCGGCCGGGTTGATCAGCAGACGCAGATAAGCCATGGCGTCCTTGATCTCGCCCCGGGAAAAGAACGAGGTGCCGCCGGAAAGCTTGTACGGGATCTGGTAGTGCTGCAGCTTCAGCTCCAGCAGGCGCGCCTGGAAGTTGCCGCGATAGAGCACCGCGAAGTCGCGCCACTCGGCGCGCTCCTTGATACGCCGGGTGAGAATCTCGCTGGCGACGCGCTCGGTCTCGGCTTCCTCGTGACGGGTCACCACCACCCGGATCGGATCGCCCTGGCCCATGTCCGACCACAGCGTCTTTTCATAGACGTGGGGGTTGTTGGCGATCAGGGTGTTGGCGGCGCGCAGAATAGTGCCGGTGGAGCGGTAGTTCTGCTCCAGCTTGATCACGTTCAACCGCGGGAAGTCCTCACCAAGGGTCACCAGATTCTCGGGACGCGCGCCGCGCCAGGCGTAGATCGACTGATCGTCATCGCCGACCACGGTGAAGGTCTGACGCTCGGCCATCAGCATGCGCACGAGCATGTACTGGCTGATGTTGGTGTCCTGGTACTCGTCGACCAGCATGTAGTGAATCTTGCGCCGCCAGCGCTCCAACGCCTCGGGGTTGTCACGCAGCAACACCACCGGCAGCAGGATCAGGTCGTCGAAATCCACCGCATTGTAGGCCTTGAGATGGCGTACATAGGCCTCGTAGACCCGGGCCGCGTACTGCTCGTTCTCGTCGGCGGCGTGGGACAGCGCCTGGGCCGGCAGCACCAGGTCATTCTTCCAGGTCGAGATGGTCGACTGGACCTGGTTGATCTGGTCGGCATCGACCTGGGCGTCCTTGTTCATCAAATCGCGCAGCAGGGCCTTGGCGTCTTCCGGGTCGAACAGCGAGAACCCCGGCTTGTAGCCCAGGGCCTTGAGCTCGCCGCGGATGATGTTGAGCCCCAGGGTATGAAAGGTGGAGACCGTCAGGCCGTGGCCTTCGCGGCCCTTGAGCATCGAGCCGACCCGCTCCTTCATTTCCCGCGCGGCCTTGTTGGTGAAGGTCACGGCGGCGATGCGCCGGGCACTCATGCCGCACTCCTGCACCAGGTACGCGATCTTGGTGGTGATCACGCTGGTCTTGCCGGAGCCGGCACCGGCCAGCACCAGGCAAGGGCCGTCGATATAGTGCACGGCCTCCTGCTGGCGTGGGTTCAGGCCACGGATGCGCTCGCGAATCGATTTCGTGCCACCGCTGTGGGGAGAGCTCATGTTTCATCCCTGGCGCCGGCCGCCGGTAGCGCGGCGCCGTCGAAGTCGAGTTGTCGCCAGGCCTCGAACACCAGCACCGCGCAGGCGTTGGACAGGTTCAGGCTACGGCTGTCGGGCAGCATCGGAATGCGCAGACGCTGCTCCTCGGGCAGGACATCGAGCATCGCCTGGGGCAGGCCGCGAGTCTCGGGGCCGAACACCAGGGCGTCACCGGGCCGATAGCTCGGCTCATGATAGCCGTGACGCCCGCGGGTCGACACCGCGAAGACACGTTCAGGCGCGACCGTCGCCACGAAGGCCGCCCAGTCGGCATGCACCCGGACTCGGGCCCACTCGTGATAGTCGAGTCCCGCGCGCTTCAAGCGCTTGTCGTCTAAGGTAAAGCCCAACGGCTTAATTAAGTGCAGGCGAAATCCGGTATTGGCACAGAGCCGAATCAGGTTACCGGTGTTGGGAGGAATCTCCGGCTGATAAAGGACCACATCGAGCATGGAATTGCGCACCGTGGAGAATCATGCAGGGAGAAGAAAGGCGATAGCCTCGCCAAGGACACGAGCCGCACCCGCGGCCCGGGGCGATGCTGCGAGCGCCGGGGCACTCTTGGATGCCCCTCTAGCGGCCACGCCAGCGGGCGCTCCGGGCGCCGCACTGGCCAGATCGCCTGTTCGCGTCAGCTCAGGCGCCGACGCCGTAGCGATCGCGATAGGCACGGATGGCGTCGGCGTGGACCTTGAGGGTATCGCCGGCGTGCTCTTCGAGGTAGGCCAGCACCATGTCGAGGGTGACGATGCTGAGCACCGCGATGCCATAGCGGGCCTCGACCTGTTGGATGGCGCTCTGGGCGCCTGCATCACCGGCGCGCTCCTGGCGATCGAGCGCCACCACGACCCCCGCCGCCTTGGCACCGGCGGCATCGATCAGGCCCATGACCTCACCGATGGCGGTGCCGGCGGTGATGACGTCGTCGATGATCAGGATGCGGCCTTCGAGCGCGGCGCCGACGATATTGCCGCCCTCGCCGTGGTCCTTGGCTTCCTTGCGATTGAACGCAAACGGCAGATCGCGGTCATGATGGTCGGCGAGCGCCACGGCGGTGGTGGCGGCCAGGGAAATGCCCTTGTAGGCCGGACCGAACAACACATCGGCGTCGAGGCCACTGGCCACGATGGCCTTGGCGTAGAAGCGTCCGAGTCGCGCCAGCGCCTTGCCCGTCTTGAACAGGCCCGCATTGAAGAAATAGGGGCTGACGCGGCCCGACTTCAGGGTGAACTCACCGAAGCTGAGCACGCCTTCGCCGATGGCGAACTCGATGAAATCCCGCTGGTAGGGTTCGAGGCGCAGCGCGCCCTGCTGATGTGTTGCTGTGTCAGCCACGCGGCCACCTCTTCCGATTTTCCGGCTATATCACGTTTATCGCTCTGGGCCATTTACCCAAACGTCGAAACGTCGGGTATCATACACGCGCGACGCAAAAGGGACCATGTATGAAAATCGCGACTATCAATGTCAACGGCATCCGTGAGGCCGTCGGTCGAGGCTTTCTCGACTGGCTCGCCAACCAGGACGCCGACGTCGTCTGCGTTCAGAATCTGAAGGCCAAGAGCTTCGAGCTCGACGACAGCATCCTCTATCCGGAAGGCTACGAGGGCTACTTCCTCGATGCCGAACAAGACGGTTTCTCCGGGGTGGGGCTTTATTGCCGCAAGGTGCCCAAGGCCATCATGTATGGGCTGGGGTTCCCGCAGTGCGACCACGAAGGACGCTTTCTGCAGGCCGACTACGACCGCTTCTCGATCGCCACCTTCCTGATGCCCGACGGCTCGGATCCGGCGGCCAAGCAAGCGTTCATGGCGCAGTACCAGGAATACCTGTCGAAGATGGCGCGCAAGCGCCGCGAGTACATCATCTGCGGCACCTGGCACATCGCCCACAAGACCATCGACCTGGCCAACTGGGCCGACAACCAGACCACGCCAGGCTTCAAGGCCGAAGAGCGAGCCTGGATGGATCAGGTGTTCGGTCCCACCGGTTTCATCGACACCTTCCGCGAGATCAATCGCGACGGGGATGAATACACCTGGTGGCCGGCGCTGGACCAGGACCAGCCGCGCTCACGTCAGGAAGGTTGGCGCCTCGATTACCAGATCGTCGGGCCGAACTTCCGCCGCCACGTGACCGACGCCTGGATCGACCGCGACGCGACCTTCTCCGAGTTCGCGCCGCTGATCGTCGAGTACGACCTGCAGCTCTAACCCTTTGCTGTGTCGCCGTCTGGCCCGGGCCCGGGGCCAGACACGCAAGCGCCGGCCCCCCGTGGGGGCCGGCGCTGCTTTTACGCGGGCGAGAGCCTGACCATAACAGCTACGCGGGCGAGAGCCTGTCCATGGCAGCGGCCACGGGCCGGGCACAACAGCCCCGACGCCCAGGCTACCCAGGCGACGAGGGCCTGCCGCAAGACCTCGCCTAGGTGCGGATTCCCAGCGCTTCGCGCTGATGGTCGAACAGCTCAGCGCCGGCCTTCTCGGCCAGATCCAGCAAGGCGTTCAGCTGCTGGCGGCTAAAGGTGCCCGCCTCGGCGGTACCCTGCACCTCGATCAGCTCGCCGCTCTGGGCGATGACCACGTTCATGTCGGTATCGGCACTGGAGTCTTCCGGGTAGTCCAGGTCGACCACCGGCTGGCCCCGATAGAGCCCCACCGACACCGAACTGACGAGCTGGTAGAAGGGGTCTGACTTGATCAGCTTCTCGCGCTGCAGATAGCGGATCGCATCGACCAGCGCCACGCAGCCACCGGTGATGGACGCCGTGCGCGTGCCGCCATCGGCCTGAATCACATCGCAGTCCACGGTGATGGTGTACTCGCCGAGCTTCTTCAGGTTGACCGCGGCCCGCAGCGAACGGCCGATCAGGCGCTGAATCTCGAGGGTACGACCGCCCTGTTTGCCGCGCGCCGCCTCACGCCCCGAGCGGGTGTGGGTCGCTCGCGGCAGCATGCCGTACTCGGCGGTCACCCAGCCCTGCTTCTTGCCCCGCAGCCAGCGTGGCACGCCGGCCTCGACGCTGGCGTTGCACAGCACCTTGGTATTGCCGAACTCCACCAGCACCGAACCTTCGGCGTGGCAGGTATAGTCACGGGTGATCTTGATATCGCGAGTCTGGTCGAATTCGCGTCCGCTGGGACGCCGGATGTCCGAGGACATGACACCTCTCTTGTTCGCCGTCCTTGAGCCAGACGCCGAGCATGGATTGTGGGGAAAGGCCGGCCATTCTACACGGGTTGGCGGCACAATCGGGTACACTGCCGAAAGTCCTGTGCCGGGCCCAGCCCTGCCACCCCCGTCATCGTCCAGGAGACTCCCATGGTTCACAGCATGACCGCCTTCTCCCGCCAGGAAACCAAGGCCCCCTGGGGCTGCCTGCAGCTGGAGCTGCGCTCGGTGAATCAGCGGTACCTGGAGCCGCACTTCCGCCTGCCGGAGAGCCTGCGCGAGCTCGAGCCGGTCTTTCGCGAAGCCTTGCGCACACGCCTGGCCCGGGGCAAGGTCGAAACCGCCCTGCGCTTTGATGCCAGCGAGACCAGCGAGACGCTAAGCGTCAACGGCGAGCGCCTGACGGCGCTGGCGACGGCACTGCAAGAGGTGCGCAGCGCCTTGCCCGACGCGCCCATGCCCGACGCCCTCGCCCTGCTCGGCCACCCCGGCGTACTGGAAAGCTCGGGCCTCGATCTCGACGCGATCAAGGCGTCCGCCACGGCGCTGTTCGACGACGCACTCAACGACCTGATCGACGGCCGCAAGCGCGAGGGCGAAAAGCTCAAGGCGCTGATCGACGAGCGCCTGGTCGCCATCGGCGAACTGGTGGCGGACGTCCGCGCACGCATGCCCGAAATCCTCGAGCGTCAGCGCCAGCAGCTGAAGGACAAGCTCGACGCCCTGGAGGTCGACCTCGACCCCCAGCGCCTGGAGGCCGAAGTCGTGATGATGGCCCACAAGGCCGACGTCGCCGAAGAACTCGACCGCCTCGACACCCACGTCGCCGAAGTCGCCCGCCAGCTCAAGCAGAAGGGCCCGGTGGGCCGCCGCCTCGACTTTCTGATGCAGGAGCTGAACCGCGAGGCCAACACCCTATCGTCCAAGTCCGTGGTCGCCGACACCACCCGCTGCGCGGTGGAACTCAAGGTCCTGATCGAGCAGATGCGCGAGCAGATTCAGAATATTGAGTGATCCCGCCTTGTTCACCGAGCGGGCATAGAAAAGACGATGACGAGTGGTTTTCTCTTATATAATCAACATGTTCCTGACTAAACATGATCCAAGAAGACCACTCGCCATGGATAAAACGACGATTCCCATGAATTCCCTGGAGCCATGGCTCCATTCGCGTTGAGCTCGACGCTCAGCACCACCTGCGACAGTGGTGTGATCGATGCCCAGGGGGACAATCCGGTCGACCGGCTCCGTGCACCATCACGGCAGCAAGAGGCCTTTGTTTTCCTGCCATACCGCACCCAGGCATCGGACGTGGCGCTCTGATCTGCCACCAACTCCTGGAGCGTCGCCAGTTGCCTGGGCGTCGGGTTCTCGTTTTCCAGGCTTTTCAGCAGTGCCCAGCGTAGCGACTTGGGGTGTCCCTGCTCCTGGCGCTCCTTCTTGCGCCCCTTCTTGCGCACCTCGTCCAGCCGTTTGGTGAAGGTCTGCGCGATATGGACCGCGTCGACCGTAACCTCGGCCTTGGGAAGACAGTCCACCACGCCACTGAGGAAGGCCGATGAGATGTCGCAGACGAGCTCGACAATATTATCCGAATCGCCGCCATGGACCGCCAGGAAGGCGCTGAAGGCCTTGATGGCGTCCTTGCCATGGCCTGGGACGGCGAAGATTACCGGCTCCTGTTTGCGCTGCATGTCGAGACACACCGGCACGTAGCGTTGCCCCACGCCGGGACGCGGTTTCGTCGACGCCGACGGTGGCTACGTGACTCAGATCCAGCGCTCCCCAGCATGCGACCCACCTAGTGGTGCACGATGCGCCACAAACGCTTGCCGGTGATCTCCAAGTGCCGGGAGACGGCGAGCACCGGCATCTCCTTGACCAGCGACATGGCCGCCTGCTCGAACCGCAGGGCGCAGTCGCCGCCCAGGCGCGCCTAAAGCACCTCGATGCGCTTGACGCCATGCGCCGGGCACTTGGTGCGCGAGGCGCGCGGGCGTGCAGGCGTGCAGGCGTGCAGGCGTGCAGGTAGATGCTGGTAGACGTTCGAGTGCCGCCGGGCAGGCCTTGCCGCACTCGGGGCACGGGTAGAGGCTGCCCTGTTCGGCGCCGACCTAGAAGTCCAACCGGTGGGGCGACACGGAAGTATCCAGGTGCTGGTCCTTGAGAATCCGGGGCGCTCCCAGGCCCAGGCCCAGGCCGAGGGTCAGAATCTGGGTGCCGTCCATGCCGTACCTCCTGTCGTCATGGAGGTCATATCCTGGTCCCGCTCAGGGGGCGAATTCCACCCCCAACGACGAAGAGCCAGAAATACTGAGGTGCCCCCCTCCAGAGTTGCACAGATAGTGCAACTCTCCGGAAGGGGGCATCAATTCAAGGGGAGGTCAATGTCATCTTGGGGGACAACGCCTGCGGGTCGACCTTCAGATCCAGAATGGCTGGCACACCGGCATTCTGTGCGGCCAGCAGTGCAGCAGGAAAGTCATCATCGCTTGTCACTGTTGCTCCGAACCCGCCGTAGCTTCTTGCAAGGTCCGCGAAATCGGGATTTACCATTCTCGTAGCCGATGGTCGTCCCGGGAAGGTGCGTTCCTGGTGCATTCTTATCGTTCCGTACATGCCATTGTTGGAAACGAGAACGATGATATTGGCACCGTACTGGCAGGCAACACCAAATTCCTGCATGGCCATTTGAAAACAGCCATCGCCTGCCAGGCATACGACTTCTCGCTCGGGGTGCCTGAGTTTAGCGGCTATCGCCGCGGGCAACCCATAGCCCATCGAGCCACTGGTGGGAGCGAGTTGTGTACGCCATCCGCGGTAGCGATAGTAACGGTGCAACCAGGCGGAGTAGTTGCCCGCGCCATTGGTAAGAATGGCATCGTCTCCGAGTGTTTCATTCAGATGGGCAATGATGCGCTCCATCTTCAAGCTTCCCGGAGTATCTTGTGGCTGTTGCCACTCCTCGTAATCCTCGCGCGCTTCACGCGTCCATTGCTGGCGAGGTGTGTCTGGCGCTGTTGCAGCATCCGCCAGTTGGTGGACTATTTCAGCAGCGTTCGCGACGACGGCCAGGCGTGGTCGGTAGACACGACCAATTTCCGCGGCGTCCGCATGAACATGTATGAGAGTCTGCTCGGACACTGGTGGAGTCAGCAGGGAATAGCCACTGGTGGTCATTTCACCCAGCCGGGCACCAAGCGAAAGAATGACATCAGCAGATTTCACCCTTTCAGCAAGCTTGGGGTTGATACCGATGCCAATGTCGCCAATGTAACTTGAATGGCGATTGTCCAGATAGTCCTGGCACCTGAAAGAGGCCCCTACTGGCAAATCGGCCTTGGTGGCAAATTCGCCTAACGCGCCAGCGGCTTCTTTTGACCAGCCACCACCGCCGACAATGACCAACGGGCGCTCTGCTGATGCGAGTGTGTCGAGTATCGCGGCCACATCACTTTCGGCTGCTTTGCCGGAGGGGAGCGTTGCGGCGGGGACAATGGGAACTGCGCCGGCTTCGGATGACAGCATGTCTTCCGGCAATGCGAGAACAACGGGGCCCGGGCGGCCACTCTGTGCGACATGGAAGGCGTGGCTGACATACTCCGGAATTCGATCGACACGATCAATCTCTGCAACCCACTTTGCGAGCGGGCTGAACATGGCGCGATAGTCAACCTCCTGGAAGGCTTCTCTATCACGCTGGTCGCTGGCCACCTGGCCGATGAACAGAACCATCGGCGTCGAATCCTGAAACGCCACATGCACACCACAAGAAGCGTTGGTCGCGCCTGGCCCGCGGGTCACAAAGGCGACTCCCGGGTGGCCTGTCAGCTTGCCATCGGCTTCGGCCATCATTGAAGCACCACCTTCGTGCCTCGCAACGATTGTGTCGACCCCGGACTGGTAGAGCCCATCGAGTGCGGCCAGGTAACTTTCACCTGGGACACAGAATACACGCTCAATTCCCTGTGCCTCCAAGGCTTCAACGAGCACTTGTCCACCGTGACGTAAACGTTGGTCACTCATGATCTCTGGCCCTTGTTATTCATATAAAGTCTTCACGTGCGGCGAGGCGTTCAGCCGCACGTTCGAATCGCAGGCGTGTCGCACGTCGAGCCAGCGATGCATCTTGTATCGCCAGTGCATCTCGCACCGCACGATGCTCATCGAGAATGGTTGGGCCGAACTCAGATGCAGCCGCATTCTTAAGGAAGGCAGAGCGCAAGTTGCTCTGAATGTTCCCTTCAATCATGCCGATAACATCGACATAGTATTCATTGGCGGAGGCTTCGCAGATGCAGCGATAAAAATCGAGTTCAGTATCTACCCGTTGTTCAAGGACTTCATCCGGGCCTAGTGCGTCGAGGCGTTCCATCTCGGCAAAAAGCTCTTCGATACCTTGCATCTGCTCTTGAGTACGCACGCCTGCCGCCAGCGCCGAAGCGCCAGCTTGAACTTCCGCACGAAGCTGAAACAGCTTGATGATCTGGCGACGCTTTTCGAAACAGCCAGGACTGATTCGAAATGCGGATCGGTTCCCGCTTTCGGTGATGAAGGTGCCAACGCCACGCCGCGAGTCGACAACGCCATCGTATTTCAGGAGCGAAATCGCCTCACGAACCACCGTGCGGGCAACACCAAAACGTTCCGAAAGAACAGCTTCCGTTGGCAATCGGTCACCGGGGCGCAACTGCCCGCCCTCAATCGCGGTTGTGAGAGCTACCGCTACCTCGTCGGGTAGCCTGCGAGGGCGATCAATACGCCCGAAAATTTCCAGATCCTGCATCTAAGTATCTTCCTGATTGGCTGAGTCGCTTGCGCCACAACGCACCGCTACCGCTGGACCGTACGCTATCGGGTTGGTGAAAGGCTATGCTACCAACGTAGCACTAAAAACAGTTGTCAGACAATATGAAATACCATAGCTTGAGTGGCACCAGATCAAGAGCTTCAGGAGACGTTAATGAATGCGCCGAGGATAGGATTTGTTGGTTTAGGTGGCATGGGGCGTGGGCTCGTCAAGAACCTCTGCGCGAAAGGATTCGCCGTCACGGTTTTCGACCTTGATGCAGATAAAGTCGCTGATGCAGTGAAGAATGGTGCCGTCGAAGGTGCGTCAGCGGTGGAGATCGCGGCTGAGTCCGATGTTTTCGCTGTCTGTATTACGACAGCCGAGGCGGTACAAGCTCTTGCGCTTGGCCCCGACGGAGCTCTGGCTGCACTACCGGATGATGCAATATTCCTGGATCACACTACGGTCTCCGTAGAGCATGTCGATCTATTACGCGGCGCTTGTGAAAAAGCCGGTGTTCACTATGTCGAAGCGCCGATGACCCGCACCCCGGCTCATGCTGAGCGAGGCGAGGTGAATGTATTGTTTGGTGGTGAAACATCACTGTTAGAGCGCATACGCCCGGTCTTTGATGCTTATGCCGAGAACGTTTTCCATGTTGGCCCCGCTGGGCATGCGACTCGACTAAAACTGATTCACAACTATATCGCTTTTTCCAATGTGGCTGCCTGGTGCGAAGGGTTTGCGCTCGCCGCCAAGGAGGGGCTCGATATGTCCAAGGTCATTGGGATTATCTCCGCGGCAGGCGGCAAGTCTGGGATGATGGACCTCTATGGCAACCTTACCCTTGAGCGTGATTTTACGCCGCATATGTCTTTGGAAAACGCTCAGAAAGACGTTCGTTACTACGCTGAGTGGCTAGAACAAGCAGAGTTGCCCGCTTTTATGGCTCAGTCCGTACATAATACTTATGCTTTGGCTTCCATTATGGGGCACGGTAGTGAGGGTTGTACTGCTGTAATCAAGGCATATGAAGAATTTTCCGGCGTCGAGGCACGCCTGAAAGAGTAGGTGGCCGATAAGGCACGATAAACACACACGACAAATATAATCATATCAAAGGGTTATGGGATGAATTATAAAAAAGTAGTATTCGGTACGCTCGCCAGCATCCTGTCAAGTTCAGTCTATGCGGAGGAAGTTTCCTTAAAGATGGCGCACTTTGCTGCAGAGTCCCACCCGGCTCATCAAGCAGCACTGCAGTTCGCTGAGAATGTCGAAGAAAGAACTGGTGGTGATGTTACGGTCGAGCTTTACCCTGCGAACGAGCTTGGCGCCCCCCCCGAGCAGCTGGAACAGACAGTTCTAGGCGTCGTTGATATGAACCTTCCGACCCAGGGTGGTCTGGATAAATATGTCAAGGCATTCGGCACTGTAATGACACCCTTTGCCTTCGGAAGCTACGAAGAGGCCCACAGTATCCTGGATGGTCCATTCTATGAGTGGGTTGCACCTCAGCTTGAAGAAGAGGGCCTCGTTATGCTGTCGAACTGGGAGTATGGGTTCCGGCATATAACCAACAGCGCTAAGCCAATTGAAAGTCCAGCTGATGTTGAAGGGCTTAAGTTGCGCACTCCCCCAGAACTTCAGATAGTCGCCGCTCTTGAGGCGCTTGGAGCCTCTACAACTCAGATTGCGTTCCCTGAGCTTCCCAACGCCCTGAATCAGGGAGTTGTTGATGGGCAGGAGAACCCCATCAGTGTTATTTATCACTACAACCTCGATGAGTTTCAAGATCACTTGGCTTTAACGCACCATGTATACAATTCCATGGTCCATGTAATAAACAAGGACACTTGGAATTCTCTCTCTGAGGAACAGCAGGGTATTGTACGTGAAGAGAGCATGGCTGCATCAACGATGATGCGCAATGCCGTTATGGATCAAGAACAGAAAGATATTGCAGCTCTGAAAGAGCGTGGCATGCAAGTTACTGAACCCGATCTTTCCAGTTTTACGGAACTGATGGAGCCTGCGAGAGAGCGCGTTGCAGAGTATGTTGGTGAGGAAAACATGAAGACTTTCCTGAGCTTCCTGGATTAACTTTACGATACAGCCTGGAGTGCTTGATCGTGCTCCAGGCTGTATAGGGTGTGTTATATGCTTACGTTCGTAATCCTCGGGGCTTTGGTTCTATTGATCGGGCTTGGCCTTTCAGTGGCTGTAGCATTAGGACTGGTTTCTGTAGGTTTTTATGCGATACAAGGGGATTTCGATATCCTGTCGATGTTGCCGCAACGAATGTTCTCAGCGACAACAGGATTCACGCTACTGGCGATACCTTTTTTTATCCTTGCCGGCAACCTGATGAACACGGGGGGAATAACGCATAGAATATTCCGTTTTGCAGATGCCTGTGTCGGCCATATTCGTGGTGGGTTGGGCCAGGTCAATGTGCTCGCTTCGCTCTTTTTCTCTGGCATGTCGGGTGCAGCAGTAGCCGATGCCGCTGGCTTGGGCCAGGTGGAACTTAAAGCCATGGCCGATCGAAAGTACGACCCGGATTTTTCCGCTGCAATTACTGCGGCATCGTCGACTATTGGACCAGTCTTCCCACCCTCTATTCCTTTTGTTCTCTACTCATCGATCACAGGGGTTTCGGTCGCGCAGCTATTCCTTGCAGGCGTGGTCCCGGGGGTGCTGATGGCCTTGGCACTGATGCTTGCTGTTTATGTGCATGCGCTGCGCCACAAGATGGCACGTCGAGACCATATTGATTGGCGTGAGATCGGTCGTAGTTTCATGTCAGCACTGTTATCACTATTGACGCCGGTAATCATAATAGTAGGAGTATTTGGCGGCATGTTCACGCCTACTGAGGCTGGCGTGATGGCCAGTGCTTATGCGTTATTCTTGTCGATGGCTGTTTATAAGGAAGTACAGTTCTCCGATCTCCCTCAGGTTATTTGGGATACGTTGGTGCATACGGTGCGCGTAATGTTTGTTATTGCGGCGGCCGGGTTCTTCGGTTGGCTGCTGATCCATCAGCGTATACCTAATCAGCTGGTTGAAGCGCTACTCTCAATTTCCGGTAGCCCAGCGATCATAATGTCTATTATTGTAGTCATCCTGCTTATCCTTGGCATGTTCCTGGAGGGAATAGCGGTAATAGTATTAACCGTTCCATTGTTCCTCCCCGTGGTGACGCAAATTGGCGTCGATCCTGTTCATTTTGGCGTCATTATGATCATGTGTTCGATGGTCGGTCTGCTTACACCGCCAGTAGGCATGGTATTGTTTGCCACATCATCAATAGCGAACATATCGGTTGGTCGATTGTCTCGCGCATTGACGCCTTACTTGATTGGACTTTTTGCGGTATTGATGGCGGTGATAACAATTCCTGCGATTTCTACATGGCTTCCTGAACTGATGATGGGCTCATGAACAAAATTGATAGGATTATAGGCCGGATTCTGCGCAGCATAGCTTCAATCTGCTTGGCTGCTCTGTTTCTACTTCTGTTTATTAATGTTATCGGTCGTAGCTTCCAGATCGCTGGTTTCCCGTGGCTTGATGAGGTGGTCCGAGGACTATTTGCCTGGATGGTTTTTATGGGGGCTGCAGCGTTATGGCGAGAAGGGGAACATTTCAGGGTTGATTGGCTTGAGCAATTGTTAGGGAAGGGCCCCGCCGCCGGATTTCTCAAGGCTGTACTAGCGTTCCTGTCGCTTGGCTTCATGTTTACCATGACGTGGTACGGCTGGGATCTCACGATGCGCAGTAGTGCGTTAACTCCAGTTCTTGATCTTCCTGTTGGCCTGTTTTACGTCGCGATCCCTATTTCCGGAGCATTGATGACGATCTATTCATTGCGTGATTTTTATGTCGCAGTATGCAGCATGAAAGCTAATTCAAATACCATGATGAAGGAGTTGAAAGATGATTTATGATCTGCGAACTTACGTGTGCCGCCCTGGCACGATAAAGAAGCACATGAAGCTTTATGAAGACCATGGCTGGGCGGTGCAATCAAAGCACTTGGGTTATCCTGTGGTCTACGGTGCGGTCGAAACAGGCGACGTTAATTCTTATGTCCATATCTGGATGTATAAGGATGCTGCGGATCGTGCCGCCAAGCGTCGTGCCCTTCAGGCCGACCCTGACTGGGCCGCATTTCTTGCCAAGAGTGCCGAGGCGGGATATCTGGTGAGCCAGGAGAATAAGATACTGAATGCTGCACCGTTCTTTGATCCCTTCAAGGCGCCAGGCAATAGTTGATGGCCGAAGGGTAATCCCCAGAAAAGTAGTCGCTGTGATAAGTGGGATGTGTACTTTGAAGGTGTCAGCCCGTCTTATTCATGAAGCTGGCCTGAAAACGAAGATAACGGATAGTATTCTCTTGATAAATCAGTGCGTTACGCCAACAACCTGATTCCAGCGGACCATCCGCTACGGGTGAAAGACTATCCACCTGGGCGCCGAGGTCAACGGGTCCATCCCCGTTGACCTCGGCGGCCAGCACACCACTAGCGACAGCGGCGCTCTACTGCTGCGTGAAGGCCCCGATAGCAGCGGCGTGATCAATGCGCTGGAGGCCAATCTGGTTGATCGGCGCAGTCCGTTGCGCAGTCCGTTGCGCATCCGTTACTCGTTGGCCAACCAGCTAGATACCGTCGTGCTGCAGAAAGCCATTGGCTGGATGGACCTTAGCGATACCGACACGTTGCGCCACGCCCCACTCTGGCGTCTGGCGTGCAGTGATGCTCGCGGGATGACACCACTGGCCCAAGATCGGCCGTCTCAAACCACGCTGTCGCGTCTGCTGACCTGCCTCGGGCGCAACGGCAACATCGATGCCGTGCACGAAGGCCTGCTGCAACTACTGGTCTGGCGTCTGACCTCGCTGAAGCATGGTGAACGGCCTTGGCAGTTGACCCTGGAGATCGATGGCTTGCCGATCGCGGTTCATGGCCACCGGGGCGGGTCGGCGTTTCTTGGTCTTTACGGTACACGGATCTACTCACCACTGGTCGCCTCGTTGGCCGAGACCGGCGACGCGGTGGGCGGCCTGTTGGAGGAAGGGAACACCGGACCCGCCGAGAGCGCCGTGGAGAATGCCGCCATGACCAAATGGTTCCGAGCCTTGGTGGCCGCTGGCCACCCAGCGCCGACGAGTGATCCACAGCCGTTGATGCCCGCGTCAAGCGTCGAGAGTCTCTCGACAGCAACGGCAACAAGACAGCCCGAAGGGCCTGCCCAAGTCCCGCCGCCAACACGCTGGGGCGCAACCAGGGTACGGCAGCTAGCCATGGACGCATGCCGGAAGGGGTAACGGTCTGGTTTTCCGACCGGTCTGATTTTCCGACATGGGCGGATCGGCCCGGACCACCGCCTTCTGGGGCTCGAGGTAACGCAGCGGTTCACCCATGCGGGCGCCACCGAACACGCTCGGCGTGGCGCCCCTCCCCAAAGCTCCCAGAATTTAAAATAATATCAAACAGTTATGGGTTATCCGTCCCACCGGAAACGTCAGTCTACCGCGGCGTCTAGCAGTTGCTCGGCTTGAGCGACGACGCCGTCGATAGTGACGCCGATGTACTGAAACAGATCGTCGGCGGGGCCGGATTCACCGAACGTCTGCATGCCGATGACGCGGCCCTCTCGGCCGACGTATCTGGACCCGAGGTCGACGTGGCCGGCTTCGACGGCGAGGCCGGCGCCAACGTCCGCTGGCAGCACGGCCTGGCGGTAGTCAACGGCCTGGGCATCGAAGATATCGGTGGTCTGCATCGAGACCACGCGCGGCCCATGCGGCGAGCACCGCAGGTGCTGCGCTTATTGCTCGCATTCAGGGACCTAAGGCGTGTGGCTCATGAGAAAGAGGGCGCCCCGGAACCCTACACCTAGCCAGTCACCAACTGGCGGTCCGCCAGGAATGCCTTGAGATCGTCCGCCGGGAGCGCCTTGCTGCAAAGATAGCCTTGGTACTGATGCCCTTGTTGCCGGCGGATAAACGACAGCTGCTCTTCCGTTTCGATGCCTTCCGCCACGACCTGCAGATCGAGGCTGAGCGCCAGGGCGATGACGGCTTGAACGATGGCGGCATCCTGAGCATTGGTCGTCACGCCGGACATGAAAGTGCGATCGATCTTCAGGCGCTGGATGGGAAAGCGGCGCAGCTGGGCAAGATTGGAGTAGCCGGTGCCGAAGTCGTCGATGGACAGGGTGATGCCGAGCTCGCGCAGTTCGTTGAGGATGGTCAGGGCTCGGTCCGGGTTCTGAATCAAGGCGCTTTCAGTGAGCTCGAGTTCGAGAAGGCCGGCGGGGAGCCCGGTCTCATGCAATACCTTCTTTACCAGAGTGGTGAAGTGGCGGTTGTTGAGCTGAATGGCAGAAATGTTGACGGCGACGGCCATCGTGGCCCCGTCGTGCCCAGCCCCGTCGGCTGAGTACTGGCAAGCAGTCCGCAGGACCCACTCCCCCAGAGGAAGAATCAGCCCCGTATCCTCGGCGATAGGAATGATCTCGTCGGGCGTCACCACACCCAATTCGTCATCATTCCACCTCAATAGCGCCTCGACGCCGGTGATTTCCCCCGACAGCACATTCACCTTGGGCTGGTAGGCGAGCGTCAGGCCGTTGTTGTCGATCGCCAGGCGCAGCCGTTGTTCGATCAGCGTCCGGCGCTCTGCCAGCGACGACATGTTCGGCTCGTAGAGCTGGAAGTTGTTTCTGCCCCTTTCCTTGGCGCAATACATCGCGGCATCGGCGTGAACCATCAGGGCGTGCTTCTCGAGGCCATGATCTGGATAGAGGCTGATGCCGACGCTGGACGAGACCTTGACGATGCTATCGCCGATTTGAAAGGGTTGGTCCAGGGTGCTGACGATACGCCGGGCCAGAGCGCTGAAGCCCTCGTGCCCGTTGTTGCTTGAGGCGAGTACCATGAATTCGTCGCCTCCGACCCGCGCCACGGTGTCGGTTTCGCGGATCGCCGCCTGCAGCCGCGTGGCCGCGTGCTTTATCAGCTCGTCGCCGACATGGTGCCCGAGGGAATCGTTGACGTTCTTGAACCGATCGAGGTCGACGAACAGGACCGCGAAGGCATTGTCTGTCTGTTGCAGCAAGGTATCCAGGCGCTCCTCGAGCAACAGACGGTTAGGCAACTGGGTCAGCGAATCGCCGTAGACCATGTCCTTGAGCTCGCTGTTGGCACGCTGCAGAGAGCCCGCGAGTTGTGCGTTGCGGGAAGAAAGGTGGGCGTCGTAGATCGAGATCATCATGGCAGCAAGCATGATACAGGTCGCGATCAGCGCAATGACGATGGCCAGTTGGTCGGGCGAGATTCCCCCGGCCATGGGCATCATGCCACCGTGGGGTATCACGGCGGCTGCCATGCCGGTGTAGTGCATGCCGGAGATGCCGATGGCCATGACGACAGCGGCCAGGCCACGTTGCCAGAAGGGCGCGCGCGGACCTGTATCGCTCGGCGTGAGACGGAAGGCAAGCCATAGCGACAATCCCGAGGCGGAAACCGAGATCACCACGGAGACGAGAAAGAGCACCGGCTCGTAGGTTATCGAGCCGGCCGTCGACATGGCCGCCATGCCGACATAGTGCATCAGGCAAATGCCCGTTCCCATGACCAACGAGCCGAAAGCCAGGCGATAGTTGGTCAACTTGCCGCTTTGCACGATAAAGAGGGCGAGGGCGGATGACAGCAGAGCGGCGAGTAGCGAAAGGGCCGTCAGGACGATGCCGTATCCGACGTGCTCGGGCATCTCCATCGCCAGCATGCCGATAAAGTGCATGGCCCAGATGCCGGTCCCCATGGCGAATGCGCCACCGACAAGCCAGGCAATACCGGGAGCCCCCTTGCTGCCCCGTACCCGTGCCGCCAAATCGAGTGCGGTCAGAGAAGCCAGGGCCGCGACGGCAAAAGATAGTGCCACCAGAGCCAGATTATACGACGCGGGTTCGTGAGTCATGACAGGAATCCCGCCGGGGGGGATGGCCGAGCGTGGTCGTTCATGAATACAAAACACCCTTTTTAGCCTGGAATAATGTATCTCGACCGACAGGCTAAAATATTGAGCGCGTTGATAAATTCCGCTAAGAATACTGAGCGCAGTATCGAAGTGATGATTGAGTCGTCCCGGGCCTCGTAGACATCTCAAAGCCTTGTACGGAAAGCGCCAAGGCGACCCCGTGAACCGCCAGCGACACCGAAATATTCCCGTCACGTAAGTGACAGAACGCAGCCATCCCGTCACGGAGATCGCTGCCCTACCCCTCAGACACAGCCAGGGCACGCTTGCGAGCCATGGACGCATGCCAGAAGGGGCAACGGTCTGGTTTTCCGACCGGTCTGGTTTTCCGACATGGACGGATCGACCCAGACCGCCGCCCTCAAGGGCGCGAGGCAACGCAGCGGTTCATCCATGCGGGCGCCGCCCCCATATCGTGGTGCCCCTTCTCACCAATGACTCGCTAATTTAAATCAATATCAATTGCTTAGACTTCAGCAGCAGCGGTCGGCAAGGCCTGTTCCATTGCCCCTCTGAGATGCTGTTGCAGGATATCCAGCGCTCCGTTGGCGTCCCGCCGCAGGGCACAGTCCAGCAGCGCCTGATGCTCGTCCGCGGCGACGCGGCCCCGGTAGGACTTGGCGATAAGTTGATAGCGCAGGAGTCTGTCGAAAATCGCGTTGTGCAGCCGCATCAGCGCTTCGGAGCCACAAGCCGAAATCAGCGCCTGATGGAACTGCCAGTCATATTGCGTCCACTGCTCGGCGACCTGGTGGTCACTGCTCGCCTGGTCGGCATCGATGGTGGCGAGTTTATGGCAAGCGGCCACCACTCTCGCTTCCCAGTCGACGTCCCCCTGCCGGAAGGAGTCCTCCAGTGCTCGGCCCTCGACCAGAAGCCGCAACTCGGCAAGCTCGCGCACGTTCTGGGCCGATACTTGAGCGACGTCGAAGCCGCGCTGCCCTTCGGCAACCACGAACCCTTCCGAGGTAAGCCGATTAAGCACTTCGCGCAACGTGGCCACACTGGTGCCGTAGTCATCCCGCAAGCTGCCCAGCTTCAATTTCCTTCCGGGGGCCAGCTTGCCAGCGATGATGTCGGTACGTATCCGATGCCAGACCGTCTCACCCACCGACGTCAGAGGCGTGGGCTTCTCGGATGCCCCGTGGGCCAGGGGCATAGGGTCCAGATCGGCAGAGCTCAGCTGGCCGGTATTCAGCGTATGGGTCACACAGGCCGAAATGTGCTCGTGCAACACGGCAATCGCGTCATCCGCGTCGCGTCTCAACGCCGCGTCCAGCAGCCAGCCGTGCTCCTGCGCGGCGGGTTCGCCGCGAAAGATGACGGCGACAATCTGATATCGCTGGTAGCGATCGAAGATAGCCACGTACGCCTGGAGCAGCTCCGCCGAGCCACACGCGGAAACCAAGGTATGGTGAAACTCTCGGTCATAGTACTTCCACTCTGCGCTGCGGCTGGTATCGCCGGCCAGCATCATGCGTTCCATCGCCTGCAGCTTGTGGTGGGCACCGACCACTCGGCCTTCCCATTCCAGGTCCCCCTTGCGGAAGGCTTCTCGCAGGGCATAGCCCTCCAGCAATTCGCGCAGTACAGCGAGTTGCTGGAACTCCTCCTGGGTGACGGCGGCGACTTCGAAGCCTCGCTGCCCCTCGGCACGCACCAGGCCTTCGGCGGACAGGCGATAGAGGGTCTCGCGCAGGGTGCTGATGCTAGCCGAGTACTGCTCCTTCAGCGCCTCGAGACGCAGTCGGGAGCGCGGCGCCAACCGACCGTCGATGATGTCGCCGCGGATCGATCTGTAGGCGCTTTCACCCGCGGTTTCCTGTTGTGCAGAAAGCACTCCAACCTCCTCGTCGATTCAAGCAGCAGGCGCCCTGCCGGTCGGTCCACTACGGCCGCGCAGCGGGTGTTCCGGGCCACCGGAGCCCTGCCGGAAAACAGCCCTCCTGAACGCCGACAGAAGCGACAGGTTCCTTGACAGCCACCGCCGAGCCAGGCAAGAATCAGCTGACATTATCAAAAACGTACGTTAAATGATCTTACACCTGCCGTTACGAGAAATGTACTACTAAGTGCGAAGCTTGGGCCAGCGCAGGAGACAGCGCCTCGTCGCAGGCCAATCACAATGACAATACAAAAGGAGGCATATCATGCCCATTACCGCCACCTCCCGGGTCGTACTTGCCGCCGGAGCCATGATGGCGTGCGCGACCATGGCCCCCCTGGCCGCCGCACAGGACACTCCGACCCTACGCTTCTCGGCGGTATTCTCGGAACAGGACATCCGCGCCGACATGATGAAAAGGCTCGCCGATGATGTGAGCGATATT
Source organism: Halomonas sp. V046 (assembly GCF_052645355.1). Lineage (NCBI taxonomy): Bacteria > Pseudomonadati > Pseudomonadota > Gammaproteobacteria > Oceanospirillales > Halomonadaceae > Halomonas > Halomonas sp. V046. Next base: position 86,835 of record NZ_JBQXYF010000014.1, read on the forward strand.
GCTGAGCTGGAGCTCTACTACGGGGGCAACCTGTTCAAGCAGACAACAGAAATCATCGCCATACAGCGCGGCAACCTTGAGATGGGTAATATCGCCCCGCAGGACATTGCTACCCAGATTCCCGAGTTCTCTATCCTGTCATCAGCCTATCTCTTTCGCGATGCGGAACACCTGGAAGCCTTCTTCGAAAGCGACGCCGGAACCGAGATGAAGTCTCTGGCCGAGGAACAGCTAGGCATTCATATCCTCGGGCCAACCTATTTCGGCACACGCCAGCTAGGCATGCAGACCGAGACAGAAATTCAGACACCCGAGGACATGGACGGCGTCAAACTCCGCATGCCCGGGGGCGATGCCTGGCAGTTTCTGGGGAAGGCATTGGGGGCGAACCCTACCCCGATGGCGTATGCCGAAGTGTATACCGGCCTTCAGACCGGCGCGATCGATGGCCAGGATAACCCGCTGCCTAACGTCTACAACATGAAGTTCTACGAGGTCCTGGACCAGATCGTACTGACGTCTCACCTCGTCGGGTATGACCTCCTCGTGATCTCGCAGGATGTCTGGGATGGGATGAGCGAAGAAAACCAACAGGCATTTGAAGCCGCCGCAGACGAAGCTATTGCGTGGAGTACCGAACAACACCTTCAGCGTGAAGTCGAGCTGACGTCTCTTCTCAAGGACGAAGGCCTCAACATATACGAGCCCGATGTAGAGGCCTTCCGCGACTATGCCCAACAAATGTACCTGGAGTCTGAACTGTCCAAGGACTGGCCGGAAGGCATGCTTGGGCGCATCAACGCCCTGTAAGCAGCGCCTGTAAAAAAACACCCGGCCTAGGCCGGGTGTGACCAACAACAGCCGGCGAGTCAACAATGATAAAGCTGAATATTCTTGGTACCTGGCTTCATCGTCAGGCAGAACACATCGCTGCCCTGATGTTGCTGGTCATGTTCGTTGCCTTCATTGTGCAAGTAGCGTTTCGCTATGCATTAAACTTTCCTATAGGCGGCGCCTCAGAGCTGACTATCATCATGTGGCTTTGGCTCGTCCTTTGGGGCGCAGGGTTTGTCTTGCGTGAGTCCGAAGAGATTCGATTCGATGTCATCATTGGATCCGCCGGACCCAAGACTCGCCGCATCATGACCATCCTGTCGGCAACGGCCTTGCTGTTTCTATATGGATACTCGTTACCCGCGGTCTGGGACTACGTGACATTCATGAAAATACAAAAAACCTCGTATCTGGACATCAGGTACGACTACCTCTACTTCATATACATAATTTTTGCGGTGTCTATTCTGATTCGTTACGCATGGATCCTGTTCTCCTCTATCCGTGGAAAGAAGCGCACGCCCCCTGACTGTGAAGGTGAAAAATAATGGCCGTGCTCGATCCTTTCACGCTCAGCATCGTCTCTATTGTTCTTCTCTGCCTTCTTGGCCTGCCGATCGGGCATGCCATGATCGCATCTTCTATTTTCTACCTGATGCTGTCCGGCCTGGATATGGGCACGGCGGCAGAGCAGCTTCTCAATGGAATGTTCTCCAGTTACATCTTGTTGGCCGTGCCACTCTTCATTCTCGCCGCTGAATTAATGAATTCAGGCACGATGACACTGAAGCTACTGGCTTTCTGCAATGCCTTCGTCGGCCGATTTCCTGGTGGTCTCGCCCTGGTAAACGTGGTGCAAAGCGTCATCTTTGCGGGCATGTCAGGGTCCGCCATTGCCGACGCAGCCGGCACTGGGAAGATGATGCAAAAAATGATGACCGAGGGAGGTAAGTACCCCCCGGCATTCGCGGCGGCACTCACTGCCTCTTCCGCCGTCATTGGCCCGATCATCCCTCCTTCCATCCCGATAGTGATCTACGCACTCGTTTCGGATGCCTCTATCGGCTATCTCTTCCTCGCGGGTGTCGTACCGGGTCTCCTCATGGGACTGGTTCAGGCGACGATCATTCTCACCTCGGCTCGCCGCCGTGAGTTTCCACTCGAAGAGCCCGTGCCACTTCGCGAGCTCCCGCGCATCACCTTCTACGCCATACCGGCGCTCATGATGCCGGTCGTGTTGCTCGGAGGAATCTACGGAGGCGCAACCACGCCGACCGAGGCAGCGGCCGTCGCCGCACTTTATGCCCTGTTAATCTCGGCCATTCTCTATCGTAGCGTTTCACTTTCCTCGATCTACGACTCACTATTATCGAGCGCCCGGACGACGGCCTCTATTGGCATGCTTATTGCCGGGGCATTGGTGTTCAATTATGTCGTGACCATCGAGAACATACCCATGGGCCTGAGCGGCTGGCTCGGCGGATTCGACCTCTCGCCGACGGGCTTCCTTCTTATCGTGATCGCGATCCTTTTGGCGCTCGGCTGCATACTTGAAGGAACCACCATATTATTGATTATCGTGCCGGTCTTCATTCCCACGGCGAATGCACTGGGAGTGGACCTGGTACATTTCGGTATCGTCTGTGTCGTCACCATCATGCTGGGGTTGATCACACCGCCTTATGGGTTACTTCTTTTTATCATGACGAATATCTCCGGACGGCCGCTGAGCGAGATCGTACGCGAAGTACTCCCATTTCTCATGTCACTACTGGTTGCACTAGTCTTGATCACACTGGTGCCCGACATTTCTCTCTGGCTGCCGCGTCTCTTTGGCTACAATGGATAAAAACTGCATGTCTAAACCAATTTACGTACTCAATGGACCGAATCTAAATCGCCTCGGATTGAGAGAACCCGACATCTATGGTCACACCACATTGGCCGAAGTGGAGTCTCTCTGTCGAGCCGCGTCCGGGGAGGTTGGGCTTGTCTTTCACCAATCGAATTCCGAGCACGAATTGATTGACTGGATTCACGAGGCTATCGATAACTCAAGTGGCATGATTATCAACCCGGCGGCCTTCACGTTTACATCGATGGCCATCATGGATGCGCTGAAGATGTACCCGTTTCCCCTCATCGAATTTCACATCTCCAACGTCCATAAGCGCGAGCCAATGTATCACCACTCCCTGGTCTCGCCGATCGCGACCGCGGTGCTGGCCGGAATGGGGGCACGCGGCTACGGCTATGCGGTGCAGTTATTGCGCGACATGATCGCCGATCGCTCCTAGCCATAGGCAACCCTGTCCGTCGCGCCGCCTTAGCCTCGCAGCCATGCCCCGGCAGCCGGCTTTGAGAACGCTCCAACCCTCTATGCCACCGACAGAAACGCTGCACACATCGGGTAGTCCGGCCGATCATCCGTACGGCGTTTCCTGCAGGAGTGGACAACAATCAACAAGGACCCGTTCGATGCCGTTATCCTCGATTTCCCTGGAAGAGGCGCTGAGCCTGGCAGCGCAGTGCCGTCATGCGGCGAAGGATACCGATATAAAGATCATCGCCGCTGTGGTGGATGCATCGGGACACCTCGTGGCGCTCACGAGGATGGATGGGGCCATCGCCGGCGGGGTGGACGCGGCACTGGCCAAAGCTCGCTGCGCCGTGCTCTATCAGCGCCCTACGTCGGCCTTTGCCGATAGCTATAGAACAGGCAAACCGGTACAGGCGTTGCCCAATGTCATTCCGCTCGGGGGCGGTATCCCGCTCTGGCGCCACGGTAATCTCATCGGCGCGCTCGGTGTCAGCGGGGCTGTCGAAGAAACCGAGACGGCACTCGCCGAGCGAGTGATCGCCCAGCACTATTGATCCCTTGTCGTTGGCGGATGATGATGCAGCGCATCCGGGCGGGCCTTTCGACCTCTTCCGTGACAGCAGAAGTGGCCCATCGCACGACCCGCTCCGACATAGCCGCTTGCCTGTCGATTCCGCCTGCGACACGGCAGCGCCCGAGGGCGAGTACAACTGCCTGCTCCATCCGCCCCATCCAGACATGCATCAGGCGATCGGCGGTCTCGAGTGCCGAGCGCAACGCGATTGCAGGGGACTCGGGCTGGCGACCGACTTCGTGGGCGGCAGGCTTGTGCCCCTGACCCCTGCCCCCTGACCCCTGACCCAGAGACCAAGCCCGCGCGCTGATAAGAGGCCGCGATGTCAGCCGTCAGCCCGCCAGAATCACCTTCAGCGCCGTGAGACAGGCATCCACTTCGGCGACGGTGTTGTAGTGCGCCAGCGACACCCGAGACACCGAAGGCAGCCCTAGTGGGCGCAGGATGTTGCCGGAATAGGCGTCGTCCTTGCGGGCGTGGACGCGGATGCCGCGCTCGCCAAGCCGCGCCACCACGTCGAGGGCATCGCGCCCTTCGACGCAGAACGACACCACGCCTTCACGCCAGGGCGAATCGGCCTCACCGATCAGGGTCACGCCTGGCAAGTCCTTCAGTCCCGTCACGCTCTCATTGCCTTCGATCAGGCGCCGAACCAGCGCGGTCTCCTGAGCGTGCATGGCCGTGCCGGCCGCCTGCAGTCGCTCGCGGGGCGTGGTGGCCTCGGTGAACTGGCTACCCAGCCACTCAAGGTAGTCGACCATCTGCTCGGCGCCCGCCCAGGCCGCAGGATCACGGCTACCCAATTCCCAGGCGTCCGCTGGCTTGCCTGCCAGGCGGTCGTGATCCACCGTGCTCAGCCTCGGCGACACCCAGGCATAGCCGTCATTGAAGGGGCAGAACGTCTTGTACAGCGATACGGCGTAGGCATCCACGCCATAGCTCGAGACGTCCAGGGCGCCATGTGGCGCGTGCTGAATGCCATCGACGATGATGTAACAGTCGGGTGCGATGCCGCGAATGGCCGCCGTGATATCGGCAACATCCTGCGCCATGCCGGTAACCGGACTGGTGTGCAGGATGGTCGCGATACGGGTATCCGGTCGCACCACCTGCCGGTATTCCTCGGCGGTGACCCGACCGGTGCGCGTATTGAACCCGACCGTCAGCCACTCGCGCCCGGTGCGTCCTGCCCACTGGGCGGTGGCGTCATAGGTGGCCGGATGCTCAAGCTCACAGGCGACGATGCTGCCGCCCGCCGGGGCCGCCCCCGCCGCGGCCCGAATCACACGAAACAGACACTCGGTGCCGGTTTCTCCGCCGAAGATGACGCCTTCTTGTGCCCCGAACAGGGTCGCCATGGCCGTACGGCCCGAGGCGATGATTCGCGAGATAGCGCGTGAGGCATCGTTATCGCGATGATCGTTGTCCGGCAGGCTGGCGATTTCGGCGCTACGCTTGACCACCGACTTCAGGGTCAGCGAGCCCCCGGCATTCTCGAAGAACACTCGTGGGCCGGTGAAGGGGCATTCCTCGACATGATGAAAACGCTCACGAATGTCGCTCATCAGCGCGGCCGAGAAGACGTTGTCGCCTGTCGTCGTCGACAGGGCCGCGGCTGAGCGAATGTCGGCAGGTACGGTTGGGGTTGCTGTCATGGGGGCTCTCCAGCATCTCAAGAAAAGAACATCAATCGGGTATCAGACGATGGCCGCGTGGCGCCGGCGCCAACGACGCCAGAGCGGCACGACCAGCGCCAGTACGACCAGAAGGCCCAACGCCAGCGACAGCGGACGGGTAAAGAAGGTGGTCATATCCCATTGGGAAATCTGCATGGCGCGACGGAAATTGACCTCGAGGATCGGCCCGAGAATCAGGGCGATCACCAGGGGTGCCGCGGGATAGCGCCAGCGCTCCAGGTAGTAACCCATCAAGCCGCAGCCGACGGCCAGCCACACATCGAACATCTCGTTACGCAGGGCATAGCTGCCGACCACGCTGAACAGCAGGATCATTGGCCCCAGCACGGCGCCCGGCACGCGAGTCACCTTGACCATGTAGCGGCACAGCCACAGCCCCAGCACCGCGAACAGCAGGTTGGCGAACAACAAGGATACGATCAGGGTGTAGGTACTTTCGGCATGCTGGGTGAAGAGCGACGGCCCGGGAATCATGCCGTGGATGGTCAGGCCACCGACGAAGACCGCCGTTACCGCATTGCCGGGAATGCCCAGGGTCAGGGTCGGAATCAGGGTGCCGCCTGTGACCGCGTTGTTGGCCGCCTCGGAGGCCGCGACCCCCTCGATTTCCCCCTTGCCGAATCGCTCCGGGTGGCGCGAATGGCGCCGCGCCTCGTTGTAGGAAATGAAGGCGGCGATGCTGGTACCGGCGCCAGGCAGGATGCCGACGATCGACCCGATCAGCGAGGAACGCCACAGGGTCCTGTGGCAGCGCTTCAGGTCGGACCAGTGCGGCAGGCTGCGTCCCTGAAGTTGCTGGGCATCTTCTGACAGCACACCGCCGCTACGCGGCACACACAGGTTGAAGGCCTGCGAGACCGAGAACAGCCCGATCAGCACCGGCAGCAAGGGGATGCCATCGAACAGCTCGCTTTGACCGAAGGTGAAGCGCTGCTCGCCGGTAAAGGCATCTAGCCCGACGCAGGCAAGAATCAGCCCCAACGCCGCGGACAACACCCCTTTTACCGGCCTTTCGGAGACCACGCCGACAATGGTGACCAGGCCGAAGATGGCGAGCCAAGTATATTCCTGGGGGCCGAACGCCAGCGCAATGGTAGACAAAGGAGGCGCGATGGCCAGCAATACGAAGACGCTGATCAGGCCACCGAACAAGGATGCCAGTGTGGCCATGCCGATGGCCTCTCCACCCCGTCCTGCCGCCGCCATGGGGTAGCCATCCAGCGCCGTGGCAATGGACGCATCGGTCCCTGGGGTGCGCAGCAAAATGGCCGTCACCGAGCCGCCATAGACCGAACTGACGTAGACGGCGCCGAGCAGAATCAGGGCCAGATCCGGCGGCATGCTAAAGGTGATAGGGATGCACAACGCCACGCCCATGGTCGAGGAAAGCCCCGGCAGGGCGCCGACCAAAATGCCCGCCAGCGTGCCCAGTACCAGCGTCATCAGGGCTGCCGGCGTCACCACATTGGCGAAGGCCGTGATCAAGATATCCATACGGTTTTCCCGAGTCGTTCTGGGTCAGGACGCCAGCCAGCCCGCCGGAAGCGGCACCGACAGCAGCCAGGCGAAGACGATATAGATGGCCAGCGTGAAGCCGCCGGCAAGCAGGAAGGCAAAGGCCCAACGCAGGCCCGCCAACCACCGAAAGGTGGCCACCAGGAACAGCGGGACGACGATGAAGGTGCCGACGGGCTCCATCAGCGCCAACAGCAGCACAACGCCCGCACTCCACAGCACCAGGCGCTGCCCATTGCCGCAAGCGGGAGCCCGTTCGGTGTCTGTCGACGCCTTGTGGCCGGTCAATCCCAGCCACGCGCTTGCCAGTACGCCCAGCGTCCCCGTGATGAGCGGGAAGAGGCCCGCATCACCACGCATTCCCCACCCCGCAGCCATCACGGCTAGGCAGATCGCCGCGGTGGCGATTGCCACCAGGCGATCCAGGCGGTACTGAATCACTGTTCAATCCAGGGGTTCTGATCCCACACGGCCTTGAGGCTGTCTTGGCTCGCCTTCAGGGAGTCGACGTACGCATCGCCATACACAGGGTCGAGAGGCATGTTGAGCTGGGTGAGCTCGGCGACAAAGTCGGGGTTTTCGATGACGCTACGCGTCGCCTCGAGCAGCCGCTCATAAACCGCATCCGGCACACCTGCCGGCAAGGCCAGCCCCCGCGATGCCGACGATACGACCTCATAGCCAAGCTCCGTGCCGGTCGGCACATCGGCAATCGCGTCCATGCGCTCCTTCGACCACACCGCCAGGCCGCGCACATCCCCTTCACTGATATGGGCGGTGGCCTCGGACATATTGCCCTCGAAGGCGTCAATATGACCGCCAAGCAGCGCCGCCGTGGCCTCGGCATTACCATTGAAGGAGACGAAATTCAGATCAATACCCGCGGCGGAAGCGAAGTTCAACGCCGCCAGATGGTCGTCGCCGCCGACCCCCTCGTGGGAGACCGTCACCGAGCGTGGCTCGGCCTTCACCGCCGCGACCAGCTCATCCAATGTCTGCCAAGGGCTGTCCGCGGCCACGGCCAGGACTCCCGGGTCGGTGACGACATTGGCCAGCGGCAGCAGGTCTTCCAGGGTATAGCCCACCGTGTCGGCACGGGTGAAGGGGTGGGTCTCCACCGACGGCGAGTTGATCAAGCCAAGGGTGTAGCCATCCGGGTCGGCATTGGCCAGGTACACCCAGCCGAGTTCGCCCCCTGCGCCGGGTTTGTTGACCACCACCACACGCTGGCCAAGCTCTTCCTCGGCGTACTTGGCGAAGATTCGCGCCATGGTGTCGGTACTGCCGCCGGCGCCGTAGGCGACGATCATCTGAATCGGCTTGCTCGGGTAATCGTCGGCCAGCGCCGATGGCGATACCGCGAACGCCAGCCCCAGCGCGGCCAGCACCGCCGCCCCGCGTTGTGGAAATGACAGTTGCATGATGACTCTCCCGTATTGGTCTTGTTCGAGCGCCCTGCCCAAGGAGCTCCCCTTATGGTGACGATCGGAGCAACTCTCTCGGGACAGAACACCAGCGAGTCCGCGCTGCCGTCGTCTCACGGCGGCGTCGAATCACTATAAAATCCCTTTGAAGTTGAAAAAAAGCGATTTAATTTCACAATATATCTTTCGAAAATTTCACCATTGGTCTCGCCATGCTAACGCTCAAGCAACTCACGACCTTTCTCCAGATCGTCGAGCTCGGCACCTTCGAGCGCGCCGCCCAGAGCCTCAAGACCACGCCGTCGACGATCTCCAAGCGCATCGCGGAGCTTGAAGAGGCCACCGGGCTCAGGCTGTTCGACCGTTCACGCCGCGGTGCTCAGCTCACCGAAGAAGGCGAGCGACTGCTCGAGCACGCCATGTCGACCGTGCATCAGGCCGAGCAGATTCTTGAGCTCAAGCAGCGTCCATCGCGCCTGCACCGCATCAGGCTGGGCTTCACCGACCTCACGGCGCTGACCTGGTTACCGGGCTTTCTGGCCACCTTCACCGAGCAGCGGCCCGACGTGCGCCTGGATATCACCATCGACATGAGCCGCACGCTGTATCAGCAATTCCAGGATGGTGAGCTGGATCTGGTGGTGATCCCCGCGAGCCAAGAAGCCTTTGCCCAGCCCGGAGTCGAATCGCGGCTGGTGGGAGAAGTGGAAATGGCCTTCATGGCCAGAAGAGGGCTGGTGACAGAAGCGCGGCCCGTGCCCCTGCATGCCCTTGGTAACTACATCCTAATCGGTCAGGGCAAGCGCTCGGGCTATGCCCACCAGGTCAATCACTGGCTGCACCAGCACGGCATTGCGGGCTCTACGCTGACGGCCGACAACCTGCTGGCGCTGGTGGGGTTGGTCACCGCCGGGCAGGGCATCAGCGTGCTCCCCCACCACTGTGTAGCAAATCTGACCGCCAGCGACGCTCTGGAAGTCATCGGCACCGAGCCGCGGCTCCCGCGTATCGGCTACTACGCGCTGTTCCGCGATGGCACCCGACTCAAGCTGATGGAGTCCTTGGCCCAGCGCCTCGCCGAGGCGGCGGACTTTACCCAGCCCTTCTTCCTGCATGCGGCCGGTGCGCCTGAGCGACTCCACGGCGCCCAGCGAAGCGATGGTAACCCGCAAAGCGTCAGGGTATCGGGGCACGCGCCAAGGCGCGGATAGGGAGCGGATAGGGAGCGGCATACAGCGCCAGACCGCCTTGTGCGTCGACGAAGGCCACCCTCTTCGCCATGGGTGGCAGCCGCCCTGCGATGAATCGAATTGCCTAAAGGAGGTTGACGTCCCTTGCGTCGCCTGCCTACTCTACCCAAATAATCGATTTTTTTATAAAAAACCTAAACAAGATGAAAAAATCGTCACACTGGACGCCGAATCCCGCCTCGGCATTCAGCACTCGCTGTCACACCAACAAAACAACCCACGGTGTTCAGACATGACTCAACCCTCCAAGTCACCACCTCGTCATCCCGCCGTTGGCGATGGCTCAGCCACGCTGAGTATGCCTCCCCACGGCTCTGCTCCGATTCGACATTCGACGTTTCGCTGCTTACAGACACTCCCCACGATGCGCCCCAGCCCACGCTCTCGGGCAAGCTCTGAGCCGCCTAGGCCTCACCGCTCACCGGACGAGGCGGTGACGTCACCCTGACCTCGAGTCCGCTCGGGCCGCAGCGACACGCCTTAGCGTCACACCTAAATCGCATCGTTATCCGATAGAGGCCGGGAGAGAGCCTGTATGACACTCATTACCAAGGACCGTGCACTCGCGGTCGCCATGCTCATCTTGTGCGGAATTTTCTATGCAGAGTCTGGAAACATTCGCCCGCCCACAACCTGGCAAACCTACGGGTCCGCAATGTTCCCCCGCCTGCTACTGGGCGTCATTGCCGTGCTTTCCATTCTGATTCTCATTCGCTCTGTGCTTGAAAAGCGCGCCGAAACACAGAAACTGACATGGCTCGCGGCTTATCAATGGATAAAGAACAACCATAAGGTGCTGCTGCTCTTCACGCTGTTTGGCATTTATGCTGCTGTCCTTCCGCTCGCCGGATACCTGGTATCGACCATTGTCTTTCTCGCATGCGCAATAGGTTTATTGTTGGGGCTAGATTCACGTCGAAAATCGCTATTGACGATAACCGTAAGCCTTACCGCTGGGTTAGCCATCTACGTTGTCTTCCAATTCGGTCTTAACATCTGGCTTCCTTGAGACGATCAACCTGGAGAACCTCATGGCTGAGTTCTTTGCACATGCACTTTCGCTGGTCAGCAGCCCTTCCGTCCTACTGCTAATAACCATCGGCGTATTATTCGGAATCATCGGAGGAAGTATACCCGGCTTCACCGTCACCATGGCGATACTGGTCGTATTCCCTTTCACTTTCGCCATGGACCCTGTGAGCGGTGTGTCGATAATGATCGGCGTGTTCGTCGGCGGCTATTCGGGAGGCCTTGTTTCCGGAATCATGTTGGGAATCCCGGGTACACCTTCTTCCATCACCACCGTCTACGACGGCTACCCAATGGCGCTGAAGGGAGAGCCGGGGAGAGCGCTCGGAATCGGTGTCCTCGCTTCATTCATTGGAACTGTGATCAGTGTGGCGGTACTGGTTCTTTTCGGGCCACTCCTTGCCAAGTTCAGCATGAATTTCCGCCCATGGGAAATATCCACACTTATTCTCTTCGCCTTGACGCTAGTGGCCGGGTTATCGAATGGACGACTGTTAAAGGGGATGCTAGCCGCCGCGCTTGGCTTACTCATAACGACGGTGGGCTACGATAGAAACAGCAATATCCGTTTCGACTTTGACCTCCCGGCTTTCAGCTCAGGATTCGAAATCCTCCCCGTCATGATCGGGATATTTGCCTTTTCTCAGCTTATGGAAAATATCGAGAAACTGGGCAACAAAGACACTGCGCAAAAGAATGTATCGATGAACGTTACTATTCCGTACGCGAAGATAGTAAAAGACATCATGGGACAGAAAATAAACACCCTTCGTTCCTCCCTGATTGGCAGCCTTGTCGGCGCTCTTCCTGGAACCGGGGGAACTGTCGCTAACTTTATCAGCTACGATCAGGCAAAGAAGTTTTCCCGCCACCCGGAAAAATTTGGCACCGGCATACCCAATGGAATCATCGCCTCGGAGGCCTCGAACAGTGCCGTCGCCGGGGGAGCCTTCGTTCCAACCCTGGCGCTTGGCATTCCTGGGGACCTTCCCATGGCGATCATGATGGGCGTACTGATCCTTCATGGCATCACGCCAGGTCCTCTGATGTTCGAGCAAAATCCCGTGCTCGTGGGCGCAATTTACGCAAGCCTGCTGATTGGCGCGATTGTCATGGTGCTATGCCAATTATTGCTGGTGCGCTGGTTTGCACGCATCGCACTAATCCCCCAGCAGATACTCGTACCTGTTGTGCTAATGCTCTGTGCTATCGGCGCCTATGCACTGAACAACAACCTTTTCGATATTTGGGTCTTGTTTGGATTTGGCATTATCGGCTACCTACTCTGGAAGGCCGATGTTCCACTCACCCCTCTGATTCTTGGCGTTGTCCTCGGAAACAATCTCGAACAGCAGCTTTTTCGTGCACTAGAGCTGAATGGGAGCTGGCTTACATTCCTGACACGCCCGCTGTCAGCGACATTCATCGCGCTTTCCGTGCTGTCAGTCATCCTGGCGCTCCGCCAGAACAAGAAGATTAACATGCAGCACACTCACGACGGCAGTTCATCACCACAAAACAGGGCCAGCACCTCGGATCACAAGCCCTGACACTTATTTCCAAAATAATCACAAACCAGAGGTTTACCATGAAACACAACAAGATTATCTCTATCATATTTTCAAGCACTATCGCAGCGTCTGCTTCGGCTTTTTCACTTTCCGCGGTAGCCGACAGCTATCCCGAACATGACATCCGCATGGTGATTCCCTATGGAGCCGGCGGACCTACCGACATTATTTTTCGACAGATAGCACGCGAGGCTGAAAAAGAACTTGGTGTATCCATCATCCCTGTCAATATGTCAGGGGCCGGCGCTACGCTTGGATCACGCAACGTAAAAGATGCCGAGCCAGATGGCTATACGATTCTCGGCGGCCACGACAATATTGCCCTCTCCTATATTGCCGGCATGGTGGACTACTCCTACGATGCATTCGCTCCGGTTGCACGTGTGACCCAGACCTTCAACATGCCCACGACCTATCCAGCCCACCCGGTGATGGATGCGAGTGAAATCCCTCAATACATCGAAGATCATCCTGGAGAGGTGAAGTTCAGCATGATCCCCACCTCGACCGATCATTTTTTCTGGATGCAGATGTTTGATGCGATGGGTATCGATGTTGCCGATGTAAAGCTCATAAGTTATCCGGACACGACCGAACAGATGTCCGCCCTCATGGCAGAGGAAATTGATTTCACCATCACCAACGCCGCCTGCTGTTCCTCGTTCTACGCTGACGGAACATTCCGCCCGCTTGGGGTAGCTCATTCTGAGCGCCTGAGTGGGGAAGCGCTACAGGATATCAAGACGTTTCAAGAAATGGGCGTCGATATGGAATCGGCCACGAGCCGAGGCATTTTCGCCCCCGCGGGAACCCCGCAAGAACGTATCGACATACTCGCTGACGCCTTCGAAACAGCGCTGCAAAACGCCGATCTGAGAGAAAAGTTGATTACCGAACTTGGCTCTGAGCCTAGTTTCTTGGCCGGGCAGGCGTATCAAGACTTTCTGCAAGAGAATCAACACAGCCTCGAAAAGGTGGCTGAGAACATCGCCTTCTAACGACCAAAACCAACAACATTTCTAAAGGAGCCCAGTCTCGATGTCTTTAGGTAGGCATCGAGGCAAGGGGCTAATCTCTACTACTGGAAAAGGCATACCTCATGGAGTCATCAGCCGCGGAGGCGTTGATCAACCAACTCTCGTCATTTGGTGCGGACAGAGTGTTCTGTGTTCCTGGCGAAAGCTATCTGGCGGCGCTAGATGCGATGTACGAGCACCCCAATATTGAGGTTGTCTCATGCCGCCACGAGGGGGGCGCAGGATTCATGGCACTGGCTGACGCCAGGCTCACGCAGCGCCCCGGTGTTATCTTCACCAGTCGCGGCCCAGGTTCCATGAACGCGGCCATTGCGCTTCACGCAGCACAGCAAGATGGGGTTCCACTGCTCGTCTTCATCGGCCATGTGACCCGTCAGGAATCCGACCGGAACTCGTTTCAAGAGGTCGACTACCGCAGAACCTTCAGCGACATCGCGAAGGCCGTATTTGAAATACATGAGGGAAGCCGAGTCGTCGATACCGTATCCAGGGCATGGCACCTGGCGACCAGTGGCGCGCCAGGCCCTGTGGTCATCGTCCTCCCCGAAGACATGCTCCAGGACCGAGTGTCAGCACAGGTTATTCCCCCCGCGGTCTCTCGACGGCCCGCGCCAGCCTCGGCCGAGCTCGATATCATTCATCGGCGCCTGGCGGCGGCCAAGCGTCCCCTGCTGCTCGCCGGCGGACAGATCAACACCGAAAAGGCTCGGACGGCGTTGCAGCAAGTGGCCGAGCGTTGGGACCTGCCGGTGCTGGGCACGTTCAAGCAACAAGACGTCATGGACAACGGTCATTGCAATTGGGTCGGGCAAATCGGATTCACCATGCCCGCGACGGTGGCAGACAGTCTGCAGCAAGCCGATCTGATTGTGGCGGTCGGTACGCGTCTTGGCGATATCACGACACAAGGCTATACCTTCCCGAAAGCGCCCGTGCCTGACCAGGATGTCATCCAGGTGTACCCATCGGCCGACGACATCGGCAGAAACACGACGCCCTATCTTGGCGTCGTAGCAGACAGCGAATGCTTCCTGACGGCACTAGCCAGTCGTCCTGCCCCGCCACCACCGGCAGGCCGGCACGAGTGGGTTGCTCAACTCAAGGACAACTATCGTTCACTTTCTATCTACACGCCGAAACCTAGCCAGTCGGGTGTCGATTTTGGCGGCGTGGTCGAGGCGGTGAATAGGCACTGTCGTCCAGACACCATCTTCTGCCTCGATTCTGGAAATTTCGCGACCTGGGTACACCGCTATCTATCGATTCAGCCGGGCCAGCGCCTGCTCGGTAGTGCGTCGGGGGCCATGGGTAGCGGCGTCCCGTACGCGGTGGCAGCGGGTCTGCGCCATACAGACAGGATGGTAGTCACCTTCATGGGTGATGGTGGGGCTTTGATGACGTGCAATGAACTTGCTACTGCCGTGCATTACGGCGCCAACATCAAGATCATCATCGCCGACAACTCTCTTTATGGAACGATACGCGGCTTTCAGGAGAAGTTCTTTCCCGGGCGCCCGGTCGGCACCTCCCTGACCAGCCCTGACTTCGCAGCATGGGCTGAGGCATTCGGTGTGCGTGGGTGGACCATCGACGATGATTCACAGACGGAAGATATCGTTCAGCAAGCGCTGAATCATCCCGGCTCCGCCGTGATTCATGTCAAACAGAGCCCCGAGCGCCTGAACGCCTTTAGTCCGTAAACGAGCGACTTACCTTCGCGATGGGTAAGAAGGCGGCATCCCGCACTCGGCTGGCAGGGGGCTCACGTCGGCTGGTCCCCTGCCAGCATCGCGCTGTACGGTGATGATACCGGCCATGGCGCAATGCCTGACGTGCGACGTCTCCCGCGCATCGGCGA
Organism: Halomonas sp. V046; assembly: GCF_052645355.1. Taxonomy (NCBI): domain Bacteria; kingdom Pseudomonadati; phylum Pseudomonadota; class Gammaproteobacteria; order Oceanospirillales; family Halomonadaceae; genus Halomonas; species Halomonas sp. V046. Next base: position 101,944 of record NZ_JBQXYF010000014.1, read on the forward strand.
CCACGCCGTGTTCCGCGATAGCACCGGACTCAAGCCGATGGAGTCCCTGGCCCAGCACCTCGCCGAGGCGGCGGTCCTTGCCCCGATAGATCTAGCCCGACAGCACCAGGTCCTTTGCTCGCCCAGTGACAGCCCCGGGAACCGCACTGCCGTACGAGATAGGAGCGAAGGCGACCTCGGGTCGGGCCAGCTACCGAACTGTGCAGACGGCTACCCGGCCACACGCCGGTATCAGTGCAGAACAGTGAGAAGGGCATGCCTGGGATCACGCCCAGGCGCCCCTCTCACTGGGTGCCTTCGAACATGCGCCGTCGTGCGTTTTCGAGGTGGGTCTTCATCGCCTGAGCCGCCGCGTCACCATCCTTGTCGACGATGGCGTTGACGATCGCCAGGTGCTCATCCTGGACGATGCGCAGGCGCGCCTCTGAGGCCATCAGCGACAGCCCCCGGGTGAGGTTCATGCCTTCCTTGATGCTGTCGTTGAGCGATCTGATGGCGGTTGCGTAGTAGTGATTGTTGGACGCTTCGGTGATCGCCAGGTGGAACTGGTAGTCTTCTTCCGTGGCCCGATCGTGCTTGGCGTTGGCGTCATCGATGACCTGGTAGCAGCGCCAGATTTCGTCGAGCTGTGCCGAGGTCCGCCGCACCGCGGCAAGGTAGGCCGAGCTCGCTTCGATGTCGGTGCGAAACTCGAAGCAACGCTGAATATCGGCGATGCTCGAAATCGGCGCGAACTTGAGCACCGCGCTGTCGGGCTGGCGAATCACGAAGCTCCCCGAGCCGCGCCGGGAGACGACCAGTTCATCCTCCCTGAGCCGAGCCAACGCCTCGCGCAGTACCGGGCGCGACACCTCGTAGAGATCGCACAGCTGAGCCTCGGTCGGAAGCTTCTTGTTGACCGGGAAAGCTCCATCGATGATCGACGCCAGGATCTTCTCGTAGACCGCCGAGCCCAGGGAAAACTTTTCTACTGCTGGCATATTCCGCTTCCACTTCGCACTGGTTGCCGCTCGCGCAGGCCGGCCGGCTGGCCTGCGCCGTGGCATGTAAGGTGACCCATCCACTGGTCATGATGGTACCGACATTCTCCGACGCCTACCCGAAAACACACCATTGGCGATGATCAGGGTCCAGGTGAGCAGGGCGCAGACCGCCAGCACCATGGCGATGGGACGATCGACGAAGGCCATCAGGTCACCGTTGGACTTGAGGATCGAGCGCATGAAGTTGCTCTCGATGATCGGCCCCAGAATAACCGCGAGAATCAGCGGACCCAACGGGAAGTCGTTCTCCATCAGGAAGTACCCCAGCAGGCCGATGGCCAGCATGACCCAGATATCGAACATCGAGTTGTTGGTCGAGAAGGCACCAACGATACAAAACATCAGAATCAATGGGTAGAGAATGCCGGTGGGAATCGCCAGCAAACGCCTGGCTCCCTTGATCGCCAACAGCCCCAGCGGCAGCAGCAGCAGGTTGGCCAGGATGAAGACCATGAAAATGGCGTTGACCAGGGTGCCCTGCTCGGCAAAGACATCGGGGCCCGGGGTGATGCCCTTGGTCATCAGCACACCGATGATGATCGCGGTGACGGTGTCGCCGGGAATGCCGAACACCAATGCCGGAATATAGGCGCCGGACAGCGCCGCGTTGTTGGCAGAGCTCGCCGACACCAGCCCTTCCGGATGACCGCTGCCGAACTTCTCCGGTGTCCGCGACAGCTTGCGGCTGACCGCGTAGCTGATCCACGAGGCAATATCGGCGCCGGCACCGGGCAAGGCGCCGATCATGGTGCCGAGGACCCCGCCGCGGACAACGCCGCCCTTGTAGCGCCAGGCGGTGGACGCCACGCCGGTGAACATGCCGTTGGCTTCCGGCGTCACCACCGGCTGGCGCTTCTCGGCGCTCGACATGCTGCGCAGCAGCTCGGTGATCGCAAACAGGCCGATCAACACCGGCAGCAGGGAAATGCCGGCCAATAGATCGTAGCTGCCGAAGGTAAAGCGCACCTGGCCCGAGACGCTGTCCATCCCGACCATGGAGATGCCCAGCCCCAGCAGCATGGACACGCCGCCCTTGAGCGGGTCACCGCCAGACACCAGAATCGCACAGGAAAGCCCGAGCAGGGCCAGCCAGAAATACTCGTCGCTGGTGAACTGCAAGGCGAAATCGGCAATCCGCGGCGCGAACAGGGCGAGAATCATCACGCCAATCACCCCACCCAGCATCGAACAGGTGACGTTGAGCCCCAGCGCCAGGCCCAGCTTGCCTTGCTTGCCCATCAGGAAGGCTTCATCGGCGTAGACCGCCGATGCCGGCGTACCCGGCATGCGCAACAAGGCCCCGGGAATATCCCCGGCCACGATCGCCATGGCGGTGGCCGAAACGATGGCGGCGATGGCCGGCAGCGGCTCCATGAAGAAGGTGATCGGCACCAGCAGCGCCGTGGCCATGGTCGCCGTAAGCCCGGGAATCGCGCCCATGAAGAGGCCAAACAGGGAAGCCGCCACCACGATGCCCAACACCTCGAAGGTGAAGACCATCGATGCGGCCTGGAGAAGGTCGGTCATGAGTAGATCACCTGTTCAAGAATCCCAAGCTCCAGGGGCACGTGAAGCAGCTGGCCGAAGAGGCCCCAGATGGCAAGCGTGGCGATGGCGGCGATGCCGAGGGAAAGCGGTAGATGACGGCGATGAAAGGCATAGAACAACGCCGTCAGCACCGCCAGGGACAGCAGCGGGAAGCCGATGATGGGGGTCAGCATCACGTAGGCGACAACGGTGCCGACCACGGCAGCCAAGGCCCCGAGAAAGCGCGTCAAGGGGGCGCTGGCGGTCCACTTCACCCAGGCTTCCCGGTGGCGCACGCCGCGCAGGATCATCAAGCCACCAAAGACCAGCAGCAACGTGCCGATCACCGTGGGAAAGGTGCCGGCCCCGTACTCCTGACGTGGCAGGGACGGTAGGTCGGCGGAAGCGACGACGAAGGCAGCCCCGAGGGCTGCCACCATCGCGCCGGACACCGCGTCATTGGTGCGCATGGCGTGTCTCTCTCCTGCGTCGGTACGTTTCAGACAACTGGCCTGCTGCTGCCCCCGATCGAAACGTCGCTATCACTGGGCGAGACCCAGCTTCTCGATGGTTCCTGCATTGATGCGATCTTGCTCCGCCATGAAGTCACGGAAGCCTTCGGGGCCTTCCCACACGGTGCCGAAGCCTCGACTGGCCATGAACTCCTGGAAGTCGTCTGAGTTCCACACGCTGTCGGCGGCCTCGACCAGACGCTCGGTGACGTCTTGCGGAAGCCCTTCGGGGCCGACCAGGCCGCGCCAGGAGCCCTGTGACCATTCGCTGCCGGTGACTTCCTTGGCCGACGGCACATCGGCGAAGGCGTCCTCACGCTCGTTGGCCAGCACCGCCAGGGTACGAACACGGCCGGACTCGCGCATCGACAGGGTCTCGGGCAATGACGAGAAGACGATGTCGACACCCCCTGCAGCCAGCTCCTGGAGCCCCGGAGCGGCCCCTTCGCTGGGCACCAGGCTAACGGTATTGGGGTCGACACCCTGCTGATCCAGGAAGCCGGCGAAGGACAGGTGATAGGCGGCGCCAGGTGCCGAGCCAGACACGGTGTAGGTGTTCGGCTCGGCCTTCAGGTCCGCCACGGCCTGGTCGAGGGTCTCCCACTCGGAATCGGCATTGACGGTAAAGGCGGCATAGTCGAGGTTCAGCAGGGCGATCGGCGTGTAGTCCTCGTAGGTCAGGTCCGAGGTGCCGATATGCTGATAGGTGGCAATTTCAGCGGTACCAAGCCCCAGGGTGTAGCCGTCGGGGCGCGCCATCTTCATGGCCATGTGGCCGACCACGCCGGAGCCACCGGTACGGTTGACCACATTAACGGTCTGGCCGAGCTCCTGCTGCAGGCCGGCGGCAAACTGGCGACCGACTGAATCGGTGCCACCACCGGCGGACCAGGGCACGATCAGCGTGATCGGCTTATTCGGGTAGTCGGCGGCGAAGCTGGCCGTGGCGGTAACGGTCAGCACCGAGGCGCAGAGCAAACGAGTCAGTGAGCGCATGGCGAGTACTCTTGTTGTTGGCTTGTTGTTGGGAAGTCGGAATACGGGGCGAAACCTGGGCGGTGCGTGATAGCTGAGCGCCCCACCGAGGCGATGTTCGAAGAGTGCCGACTCGCGCTTCTCAAGACAAGTTATTACAACTTATACTTTATGCTAACCCACCCTTCTCAAGGGCTTTCCGCGTCTCGTGCTACACCGGTACCGGCGCTCAGCCTGATGTATTCCCCTTATTCGAATATTGAGCTCAATATATTGATATTTAAGTTAAAAAATTTACATTATTGCGGCATTGGAAACATTTGTCTGATGGCTAAAGCGGTCATTTGATGATCGCTACCGGGCATCGTATCGGCATACTTTCCAGACCCGTCCCAGGTCGTTACCAGGCTAGTTGTAATAATTTGTTTGAGATTTATCGTTAGGCTGTCTATGGTGGCAATACCGGCCGGCTCCTGTTCCCTCGAACAGTCGAGTCGTGACCCTGTCCCGACAGCCTGTCTTGACACGCTGTCTGTCCCGACACCATGGCGGCGATATTCATCGACCGCTTGGTCACGCCGGCCAATGACTCCCCACCGACCAGGAGCTTTTCATGTTCGCCGACCTTAACGACAAGACCGTTCTCATCACCGGCTCGACCAAGGGCATTGGCCTCGCCGCCGCCGTCGCTTTCGCCCGTGAAGGCGCGATCGTCGGTATCAATAGCCGCCAGAAGGACGCCGCGGCCAGCGATGCCATCGCCGAGCTCGAGGCCATTGGCGGTCGCTTCGCCTACTTCGAGCGGGACCTGTCCAAGAGCAGCGAATGCGAAGCGCTGGTGGCGGACTTTACCGCCGAGTTCGGCAGCCTGGACGTGCTGGTCAACAACGCCGGCGGCCTCGGCGTGCGCGCCGGCCTCGAGGCCCTGGATGACGACGCCTTCGATCTGGTGATGGACCTGAACCTGCGCTCGATGATCATGACGACCCGCTACGCCATGCCGCACCTCAAGGCCTCGGCCAGCAAGTCCGGCACCAGCGCCAGTGTCATCAGCACCGGCTCGATCGCCGGGCGCGAAGGGGGTGGCCTGGGCGCCAGCCTGTACGGCGGCACCAAGGCGATGATGCACAACCTGCACCGCAACTGGGTGAAGGAATTCACCGCCGATGGCATTCGCTTCAATATCGTCTCGCCGGGCACCATCGATACCCTGTTCCACGCCGACAAGAGCGATGAACTCAAGGGCAAGATTCGCTCGACCATTCCCATGGGCCGCTTCGGCACCTCGGAAGATGTCGCGCCGACCTTTCTGTTCCTGGCCTCCCACCAGACCAGTGGCTATATCACCGGCCAGGTGATCGACGTCAACGGCGGCCAGATCTGCCCTTAAGGCAACCGTTTCCCTGAAGGCGCCAACGCCTGGGCTCACGACTGAGCCCATCACGGCGGCGCTTTATGGTTGCGCTTCACGGCTGCTCTTCACGGCCACGCATCACGGCCACGCGTCACGGCTACGCGTCACGGCCACGCATCACGGCCACGCATCACGGCCACGCGTCACGGCCACGCATCACGGCCACGCGTCACGGCCACGCATCACGGCCACGCATCACGGCCACGCGTCACGGCCACGCATCACGGCCACATTAGCCCAGCGACCGCCTGGGACAGCACTCCCAGCACGACCATGCGGGCGCCGGCCATCGAGCCGGCCGCCCCGTTTTGCCATGCTATTGCCGCCGCCAGACGCGGCCCTTCTGCCATTCGGAGACTCGCATGCAAGTTCAAGGACAACAGCTTATCGGTAGCACCGGGCGCACCACCGACGACCCACGCCTTCGGGCCACCGACCCTGCCACCGGCCAGGCGCTGGCCCCCGCCTACCCCTACGGCAACGCGAGCGATGTCGCCGCGGCCTGCGAACTCGCCGAGGCCGCCTACGCCAGCTACCGCTACACGTCACTCGAGGAGAGAGCGACGTTTCTCGAGACCATCGCCGACGCCATCGAAGGCCTGGGCGATACCCTGACCGAGCGCGCCATGCAGGAGACAGGCCTGCCTCGCGCACGCCTGGAGGGCGAGCGTGGCCGCACCTGCGGCCAGCTACGCCTGTTCGCCGGGGTGGTCCGCCGCGGCGAGTGGCTCGACGTTCGCATCGACCCAGCCCAGCCCGAGCGCAGCCCCATGCCCCGTGCTCGCCTGCTGCAGCAACAGATTCCGCTGGGCCCGGTGGCGGTGTTTGGCGCCAGCAACTTCCCGCTGGCGTTCTCGGTAGCCGGCGGTGACACCGCCTCGGCACTCGCCGCCGGCTGCCCGGTGGTCATCAAGGGCCATTCCGCCCATCCCGGCACGTCCGAGTTGGTCGGTCGAGCGGTCCAGCAGGCCGTCGTCGACTGTGGACTCCATGAGGGCGTCTTCTCGCTGCTGTTCGGCGCCGGCAACGAGATCGGCCAGGCGCTGGTCGAGGATCCGCGCATTCAGGCGGTCGGCTTCACCGGGTCACGCAGCGGCGGCACCGCCCTGATGCGTACCGCCCAGCAACGCCCGCAGCCCATCCCGGTGTATGCTGAGATGAGCAGCATCAACCCCGTCGTGCTGCTGCCGGCCTCTCTCGAGCGCCAGGGCGACGATCTGGGACGCGCCTTCGTCGGCTCGCTGACCGCGGGCGCCGGCCAGTTCTGCACCAATCCCGGGCTGGTGCTGGCGCTCAAGGGCGAGGCGCTGGACGCCTTCCTGACATCGGCTGCCGCCGCACTCAAGCAGTGTGAGGCCCAGACCATGCTGACCGCCGGCATCCAGCAGGCCTACCGCCAGGGCGTCGAGCAACTGGCCAAGCATGGCGATGTCGACCAGCTGGCCGCCGGGATCGAGGAAAGCCCGTCGGCCACGCCCTGCCAGCCGCACCTGTTTACCACCTCGGCGACGCGCTTTCTCGCCGACGAGGCGCTGCACGACGAAGTCTTCGGCGCCAGCGCCCTGGTGGTTCAGTGCGATGACCTCGACCAGCTGGCCGCGGTGATTCAGGGCCTCGAGGGTCAGCTCACCGCGACGCTGCACGCCGACGAGACCGATGGCGACAGCGCACGCCGCTTGCTGCCGCTGCTTGAGCGGCGTGCCGGTCGCATCCTGTTCAACGGCTGGCCGACCGGTGTCGAGGTGTGTGACGCCATGGTCCATGGTGGCCCCTGGCCTGCGACCTCCGACAGCCGCTCTACCTCGGTGGGCACCGCCGCCATCCACCGCTTCCTGCGTCCGGTGTGTTATCAGGACCTGCCGGAGTACCTGGCGCCCGAGGCGCTGCAAGAGAGCAACCCGCTGTCGCTGCCACGCCTGGTCGACGGCAAGCGCGAAGCTCGCTAAACGAGCCCGCGAACCGCGAAGACCCGTCCTCGCCATCGACACCGCCCCAGCCTTGCCGGGGCGGTGTCTTTGCGTCTCTCGGGTTCTTCGGCGCCTTCTGCTCTCGCCTTCTGCGGCTTCTCCCCGCTGCTGCAACGCTGTCTGGTGTGACGCGGTCTGCGCTTTGCTACTCCTGACGCATCCTTCACTCCTTGCCACTTGCCTGCCGCTGTTCGCCACCTGCCAGGCACCAGCGCCATTTGCCACGACAATCGGTTGGCCTTGTCCGCGTCCCCCCTTGCTGGCCTCGCCCCCACAAAAGTATCTGCCAGCCGGCGGCTAGCCCCTTCTCTCGGCCTGCATCGGCCGCACCAACCGCCGCGACTCTACGCACCAGACACCACTAGCCTCCGCGAAAACCAGCAAGCCGGGCACACCTGCAGCCACCAACCTTCGGTGATTTCCGTCTGCACGGGGACCCAGCACACAAAAAGACTCGGCGGCGCCAAGGGGAGATCTCCCTTGACGCCGCCGAGCCTCTGTCTTTCAGCGGCAAATGCCCAGCAGGTCTAGCCGCTTTCGCTGGATGTCTTCAGCTGCAGCGGCTTGCGAATCGCCAGGAAATAGACGAACACCGCCGTCAGCACCACGAAGAACAGGCTGTCAGGCTGGGTAAAGAAGGTGGTGGGATCGCCATTGGACAGGGTCAGGGCGCGCCTCAGGTACTCCTCGAGGTTCGGTCCGAGAATGAAGCCGAGCAACAGGGTCACTACCGGGAAACCATGCTTTCTGAGGTAGAACGCGAGGATACCCATGACCATGGTCATGCCCATCTGGAAGATCGAGTAGGTCGCCACGTAGCTGCCCACGACGGCGAGCAGGGCGATGGTGGCGAACAGCACGTCGCGGCGAATCGTCACGATGCGGATGAAGTACGGGCCCAGCAGATACATCGTCAGCGGGATGAGAATCAAGGCGCTGAACATCAGCGAGGCCAGCATCGGGGCAATCAGCTCGGCCTGGGACTCCATCAACTGCGGGCCGGGTTGGATGCCGTTGATGATCAGCACGCCGAGCACGATGGCGGTGATCGGATCGCCAGGAATACCGAAAGTCAGCATCGGCACCAGGGCACCACCACAGACGGCGTTATTGGCACTTTCGGCCGCGGCGATCCCCTTGGGATTACCCTTGCCGAAGGACTCGGGAGTGCGCGAGGTGCGCACCGCTTCCACGTAGGCGAGAAAGCCCCCCATGGAACCGCCCGCCCCCGGCAACGTGCCGACCAGGTAGCCGATGGTGGACGACTTGAGGTAGCAGGCGGCGCCGATCTTGCGAATCCCCGACAGCGGCGGAATGAAATCGCGACGACGAATGCGGGCAACGTTCTTCAGCTGGTCGCGAATCTGACGCGCCTGATCACGCTGACTCACTTGGGTCAGCAGTTCGCTGATGGCAAAGGTACCGATGATGACCGGCATCAGGTCGATGCCCGCGGCCAGCTCGCCGCTGCCGAAGGTGAAACGCGCCACCGGCACCATGGCATCGAGCCCGACGGTGGCCAGCATCAAGCCAAGCAAGGTGGCGATAGCCGCGCGCCGGATATTGCCGCGCTGGGCGACGACGATGACGATCAAGGCAAAGGCGATCAGCGAGAACTTGCCGGTGGTCTGCACCAGCAGCGAGGCATCGGCGATAAAGGGCGCCAGCACCACCAGCAGGATTGCGCCGAAGGTGCCGCCGATCATCGAGGCAAAGGACGCATGGCCCAGCGCCAGCGGGCCCTCGCCACGCTGCTGCATCGGATAGCCCTCGAGCGCCGTCATCATCGACGACGGCGCACCGGGAATGTTGATGGTGGTGGCGGTGATGCTGCCGCCGCACATGCCGGCCATGTAGATGCTGGCACAGGCCATCAGCGCCGTGGTGACGTCGAGGCTGTAGGTCAAGGGCAACAGCAATGCCAGGGCCAGGGTCGCGGTGAGTCCGGGAATGGCCGAGAACACGGTGCCGACCAGAAAGCCGGCGATCACGTAAAAGAGTACCGTGGGGTCGAGCAGCAGCGAAAAGCTGCCGATGACCTGATAGATAAAGTCCATGACCTACTCCCAGAGCAGCGGTAGGCGAACGTTGAACAGCTCGCTGAACATCAGGTAGCCAATCGCGGTGATGACCAGCGCGATCACCGCCTTGGATAACAGGCGCTCGCGTCCGGCAAACAACACCATCACCGTCAGCACGTAGAGTGCCGACGACAGCCAATAGCCGAGCACCGAGAAGGCCGCGATATAGAGACAGGTGGCGACCATCAACCGAATCGCCGGCGACCGCACCATGCGACGCACCAGGCCCGCCTCAGACGAATCTCCAGCCGCTGCCGGCGTCGACTCGCCGGTCTCATCCGCTTGCCCCCGGGGCCTGCGAATCTCGGCCAGCCACTGAGCCAGACACAAGGCGGTGGCAGCGATACCGATCAACAGAGGAAAGAACGAAGGCGCCAGTCGACCATCGATCATCGGCGGCCCCAACCTCAGGCTACCGACCAGATAGGCAACAGACAGCAGTAACAGCACCAGATAAAAACCGGCAGCGGCGCTGGTGAATTGCGCCTTGGCAGGCGCTCGAGCAGCGGAACGTGACATGCGAGCATCCTCTTGGCTCCCGCCATGAAGCGGGAGCCAATGGGTCGTTGATGAGATGTGTCAGGCGCGTGAAAGCGGCTAGCCTGCCGTAACTGGCTGGTGCTCAGGCCTGATTCCGGGGGCGGCCCCGAGCGCCGGCCTAGAGGCCGAGCTCGTCCATCGCGGCGAAGGTCTTGCCCTGGTAGGCGGCGATCCAGTCATCGACACCGTCGGCGCCGAGCCAGCCCGGCGTCACACCGATGGTCGTCACCCACTGCTGGAACTCTTCGCTCTCGTAGGCCTCGCGATAGGCGTTCTCGAGCACATCGAGAGACTCTTCCGGAGTGCCCTCTGGCGCGGCCAGCACGATGAAGCTGCCGGTCTCGAGATCGAGATCGAACTCGCTGATCGGCGGTACCTCGGGATAGGCCGGATTCTGCGCCGAGGACAGCTCGACCAGGCCCTTGGCATCACCCGAGGACAGGATCCCGGCGAAGTCACCCAGGCTCGAGATGGCGGCATCGATTTCACCGGACAGCAGCGCTTCCGCTTCAGCGGTGGAGGAGCCCGGATAGGAAATGACGTTGAAGCTGACGCCTGTCGCCGCTTCCAGACGACGCACGGCGAGGAAGGGGCCGGATCCGGCCGGTGCCACACCGATGCGTACGCTGCCCGGATCGGCCTTGGCGGCCTCGATCAGTGCCTCGTAGGAATCGAACCCCGACTGCTCGGAGGCGACGATGGCGTCGGCTTCCTGGGTGATCCGCGCAAACGGCTGCATGTTGTCCAGCGAGTAGCCAGGCACCATAGCGCCTCGCGGCAGCGTGACCACGCTGTCATAGGTCAAGACGCCGATGGTGTGGCCATCGGGCCGCGCCTTGGACAGCTGCATCAGGCCGGTAGCGGTCACCGCTCCGCCGATGTTCTCCACATAGATGGAGGTCGGCAGCGACTCCTCGGCGAGGGTGCTGATCTTGCGCGAAATGGCATCGGCGCCACCGCCGGCGGGCCACGGCACGATCAGGCGAATATCCCGGCTCGGGAAGTCGGCGTAGGCCAGTGGCGCCGACAGCACCAGCCCCGTCAGGGCAAGGCCGGTGGCACGACGCAACGAAGATGACAGGACCGTACGGGAGACAGCGGTGGGGGCAAACATGGCGAACTCCTGGGCTATCGTGATTATGGTTATTCGTGATGGTAAGAGCAGGTATTGCGGGTGAGTGCTGCGGGCGAGCAGTGAGAGCAAATGGCCTGTCCAGCACCGAATGTGGTGAGGCGCCGACAAGCCAGATGGCGCCGTTTACGCGTCCTGCTGGCGAGCCACGTACTCTTCGTACTCGCGGCGAGTCTCGTCGTTGGGCGGATACAGGCCGATCACCGGTGTGCCGGCACGGACCTTGGTCAGCACGTAGGCCTCGAACGCCTCCATGCGACTGGCTTCCTCGGCAATCTCATCGGCCAGTTCCAGCGGCACCACGATGACCCCATCGCCGTCACCGACCAGCACGTCACCCGGATACACCGGCACGCCGCCACAGCCGATCGGCTGCTGCAGAGCCACCGCGTGATGCTTGGTCAGGTTGGTCGGGGCACTGGGCCTGGCGCAGAAGATCGGCAACGACATCTCGGCGGCCTGCTCGGAGTCACGAATGCCGGCATCGGAAACGAAGCCCGCACACTCGCGAACCTCGAGACGCGTCAGCAGAATGCTGCCGGCGCTCGCCGCGGAGTCGTCCTGGCGGCAGTCGGAGACCAGCACACGCCCCGCCGGCACACTCTCGACGGCCAGGCGCTGGGGGTGCTCGGGGTCACGGAACGCCTCGACGACATCGATATCTTCACGCGCCGGGATATAGCGCAGTGTGAAGGCTTGCCCGACCATCTTCTGCGCCGAGCGGTTCATCGATCCGACCTTCTGGATAAAGGTGTTTCGCAGACCACGCTTGTAAAGCAGGGTGTGCAGGGATGCGGTGGAGGCCCGCATCAACCGGGAACGGGACAGTTCAGAAAGCTCTGCATGGGGGTAGTCGTTCATTACGCTCATCGGGGGCCTCACCAAGGATCAACAGTGGATGTCGAGGTCACTATAGGAAGCCGCCTTACGCATTTCAAACAAATAATGACAACTTAAGGTTCCATAGAGACTCAACGTAACCACCCAGCATCATTGACATCTGATATCACAACCATTAACTGTTGTTTTAAAACAGTTTTATATTCATTAACAGGCAAACAAACTACATCATCCACCGTCATTAGACATAGGTCTAACCGTCACAATGTTGTACGTATTTGTAATTTTTGGCGCTTCGACGAGCCCCTCTCACCGATGACGACAAACAGCACAAGCGCCCCGCCTCTAGCCTGCGGGAGACAGCAGCGGGGATGGCCGCTCGGCCAACGGGGTGGAGATGTGGAGATGTGGAGATGTGGAGATGTGGAGATGTGGAGATGCGGAGATGCGGAGATGCGGAGATGCGGAGATGCGGAGATGCGGAGATGCGGAGATGTGCCACCACACAGAATCGTCATGCATCCGCTCGTCTTTTCCTACCTGTTAGTATCGATAATCGTCGCAGCTTTCCGCCAACCGACGGGTGGAACAATTAGCGAGATAACAGCAATCAATAGCAAAATTACCGCTATTTAACACCCGGTCAGCGTGATAGGATCTCCGATGAGATAACTCGAATAAAAAGCCTGAAAACGATAGCCGCCTTCTCTCCGCAAATCCATAGGCGATAGCAAGGCTATAACCGAACGATAGAACGGACAACCGAGGCAAACACCACGATGATCTCGGACACATCACCACCTCAGCCATCGTCCTCTTCACCCGATACCCTCGCCGAGGATCTGGTCTACGATCGCATCGTCGATGCCTTGATCGACAAGCGCTTGCGCCCCGGAGAACGGCTCAACGAAGCCAAGCTTGCCAGCGCCTTCGGTACGCCCAGAAGCCGTGTGCGCCGGGCCTTGAACCGCCTCACGGCGGAGCGCCTGGTGCGCTTCGAGATGCATCGCGGCGCCTTCGTCTCACTGCCGTCGATCAAGGAGGCCTACGATGTCTTCGAGACCCGTCTACATATCGAGGCCGCGGTGGCCCGTATCGCCTGCGAGCGCATCAATGATGACGGCATCGCCATCCTGCGTCGCCACCTGAGCGAAGAGCATCTGGCCTTCGACGAGCATCGCCCCAGCGTCAACCGCATTTCCGGTGACTTTCATCTGCTGTTGGCCGAACTGACCGGCAACGAGGAGCTGACCGCCATCGTGCGGCCGATCATCCGGCGCTTCTGCATCATTCAGTCACTGTATGAAGGGCGCACCGGCGTGCTGTGTCTGGTCCATGAACACCAGCGGCTCGTCGACCTGATCGCCGCGGGCGAGGCAGAAGCCGCCGCGGCGGAGATGATGGCCCACTGCCGCCACATCTTCTACAGCCTCGACTTGTCCGAGAAGCGCCTGAGCGACGCCAACATCTACGACCTCGCCCTCGACGATCCGGACACCGCCTCGTAAAGCCTTGATTGCCGCAGCGCGCGACCACTCGCCCCTACCCGCGCCTTACGCCTGCACCAACCGCCCCCCGCCCGAACCTCGTCGTGCTGCAGCGGACGGGGGGCGGTGATACATCCCACTGACCGACCCCAGAACTCGGCGCATGAGATCGGTGTAAACGACCGGCGCAAGAGACCGGCGCAAGAGACTGCGCCAGTCAACCGGCCGGCCATTTCGCGGTCAGATCGCCGCGTCCAGCGCCGTGATCAGGCGATCGACCTCCGCGTCGGTGTTGTAATGCACCATCGACACCCGCACCACGCCGTTCATGTCCATCAGGCCAAGGTCTTCGGCCAGGCGCCGCGCATAGAAGTCGCCGAAGCGAATACCGATACGACTGCTATCCACTCGTGTCACGATCTCATCGGATTTCTGCCCCGCGACCACGAAGCTGATCGTCGCCACCCGATGGTCGATATCGGCATCTTCTCTGCCGATGATCTTCACACCCTCTTTCTGGCGCAGATAGCTCAGAAGTCGCTCACCGAGATGCGCCTCATGCACGGCGATATCGTGAAAGGCATTTTCCAATTTCTGCCGATCCGACTCGTCTCTATTTTTCTCACCTATCTCGGTGAGATAGCCGAGAATACCGGTACAGGCATAGGTCAACTCATAGTTGGGATTTCCCGGCTCGACCTTTCCGGGAATCTGCTCTTTAGTAAAGAAGTAATGATAGATATTATCCAGTTCCAGCAGACACTCTTTCTTCACGTAGAGCACCGCATGATGAGGGCCGAATACCTTGTAGAGACTGAAACCGTAGTAGTCCACGTCCCAGTCCTGAACATCGATGGCGCGATGGGGCGCAAAGGCGACACCGTCCACACATAGCCTGGCGCCACCCTCATGGACCAACCTGGCAATGCGCTTGACCGGATTGATGGTGCCCAGCAGGTTGGACACGTGGGTGACACAGACCAGCTTGGTGCGTTCGGTCATCAGCGCCGCAAGATCCTCCAGATCGAGTTCCAGGGTCTCGGGGTCACAGTTCCAGAAGCGCACCGTCGCGCCGCGCTCGGCGGCCATGCGCACCCAGGGACCGACGTGGCTTTCGTGATCGGTGTTGGTGACGATGATTTCATCGCCCGGGGCGAACTGGCTGGCGAGGGCGTCCGCCAGCAGCCGAAATTGAATCGTCGAACTGGGGCCAAACACCAGCTCCTCGACATGACGGGCGTTGACCAGGGTCTTCACCGCTTCGCGGCCAGCCATGACCTTGCCCCGGGACACCTGGCTCGGGCCATAACTCGCGCCGAGTTGAACATTGTCGCCGAGTAGGTAGTCGCTGATGCGATCGACCACCATCCGCGGCACCTGGGCGCCCCCGGCGTTGTCCATGAAGACCCACTCGCTTTGCAGCGAGGGAAACTGGGAGCGGACGAAATCGATATCGAGACTCATGGAAATTCCTGAAGCAAGTGAAAGGGAGACGGCACGACGCTCAATGCGCCAGCACCGATTGCAAGAAGGCGCGGGTACGGGCCTCGGTCGGGTGACTGAAGATCACCT
The DNA here is from genome assembly GCF_052645355.1 of Halomonas sp. V046. NCBI lineage: Bacteria > Pseudomonadati > Pseudomonadota > Gammaproteobacteria > Oceanospirillales > Halomonadaceae > Halomonas > Halomonas sp. V046. The sequence continues at coordinate 117,034 of NZ_JBQXYF010000014.1, forward strand.
CCGGGGTGCCCTCTTCGACGACCTGCCCTGCTTCCATGAACACCACCCGGTCGGCGACATGGCGGGCGAAGCCCATTTCGTGGGTCACCAGCACCATGGTCACGCCGGTGCCGGCCAGGGTCTTGATGACGTCGAGCACCTCACCGACCATCTCGGGATCGAGCGCCGAGGTCGGCTCATCGAACAGCAGCACCCGGGGTTCGTTGGCCAACGCTCGGGCGATGCCCACACGCTGCTGCTGGCCGCCAGACAACGCCGACGGGTACTTGTGCATCTGCTCGGCGATACCGACCTTCTCGAGCAGCTCCTTCGCCCTGGCCTCGGCGGCGTCGCGGGCCAGGCCACGCACCCGAATGGGCCCCAGGGTGACGTTGTCCAGCACCGTCATGTTGGGAAACAGATTGAAGCCCTGGAACACCATGCCGACGTCCTTGCGCACCTCGATCAGCTCCGCACCAGGCTGCACGCGGATACGGTCGACGAAGATGTCGCCACCGTTATAGGGCTCCAGATAATTGATGCAGCGAATCAGGGTCGACTTGCCGGACCCCGACGGCCCCAGGATCGCGACCACTTCGCCCTGGGCAACGTCCAGGTTGATATCCTTCAAGGCATGAAAGTCGCCGTAGTACTTGTCGACGTGCTTGAGCGAAATGATGCCCTGGGCGGGCGTCTCGGGCAGCGCCTGGGGCATCGCCCCCTGGCTGCGCGGGGCTTGCTGGTTGGTCTCGACGTTCATTGGTTGTCCTCGCAGGCCGGGTCGGCCGGTCTTGTTATGGCGGGCACGCAGGCGCTGCCCGGCGGCGTCAGGCTCGGCCCTGGGCGAAGCGCCGCTCGAGCAGGCCGACCAGCCTTACCAGCGGCAAGAGCACGGCCAGGTACAAGAGCGCGGCGCCGATCAGTGGCGTCGGGTTGGCCGCCAGTGCCTGGGCCTGGGTGGCCTGCTTGAGCAGGTCCGGCATCGCCACCACCGAGGCCAGTGCGGTGTCTTTCATCACATTGATGCAGTTGCTGGTCAGCGGCGGAATGATCAGGCGAATCGCCTGGGGCAACACCACATCGCACATCACCCGATACTGGCTCAGACCGATCGACTGGGCCGCCTCGAACTGACCGCGGGGTACCGCCTCGATGCCGGCCCGGTAGATCTCGGCGGCGTAGGCGCTAGAGATCATCGTCAACGCCGTACAGGCGGCGGCGAACGGCGACAGGGTGATGCCGACAAAGGGCAGCGCGTAGTAGACGATCACCAGCCACACCAGCACCGGCAACGAGCGGAAGATGTCGATGTAGGCGATGGTGACGACGCGTACCACCAGTGGCCCATATAGCCGCAGCAGCGCCAGCGCGAGTCCGCCGACAAGGCCCAGCACGATGCTCAGAAAACCCAGCATCAGGGTCTTGCCGAGGCCCTGCATCAGCATCGGCAGGGTGCGTACGAACACATCCCAGTTAAAGAAGGTCTGGACCAGGTCCATGGGGGCTTGCCTCCACCATCGAAACAGAAGGGACGACGCGGCGACGTTGCCGCCGCGTCGTGACGCTTACCGGACGCTTACTCGGCGGCAGGCATATCGCGCACGTCGACGGTGCTGGTGCCGGCATCTGGCGCGGCACCGAACCACTTCTCGTGCAGGTCGGCGACGAAGCCCTCTTCCTTCAGTTCGCTGATCACGTCGCTGGCCTTGGTGGCAAGCTCGGCGTCCTTGGCGAACATCATCGAGTACTGCTCGCCGCTCGGGATACGGTCGACCACCTCGAGGCTCGGCTTGTCACGTACGTAGTACTGCACCGCGGGGATATCGGAGATGTAGGCATCCAGACGACCACTGGCCAGATCCAGCATCGCCGGCTGCAGGCCTTCGTAGCGCCGGATCTCGCTGATGCCGTACTTGTCCTGGTTGGCGGAGGTCCAGATGTCGCCGGTGGACCCGGTATCGACGCCGACGATCTTGCCGTCGAGGTCCTCCAGCCCGGTGATGCCCTTGGCGGTCGACGTGGCCAGCGACTGGTCGCTGTCGTAGTAGGGCTGGGCGAAGGACACCGACTGCAAGCGCTCATCGGTGATGGTGATCGACGATACCGCGGCGTCGATGCGTCCCGATTGCACCGCTGAGAACAGGCCATTGAACGGGATGTTGTTGATCACCACCTCGTCGTAGCCCAGGCGGCTGCCGATCTCGTTGACCAGGTCGATCTCGAATCCGACGTAGTCGCCGCTGTCATCCTGAAATTCCCAGGGCAGGTTGCCGATATTGGCGCCAACATTGAGGGTTTCGGCCATTGCCGACGCCGAGGCCAGGGAGGTGGCGAGCGTCATGCCGAGTGCAAAAGTCAGCTTTTTCATGGGGTTTTCCTTCTATTGTTGTCGTTGTACTGGGGATTGCTGTCGTTGTACTGGGGTAGTTATAAGGCTCGTTCTACCGCCGGCGCCCAACTATCGGCGCCAGCCGCTCATCCCTGGCGTTCTTCCCGGGTCGTCCAGGCCCTGGCGATCTCCTCGCGGGTCGCAAACCACACGCCCTCATGCCCTTGGGCATGTTCGATAAAGGCCTTGAGCGCGCGGATCTTGCCCGGCCGACCGACCATTCTCGGGTGCAGGCCGATGGACATCATGCGCGGACCTTTCACGGACTCTTCGAGCAAGACCTCGAAGCCCTCCTTGAGATAGTCCAGAAACTCGCGCCCGGAACTCAGCCCCGGCGACAGCCAGAAGCGAAAGTCGTTGGTATCGGTGGTGTAGGGCACGACCAGATGGCGCGTACCGCCGACCTCGGTGAAGTAGGGAACATCATCGTTGTAGGCATCGGCGTCGTAGAGAAAGCCGCCCTCTTCCACCAGCAGGCGCCGGGTGCGCACGCTGGGCCCGTAGCGGCAGTACCAACCAACCGGGCGCTTGCCGGTGGTCTCGGTGATGGAATCGATGGCCAGGCGAATGTGCTCGCGCTCCTCGTCCTCGCTGAGGCGAAAGACCTCCTCCCAGCGATAGCCATGGCTGCAGAACTCGTGGCCATCGGCGGCGGCGCGGCGGGCCACGGCCGGGTTCTGCTCCAGCGCCACGGCGCAGGCGAAGAAGGTCGCCGGCACACCGGCGTCACGCAGAATATCGAGGATACGCCAGATGCCGACCCGGGAGCCGTACTCGTACATCGACTCCATGGCCAGGTTGCGGGTGCCGGGCGGGGTGACGTAGCTGCCCCATTCGGTCATCGACTCCTGATCGTCGTCACCCATGGCGAAGGAGCGCTCGGAGCCTTCTTCGTAGTTGACCACGATATTGACCGCCAGGCGGGCACCGTTGGGCCAGGTGCCCTGGGGAGGTGTCTCGCCGTAACCGACCAGATCACGCTGTGGAGTCATGCCGTCTCTCCTGCGATCACCACGGCCACGCGCCGTCGATGACCCTATGTGTTGTTGGTGTTGTTATCGGTACTGCTGACCAGGCTCGAAGGGGCGATGGGTGCCCGTGGAGAGCTTCTGGAAAAATTGCACGCAATCTTGTGTGCGATGAGATAAAGAAAGCACAGCGTGGAAGAAACTGCAAACTTCACCGCCTACACGGCCACCATCGAGACAGCTGTCACCCGCCTTATCCCGGCGTGAGTTGCCCCTTCGCTAACCCAGGAGGCGCACGCCCTATCGCCTAGCGTATCGACTTCGACGGCGCCACGCCGAAGCGTCGCTTGAACGCCTTGGAGAAATGAAAACCGTCATAGAAGCCCAGTTTGTCGGCCACTTCGGCGACGTTCATTCCCTTGTGGGTCGATAGCACCCGAGCGATATCGAGCTTGGCGTTGACCAGGCAAGCCTTGGGCGACCGCCCAGTGTAGGCCCGAAATAGTTTACGTAATTGCTGCTCGCTGCATTGCGCGATGGCCGCCACCTCGGCCACGGACCAGGCACGATTCGTGCCCTGATGCAGCTCCACCAGGACCCGCTCGACGCGCTGATTGGCCTCGCGCGGCTCGGGGTCACCGGCTCGCGGTTCGTGGCCAATATCTCGGCCGAGCAGGTAACCGGGCACAACGCCAACGCCTTTCGCCACGACGCCAATGCCATGGCCTGGGAAACCACCTCGGCGCTGACCTTGATCGTGCAGGACTTCGTCTTTCTATCGCGCTATCTGAAGGCTGGCATCCCCACCATGCCCCCGTTTCTCGAGCCCCGCGTCGGCAAGACCAGGCCCCTGGCGCAAGGACGCCAGTATCACCGGGATGGGCGCCTTTCGTCCGCGCCCGCAAGACGGCTACTCCCCGGTGGTACGCGACGACGACACCGGCCTCGCCACCCGCGGCACCAAGCTCGAGGACAAGACTCAGAAATTCTGACCGCGCTGGCCGCCCCGGTCGCGCCCAGGGAGGGGGGCAAAATTGCACTTTCGCCCCCGACCTTTACCGAGAGTGGACGAAGTCTTTGCCTTTAAAGTCGCGGCGCCTTAGTGTTTTCCTGGAAAAATTAAGAGAAACACCAGCGATTTCCCTATCTGTCGCGCCAGCGACCAGGAGCTACCATGAAAACCACCGAGGACGCCGCCCGTCCCGGGGAAGAGCGCCGCTTCTTCGGCCACCCCTGGCCCCTCGCCACCCTGTTCGGCATGGAAGTGTGGGAGCGCTTCTCCTTCTATGGCATGCAGGCGATCCTGCTGATCTACCTGTACTACGAGGCGAGCCGGGGCGGTCTCGGCATCGATCAGTCGATCGCCATCGGCATCGTCGGCGCCTACGGCAGCTCGGTGTACCTGTCGACGATCCTCGGCGGCTGGTTCGCCGATCGCGTCTTCGGCGCCGAGCGCACGCTGTTCTACTCGGGCATCGTGGTGATGACCGGCCATATCGCCCTGGCCGTGCTGCCGGGGGTGCATGGCGTCACCGTGGGCCTGGTCTGCGTGGCGCTCGGCAGCGGCGGCGTGAAGGCGACCTGCTCGGCGCTGGTCGGTTCACTGTACGAGCCTGGAAGTCCGAAGCGTGACGCCGGCTTCTCGATCTTCTATCTGGGCATCAACATCGGTGGCTTCGTCGGCCCGCTGCTGACCGGGCTGCTGCAACAGAATGCCGGCTTCCATTACGGCTTCGGCATCGCCGCCGTGGGCATGGCCATCGGCCTGATGCAGTACGCCAAGGGGCGCAAGCACCTGCCCAATGACCAGAAGACGGCACCGGACCCGATTGGCGCCTCATCCCTGAAGCGCTATGTGGCCGCTGCCGTGGTCGCACTGGCGGCGCTCGGTCTCGCCGTGGCATTGGGCTGGGTGCGCGCGGAAAACCTCTCCGGCGTGCTGCTCGGCATCATCGCCGTCGCCGCCGTGGTCTACTTCGCCGTCATCCTGCGTTCGAGCCACATCACCGCCGACGAACGCAGCCGCGTCTATGCGTTTATACCGCTGTTTCTCACCAGCGCGGCCTACTGGGCGCTCTACAGCCAGTCCTATACCGTGATCACCGCCTTCTTCGATCAGCGTGTGGACCGTTCGCTGTTCGGTTGGGAAATCCCGGTGGGCTGGCTGGTCTCGGTGCAGGCATTGACCATCATCGTGTTCTCCGGCGTCTTCGCCTGGCTGTGGACGGCGCTGGGCAAGCGCCAGCCTTCCTCGGCGGGCAAGTTCGTCCTGGCCATGGCGATCATCGGCGCGACCTTCCTCGGCTACCTGCCCTTCCTCGGCGGCGAGGGCGCGAGCATGCCGCTGTTCGTGCTGGTGCTGCTGCTGCTTGGCTTCACCGCCTCCGAGCTGTGCCTGTCACCGATCGGCCTGTCGGTGTCCACCAAGCTCGCGCCCAAGGCCTTCCAGACCCAGATGATGGCGCTGTTCTTCCTCTCGCTGGCGCTCGGTTTCGCCGCCGGGGGGGAACTCGGGGCCTACTACACCGAGGAGACCGAGGTCGGCTACTTTATTGCCATGGCGGCCATCGGTGGCGTCACCACTGTGCTCCTGGCGTTGTGCCTGCCGTTTATCCGGCGCGCCATGAAGGGCGCGGACTAAGCACCCACGGGAGCGCTCGACGCCCCCAGTCCGACGCGGGATGCCGCTCCCGCGTCGCACGCCAGCCTCCTTCGCGTCACAGGATCATGCCCATGCCCATGCCCACCGAACACGCCATTTCCGGCCTGCACATCACCGACCATCGCATCGAGGTCCCGCTGGACTGGTCACGGCCAAACGACCCCGAACGCCTGAGCGTCTTCTATCGCGAGGTCTGCGCCAGCGCCAAGCGCGATGAGAACCTGCCGCTGCTGGTGTTCCTCCAGGGCGGCCCCGGCGGCAAGTCGCCGCGTCCGACCGCCGAGGGGCCCGGCTGGCTCCACGAGGCGCTCAAGCGCTATCGCGTCATCCTGCCGGATCAGCGCGGTACCGGTCGCAGCTCGCGCATTACCGCCGAGGTGATGCAGGGCCTTGGCAGCAACGATGGCGCAGGCGACTACCTGACCCACTTCGATGCCCACGCCATCGTCGCGGACCTGGAACACATCCGTCAGAGCCACTACGACGGCGCTTCCTGGAGCACCCTGGGCCAGAGCTACGGCGGCTTTGTGACCCTGACCTACCTGTCCTGGGCCCCGGAGGCCCTGACCCGGTGCTACGTCACCGGAGGGCTGGCGAGCCTCGCCCCCGACCCCGACGAGGTCTACCGTCGTACCCATCGCCGAGTGATCGACAAGATGGACGCCTACCTCGAGCGCTTTCCGGCGGATCGCCAACGCCTGGATGCCATCGCCGACCACTTGCTCAACCACGAAGTACATCTGCCCAACGGCGATGTCCTGACCGTCAGGCGACTCCAGAGCCTCGGCTTGCTGCTCGGCATGGGCGACGGCACCGAGACCCTGCACTGGCTGTTCGAAGAGGCCTTCGAGGATGATCGCCAGCAGCGGCTCAATCATCATTTCCTGGTCGAGGTGATGCACCTGACCGGCTTCGATGAGAACCCGCTGTTCGGCGCCATTCACGAGCACATCTACGCCTCGCCGGAACGCGCCTGCGACTGGGCGGCCCAGCGTCAGCGCGAGCAACTGCCCGAATTCGACGAGTCACACCGCCCGCTCACCCTGACCGGTGAGATGGTCTATCCGTGGATGTTCGATGAGATCGCGGCGCTCAAGCCGTTTCGCGAGGGCGTCAAGGCGCTGGCCGAGAAACGCCTCGCCAAGCCGTTCTATGATGTCGAACGTCTGGCCAACAACCCGGTACCGGTGGCTGCCCTGATCTACTTCGACGACATGTACGTCGACGCCGAGCTGTCCCTGGCCACCGCCAGGACTACCGCCAACCTTCGCTACTGGATCACCAACGAGTACGAACACGACGGCCTGCGCCAGGACCCTTTGGTATTTCGACGCCTCCAGGCGATGCTCGACGACTGATGCACGCGTCTGTGGCCATGTCAGCGCCCATGCTCGTACTCATGGCCATGCTCGTGACCATGCTGGTAACCAAAAGCCACGCCTGGGCCCCCACCAGCACGCAGACGGCGCGTCCCCAGGGCTGGCGAAGGAGGCACGGCTCGGCTATTGCTATAGCACCCATCATCCTCGACAGCTTTACCCCCCACGGACACAGGACGCCACCCATGACAACGCCAGCGGGCATTCCCACCGGCAATCGCTTCAAGACCGCCCTGGCCAACGGCCAACCGCGTATCGGCCTGTGGCTCTCCCTGGGCGACCCCTACGGCGCGGAGATGTGCGCAAGCGTCGGCTACGACTGGCTACTGATCGACGGCGAACACGGCCCCAACGATCTACGCTCGATGCTCTTCCAGCTACAGTCGGTCGCCGCCTACGCCAGCCACCCGGTGGTGCGCGTGGTGCAAGGGGAAGTCGCTCGCATCAAGCAACTGCTGGATATTGGCGCCCAGACGCTGCTGGTCCCCATGATCGATACCCCGGAACAGGCCCAGACGATGGTTGCCGCCACACGCTATCCACCCGACGGCGTGCGTGGAGAGGCCGCCGCCATCGTGCGCGCATCGCGCTGGAATGCCCGATCCGACTATGTGCGCAAGGCCAACGATGAGGTCTGCCTGCTGGTCCAGGCAGAAACCACCACCGCCATCGACAACCTCGAGGCCATCTGCGCGGTGGAAGGCGTCGATGGGGTCTTTATCGGGCCTGCCGATCTGGCCGCGTCCATGGGCTTCCCGGGGAACGCCGGCCACCCAAGCGTCCAGGCCGTCATCGATGACGCCATCCGGCGCATTGTCAAGAGCGGCAAGGCCGCGGGCACCTTGACCAGCGACCCGGACCAGGCCAAACACTATCTGGCGCTGGGCGCCCGGTTCGTGGCCGTGGGCCTGGATGTCGCCTTGTTGATGCAAGCCCTGCGCGCACGGGCCGCGCAGTTCGATCTGGGCACTGCCGCGGATGACGCCAAGGGGCCTTACTGAGTCAAAGGTTACCGGCTAGCGCTACCAATCGCCGCCGCCACGCTCGAGGGCGGCGGCGATGGCCTCGGGGATCGGCTGGCCGCTGCGTTCACTGGCGAAGAGATACTCCCCGGCGGGGTTGACCTCGAGAAACACATGCTCGCCCTCGGGGGTCACGCGCAGGTCGATGGCGCCGTAGGCCAGGCCGAAGTGCTTCATCAGCGCGCGCAAGCGCGACTCCACCTCCTCGGGCAGGTCGTAGGCACTGACCTCGGCGCTGCCGATGCCGCCACGGTAATCGACCTCAAACCGTGCTTCGCTCCTGAAGGCGGTGGCGAACATCTCGCCGGCGACCGCCGTCACGCGAAGATCCAGCGCCGGCGGAATGTACTGCTGGAAGATCACCGGGGCGAAGCGCACCGCATCGAGATGGGCGAGTTCTTCCTCGCCGACCTTGCGCGTCTCGCGGGGGGCTTCGGCGATGTTACGAAAGGCCTTGCGCACGACGCCGCTGTCCTTGTGGCGGGCGATGAACTCCGCCGCCGCCTCGGGGTTATTGGTAATCAGGGTGTCGGGAATGGTCAGGCCGAGCCGGGTCGCCACGCGATGCTGGGTCAGCTTGCGCAGGGCATGCTCGTCGGCCAGCGGATGGTTCATCCAGAAGGCATCCATGGCGTACCACAGCCCCTGCACCGCCTCCTGGGTCTCCGACCAGGCAAACAGCCGAGCGGTCTCGTCGGTCAGCGCCGGGTCGAGTTCGAAGGCTCGCTGGCGGCGATACCACACCGAGCGCACCTCATCGAGGGCCAATGCCCTCCCCCCGGGCAGGTCAATGAACAGGCTGTCACTGGCGGGGCCGGCGTAGGCACGAATGCCGAGCCGCGCGGGAAAGTCGGCCAGATCGATGACCTCGAAGGGCGAGCGAAGATGGGCGATCACCTTCTCGACGTGGGCGTTGTCGGCAAACGAAACGATCAGGATCATCGTGGGCTCCCGGGGCCGGGGAATGGAAGAAGAGCGATAAGGACAGCAAACCGGCGTCATCACCGAGAACCCGCCACCGGCCACCCTCCATGGTGGCCGCGGCGGGCCAATCGGCAGTCGCTCGATAAGGCGTTATTGCCCTCCCATCTCAACGTAGGCCTGCCATAGCTGCTGCCAGGCCTGCATGCCCTGGGCATCCAGCAAGCCTTGCTGGGCAAGCTGGGCGTACTGCGCCAACAGCTCGGCATACTGCGCCAGCATCTGGGCGTTCTGGGCCTGCGAGCCATCGCCGCCTGCCGTGCCGGCGCCCTCGGCCCGGGGATCCTGGCCTGTTGCCAGCACGAAGGGCATCGCCGGCCCCACCATCGGCTGCATCGGTTGCATAGGCTGCATCGGCTGCATCGGCTGAACCGGCTGAAGGCCGGGGAAGCCGATCAACGGGCCACCGATCGCCGGATTCTCGTAGATGCCCTTGCCCGGGAACTCATAGAGCTTCTTCGGTTGATCGAAGGGGCCGTCCTTGATCAGGTCCTTCGGACCATCCTTGGGCCCGTCCTTGATCAGATCCTTCGGTGAGTCCTTGGGCGACTCCTTGCCAAGCTCCTTCGGGACTTCCTTGGTGTAGTCCTTGGGCGCGTCCTTGATCAGATCCTTGGGCCTGTCCTTGCCCAGATCCTTGCTGCCATCCTTGGGCGGATCCTTGATCAGATCCTTAGGCCCATCCTTGATCAGATCCTTGGGCCCTTCTTTCGGCAGTACCTTGGGCACCAGCGGCGAACAGGACACGGCATCGCCGATGGTGCTGCGCGGCCCATCCAGGCAGGCCTGCATGCGCGCCACCTGGCCTTCGGTGAACATCACCATCGCTTCATCGTCGACGTAGTCCATGTAGTTCATGAACATGTCGCCGTTGGGGCCATTGCTGCAGGACACCCTGGGGAAGGTCGGCGTACCGTAATTGGGGCCGCCCTGGTTGGGCGTGTCGGCGACGAAATCGGAGCCCGAGCAGCCGGTACCGTCATCGCCCCAGATATGGTTCAGGTTGAGCCAGTGGCCGATCTCGTGGGTGGTCGTGCGGCCGAGCGCGAACGGTGCGGCGGCGGTGCCGGTGCTACCGAACCCGGTGTGCGTCACCACCACGCCGTCGGTGGCGGCGGCCCCTCCGGGAAACTGCGCGTAGCCCAGCAAGCCGCCACGCAACTGGCAGACCCACAGATTCAGGTACTCGTCCGCCGGCCAGGCGTCGTGGCCACCGGTGGCGCCCGCCTTGACCTTGTCATCGACGTCGAAGCCATCGACGTCGGTCTCGGTGCGAGTGATGCCATTGGTGGGGTTGCCGTCGGGGTCGGTCCTGGCCAACTCGAAAATCAGGCGTGCATCTGCCACCAGCGGGGCGAAAGGGGCCGGTACGCTGCTGACATCGCCGTTGAGCTTGCGAAAATCCTTGTTCAGGATCTCGATCTGGCTATCGATCTGGGCTTGGGACACGTTCTGCGCGGAGGTCTTGTAGACCACGTGAACGACGACCGGAATCTTGGTGCAGCCTGGGCGCAGCGCTCCTGGGTTGTGCTGAGAACGAAAGGCGTGCTCTTCGATACGCGCTCGGCGTCTGGCGTATTGCGGATCACTGTCGAGCAGACGCCGGTGGACTTGCATGGTGCCGCAGCAGCGGCAGGCTTCGGAATGAACGTGGTTGTCAGCCATGATGAACTCCCTGCCGAGCATGGTTGCCGGCACTGGGACGGGGTGAATGGGGGGTGGCCAGCGAACTGGCCCCTCGCCTTCCTGTGGCACACGGCTTGACTGCCACGTTCAGGCGTCAGCGTTGAGTGATGATCAGCGTCTCCTCCTCCAGGGCTTCGATGTGATAGTCCCCCTCCCAACCGGGCAACGTCAGACTCAAGACGTCGTCTCGGCAGGACCAGTGGCCATGACCCTGGGTCTCTAGCGCGTCGTTGGCGGAGCCCGCCTGAAGCAGGGCGTCGCCGTTGGCACCGAGACACAACCGCCGACGTGGCATCCGAGAGGGAGCAATAGTCGACGAGAGCGCCTTGAGTACCAGTCGTCCCGGCTCGCAGCGTTCGGCGATCTCGACCCAGTCCTGGGCCAGGGCATCAGGCAAGGCATCAGGCAAGGCATCAGGCAAGTCATCGGTCGAATCAGACATGGGGCACCTCCGAGGCCGGGCCGGCCGGTCTTCGCATCGCATCGCGGCATAGGGCCTCCAGCGCACGCTCGCTTTGCTGCCACTGCGCCAGCAGGCCAGGGTCGAGCCGGCCGTCGCGCTGAAGCCTGCGATACTGGGCGAACAGGGCCTGGCAGTGTGCCGTGAGCCGGGTGAGAGGCTGGCCCTGGTGGTGCGCTTCGTCGCCGCGGCAGATGCAGGTCACGCCTGGCGCCGGCGCGACTTCCTCGAGCCCGGCGGCCTCGGCCACGAAGCCGAGGTTCATGGCCAGGATCTGCATCGCGTAGTCGATGTCGATGGTAGCCAGGACGTCATCGCCCGTGTGCACGGCGTCATTGGCGCTGTCGGCGCCTTCGATGGTCAGCACCGCGGGGACTCCCGCGTCGATGAAGGGCACATGATCACTGGCAAAGGGGTTCAGCGAGACCTGGACCTCGAGCGAGGTGAAGCGCCCCGCCGCCACGCCGAGCGCATCGATCAAGGACTGGCTCACTGGCGCCCCCTCCAGCAACACCGCTTGCGGGGTGGCATTGACCGAGCCGATCATGTCCATGTTGAGCACGCCCTTGATCCGGGCTCGCTCGGCAGCCGAGAGGCCGGCGACGTACTGGCGACTGCCATGCAGCCCTTGCTCCTCGCCGCCGAACAGCACGTACCTCACGTCATCGTCGAAGCGGTGGCCGGCCAGGACCTCCGCCATCAGCAGCAGACCGGCCGCCCCGCTGGCGTTGTCGTCTGCGCCGGGTGCCGGCGCACTGGCGCCACCGGCATGGTTCACCGAATCCAGGTGAGCAACCACCAGCCACTCGCCAGAGGCGCCGCTGCGCCCCGCCTGGTGAGCGACCACGTTGCTGCTGGTACCGCCGCCCGGCAACGTGATCGCTTGCTGGTCGGCCTCGAGGCCCGCGGCGGCGAGCTGGGCCTGGGCCCAGGCCGCGGCCTCTGAGAAGGTGCTGCTGGTGGACAGCCGAGTAGGATAGCCAACCAGATGGCTGAGCAGGGCGGCGTAGCGCTCCGCCGACGCCGAGGCGACCAAGGCCGAGAGTGCTTCTGAACGTGCCACCGAGGGCGTCGCGCCATCTCGGCGCGGCGCCTCGGCGAACGCCATCAGGGTGGTGGACTCACGCAGGGCGAAGAGCTCGAAGCAAGGCGTCGGGGGGGCACCGCGGGAGGGACTGCGCCGGGCATTGATGCGTTGGGCCTCGGCGCCCGAGACATCGACCACCAGATAGCGTCCCGCATCCAGCAGCACCGGGATCTCGGGGTGGGCCTGCTGGAAGGTCCGCCCCTTCTGGCGAACGCCGTGCAGGCGTCCGTTGGCAATCGTGCCGACGGCGGCACTAGTCCCATCGGGCTCATCACGCTTGTCAGCACCGTCATGCGTCTCGCTCGCGTCGGCGTCCACCGTGGCCAGCCGCTCGGCGACGCTGGGCCACCGATCGTTGGCCGAGACCACGAGGGCACGACGCCCGGCACGCACGACCCAGCCACCAGAGCGCTCAACATCTTGGGCCCAAGCGTCCGAGCCCGTCGTCGCGGATAGCTGTCGAAATTTCATCGCAGACTCCTCGCTCCCGACGGCAATCCGGCGAGAACTCTGTGTGCGAATCCCTGGCGTAGGGTGCGCGAGGCGTTATCGACCCCACCGCAGCTTTTTACTGGCCCAGCCACGGCGTGTTTTCCCAACTCAGCCACCGCAGCTTTTACCAACCCAGCCACGGCGTGTTCTACCAACCCAGCCGCCGCAGCTTTTACCAACCCAGCCGCCGCAGCTTTTACCAACCCAGCCGCCGCAGCTTTTACCAACCCAGCCGCCACAGCTTTTACCAACACAGCCGCCGCAGCTTTTACCAACCCGGCCGCCTTGCCAGCCTGGCCGACCGGCCTCAAGCCACGGGGCGCTGTGTGACGCAACGGAATCGCGCTACATGAGAGGCATCATGCGATTTACCGTCGGACATCCTGCGGTGGCGAATACCTCAATTGACTTAGCGTTTCCGACCGCGCTCTCAGAGTAGTCTGATTCGATACTCTTCACATGAGCACGCCCGGCTCCCACACGCGCCGACCAATCTCACCCCACTCCGGACACGGCCCTACAAAACAACACATCACATTGAATAATAAACAAAAAACAACAAACACCGTGGCTTCACGGGACAACCGCGGAGCCACCGGCACGCCCGTACAGTCCGGGAGCACACCGAAAGAACAATGGAGAATCAATCTCTTATTAAGGGAGTGAAAGTTTTGCAGGATGCGGGGGCTTAGCGTGAACTTCAGTCCTCGCACCCAACGATCTAGTCTAATTTTCCTACGTTCTTCTGCCGGTTTGAGCGACGGCCCCGATACCGTCGGCGCCTCGCCAACACGATGCATTGCCGTCACGTTCACGGCTTATCTCCGCATTTTTCTAACATGTAACCGTCATCATGCCGCCAAAAAGGACTCGCAAGTACCGCAATAGGATTTTATACTTTGGTAGTAATTTTACGGTCCCGACTCCCCTCGGGATCGTTTTCGTTTGCCGTGAGGTCCTCATGACGTCTACCCCCCCTGAGTCATCCGCGTCTCCCCCCGCCAGCAGCCGCGCCCGGAACCCACGTCTGGCCGAGCTGGCACTGGCATTGGGCGGGTTCGGCATCGGCACCAGCGAATTCGTCATCATGGGCCTGATGGAGCGCGTCGCGACTGACCTTTCGGTCTCTCCGGCCGATGTCGGCTATGCCATCTCGAGCTACGCGCTCGGTGTCGTGGTCGGGGCGCCGCTGATCTCCGCGCTGGCCGCACGGGTCCCACGACGCACGCTACTCATTGTGCTGATGCTGGTGTTCGCGGTCGGCAACATCGCCAGCTCCCTGGCCACCAGTTTCTGGCCCTTCGTTGGCCTGCGCTTTCTTGCCGGGCTCCCCCACGGCGCCTATTTCGGCGTGGCCGCCCTGGTCGCGGCGGCGGCGGTGCCGGTGGAACAGCGGGCTCGCGCCATCAGCCGCGTCATGCTCGGTCTGACCAGTGCCATCGTGATCGGTGCACCACTCGCCACCTGGGCCGGGCAGTGGCTCGGATGGCACTTCGCCTTCTTCGCCGTCGGCCTGATCGCTCTTGCCACCATGGCGATGATTCGCCTCTACGTGCCGCGCCAGCCCCATGACGTCAAGGCCAGCCCCAAGCGCGAGCTGAGCGCGCTGGTCAAGCAGCGCGTGCTGTTTACTCTGGGCGTGGCCAGCATCGGCTTCGGCGGCATGTTCTCGGTCTTCAGCTACGTGGTGCCGACCCTGAGGCAACAGGCCGACATGCCCGAATCGGTGGGTCCCTGGGTATTGGCGATCTTCGGCATCGGCGGCATCATCGGCAACCTGGTCGGGGCACGTGCCGCCGACAAGAACCTGATGAAGGCCATACCACGCATTCTGCTGTGGTGTCTGGTGGTGCAGGGTTGCTTCTACTTCGCCGCCAACAATCTCTACACCGGCATCCTGTTCGTCGGCCTGGTCGGCACCAGCATGGCGCTAGGCCCGGCCCTCCAGACGCGCCTGATGGATGTGGCCGGTGATGCCCAGACCATGGCCGCCTCCATGAATCACGCGGCCTTCAACTGTGCCAACGCCCTCGGCGCCTACCTCGGCGGCGTCACCATCAAGGCCGGCGCCCCCTGGTCCTCTACCGGGCTGGTCGGTGCCGGCCTGGCCCTCGGCGGCATGCTGATGTTCTACGTCGGGCTCAGGATGGAGCGACGCAGCCAGGCGCGTCGAGCCGCGACACCAGCCTCACGCACGATGCGTTGAGACCGACGCGCGCCCTGCGGGAGGCACTTTGGTCTTGCGGGCCGCCGCGGCGTCAGGATATCGACCAGAAGTAGCGCACCACGTGAAAGAAGATCGGTGCCGAGAACACCACCGAATCGAGTCGATCGATGAAGCCCCCGTGGCCCTCGATCAAGTGCCCCCAATCCTTGATCCCTCGGTCGCGCTTGATCGCCGACATCACCAGCCCCCCGACGAAGCCGAGCAGGGCGATCATCAACGCCAGAAGGGCAGCCTCGAGCGACGAAAACGGCGTCATCCAGGCCAGCCCAGCGCCGATCAGCGTGGCGCTTGCCACCCCGCCGATAAAGCCCTCCAGGGTCTTCGATGGCGACAGATTCGGGGCGATCTTGCGCCGCCCGATCAACTTTCCCCAGACGTACTGCAGCACATCACTCAGCTGCACGACCACGATCAGAAAAGCGATCAACAGCACGTTGCGCCCTTCGAAGCCGGGAATGTCGAGGCTCAAGAGAGCCGGTACGTGGGAAACGCAGAACACGCAGATCATCAACGCCCACTGCACCTCGCTGACCCGAGCGAGAAACCCTTGGCTATCGCCACGCAGGGCCGCGACCACCGGCAACAGCAAGAAGGCATAGACCGGGATCAGGATCGAGTACATGCCGTAGTACTGCTGCCAGATCAGCACGTATTGCAGCGGTAGCACCACGAAAAAGACCAACGCCAGGGCCCAGTGGTCCGCACGCCGGGCCTGGACCAGGCCGATGAACTCACGCAGCGCCGAGAACGAGGCGAAGGCGAACAGCAACACCACCCCCGTCTTGCCGCCGAGCAAGGCAAGCCCCAGCAGCACCGCCATGATCCACCAGGAGCGAATGCGCTGATTGAGGTTCTCGATGACCTCGTTGTCCCCCTCGGGGGAGTAGCGCCGCTGCAGGACATAACCGATGGCGCTGGCCAGTACCAGAAGGCTTACGACCCCGAGCAACAAGGAGGCGAGACCGGCGGGAATGACGTTATCCATGGGCGTTGGCCCCTCCTTGGGCGGGGGCCAATGCCAGCAGTGCCTCGCGGGCACGTACGAGAAATGCGTCCTTGTCCTCGTCAGGCGCCAGGGCGACGGGCGCCCCATAGGTCACCGTGCACAGCAGGGGAATCGGCACCACTTCGCCCTTGGGCAGCACGCGGTTGAGGTTGGCGATCCATACCGGCACCAGCTCCACCTCGGGGTGGGCCTTCGCCAGGTGATAGAGGCCGGACTTGAACGGCAGGCAAGCATCATCGGTGGTGTTGCGGGTGCCCTCGGGAAACAGAATCAGGGAGTCACCGCCGCCAAGGGCCTCGTTCATCACCGCCAGCGGGTCGTGGCGAGAAGGTTCGGCGCTATCTTGATCCGGGCTATCTTGATCCGGGCTATCCTGATCCGCGCTGGACCGGTCGGCACAGCCCTTGCCACCGGAGCGCTCCACTAGCACCGCGTGAAAGACATCGTGGATCAGAAAGCGACGCAGCCGCGAGGCGAGCCAGTAGTCGGCGCCGGCCACCGGCCGCGTGGCCTGGCGCAGACGCGGGGGCAGGGTCATCCAGACCAGCACGAAATCACCGTGGCTGGCGTGGTTGGCAAAGTAGATCCGCTGGCGCCGGAGCGGCTCGACGCCCTGCCAGATGGGCCTGGCAGCCGTCACCAGGCGCGCAAGAAGGCGCACCAACAGCGCCACGAAAGAGGCTATCCACTGCCGCATCACGATGATTTCCTTGCCAGGTCAGGGGAGAAGCGGTCGGCACACGTCCTGGCGTGAGCCGACCGTGGGTCGGGACTCCGTCTCGCGGCGAGCAGTTTAGCAAAGAGTGATGGCGCCGGTGGCATGCAGGCGTCGACGGGTACAGGCGCCCGCCATAGTGTGCGATACTTCGCCCCCTGAAAACGCCTACCGCGCTGTGTTTCCCATTGCCTCTCAAGCCGCTGACTACGGGTCTTCGATCATGTCTCAAGGTACGCTATTCATCGTTTCCGCCCCTTCCGGCGCCGGCAAGACCAGCCTGGTGCGAGAGCTGATCGAGAGCCTCGACGGCATCCAGGTATCGGTGTCTCACACCACCCGGGCCAAGCGACCAGGTGAAGTCGATGGCGTGAACTACCACTTTGTCGATATGCCCCGTTTCGAGACCATGATCGCCAAAGGCGACTTCTTCGAGCACGCTCGCGTCTTCGACAACTGCTACGGCACCTCGAAAAGCGCCGTGGACTCACGCCTGGCGGCGGGACAGGACGTGATCCTCGAAATCGACTGGCAGGGCGCACGTCAGGTTCGCGAAAAAATGCCCAGGGCGGTCTCCATCTTCATCCTGCCGCCGTCACGCGACGAGCTCGAGCGCCGCCTGGCGAGCCGCGGCACCGATGACCATCACGTCGTCGCCGCCCGCATGCGCGAAGCCGTCAGCGAAATGTCTCACTACGCTGAATACGACTACCTGGTGATCAACGACGACTTCACCACCGCCCTGGAAGAGCTCAGAGCCCTGGTCATTGCCCACCGCCTGCGCACGCCACGGCTGGGCGATCGCCACGCGGAGCTACTCGGCGCCCTGTTGTCGGACTAGCCCCAACGGGGCATCGCCCCCCTGTTGTTCGAGGGGCATCGCGGTGCCAGCCCCCTTCGACGACCCCAGATGAGCAGGCGCGAGCCGCCGTGGCAGCGTCTTGTGGCATCGCACCATCTTGTCAGGACAGGCCGCGGTCGAGTAATCTAGCCGGTCTATTCGCAGGTGGTTCCCCGGGGCGCTCGACGTCGGCCGGGGCCCAGCCCGTCAGACCGCGCCTCACGGGGCAGGATCCAGCGCTGGGAATCGCCACGCCAGGCCGACGCCCCTGCATCGATACACCCATTTTTCAGGAAGCCCCCCATGGCGCGAGTCACCGTCGAAGATTGTCTGGAACACGTCGAAAACCGCTTCAAGCTGGTCATGATCTCTACCCAGCGCTCCCGTCAGCTGGCCCGCGGCTCCCGCGATGCCCTGCTGCCGTGGGAAAACGACAAGCCCACGGTCATGGCCCTGCGCGAAATCGCCGATGGCCTGATCGACGACAGTGTCCTCGATGAACCGGTCGAAGCAGCGCCCCGTTTCCGTCCGGAATACACGTCCTCCCCCGCCGAGGAGTGATCGCCCCCGCCGGGCGGGCGTAAGGCCGCCCCAAGGGCCCTCATCCCAGCAGTTGGGGCACGCCGCATGTTCACGATCGATGATCTGTCCGACCGCCTCGGTGGCTACCTTCCCGCCGACGAGATCCAGCAGGTCAGGCGTGCCTTCTACTACGCCGAACAGGCACATGACGGGCAGCGCCGACGCTCCGGCGAACCCTATGTGACCCATCCCCTGGCGGTGGCCAACATCCTGGCCAACATGCACATGGACCATCAGAGCCTGATGGCCGCCATGCTGCATGACGTCATCGAGGACACCGGGGTCGGCAAGGAGGCACTCGCCAAGCAGTTCGGCGAAGCGGTGGCGGAGCTGGTCGACGGCGTCTCGAAGCTGACCCAGATCACCTTCGAGGACAAGGCCGTCGCCCAGGCCGAGAACTTCCAGAAGATGGTGCTGGCGATGTCCCGGGATATCCGGGTGATCATCGTCAAGCTCGCCGATCGCCTGCACAACATGCGCACCCTCGGCGCCCTGCGCCCCGACAAGAAGCGGCGCATCGCCCGGGAGACCCTCGAGATCTACGCCCGGGTCGCCAGTCGTCTCGGCATCAATACCATTCGCGTCGAGCTCGAGGACCTGTCGTTCCAGGCCATCCACCCGATGCGCTCTGAGCGCATCAAGCGCGCCGTCTCCAGCGCCCGGGGCAATCGCCGTTCGGCGATTCGCCAGGTGCAGAATGCCCTGCAGAGTCGCCTCGACGAGGAAAGCCTTCAAGGCACCGTCATCGGTCGTCAGAAGCACCTGCTGTCGATCTATCGCAAGATGCGCGATCAGCGCAAGTCCTTCGCCGAGATCATGGACGTGTTCGGTTTTCGCATCATCGCCGACGACGTCGACAGCTGCTATCGCATCCTGGGCATGGTGCACAACCTCTACAAGCCGGTGCCTGGACGCTTCAAGGACTACATCGCGATCCCCAAGGCCAACGGCTACCAGAGCCTGCACACCACGCTGTTCGGCGCTGGCGGCATGCCCATCGAAGTGCAGATCCGCACCCGCGAAATGGAGGCCATGGCCAACAACGGCATCGCCGCCCATTGGCTCTACAAGGCCGGCCAGACCGCCCACCCGATCGCCGAGGGCAGCCGCGCCCGTGCCCGCCAGTGGGTCAAGGGCCTGCTCGAGATGCAGCGCCACGCCGGCGACTCGCTGGAGTTCATCGAACACGTCAAGAATGACCTGTTCCCCGACGATATCTACGTGTTCACGCCGAAAGGCGACATCATGGAGCTGCCCCAGGGCGCCACGGTGATCGACTTCGCCTATAGCGTGCATACCGAGATCGGCAACACCTGTATCGCCTGCCGTATCGATCGGCACCTGGCGCCACTGTCGAGCCGGCTCGAGAGCGGCCAGACCCTGGAGATCATCACCTCTCCCGGGGGCAAGCCCAACCTCGCCTGGCTCAACTTCGTGGTCACCGCCAAGGCGCGCTCGGCGATTCGCCACGCCCTGAAACACCAGCAACAGACCGAAGCGGTACAGCTGGGTCGACGCCTGCTGACCAGGTCCCTGGCCGAGTTCGGCGTCAATCTCGAGGAAGTCGCCGACAAGGCCATGCGCACGCTGCTCGGCGAGATGGATATCGCCTCAGAAGCCGCGCTGCTGGAGGCCATCGGCCTAGGCAATCGGGTCACCATCGTCATCGCCAGGCGCCTGGTGGAGCTGCATCAAGGGGCTCCACTGGCCCAGGGCGAAGAACTCACCAGCCACGGCCCGGTAGCGATCAGTGGCGCCGAAGGCATGGTCATCAAGTACGCGCGCTGCTGTCATCCGCTACCCGGCGACCCGGTCATCGGCCACCTGTCGGTAGGCAAGGGCATCGTGGTTCATCGCACCGAGTGCCGTAACCTGCAGGAACTCAGAAGCGACCCCGAGAAGCTGCTCGCGTTACGCTGGTCCGAGACCATCGACGAAGATTTCCCGGTGGCCCTGCGCCTGGAAGTGGAAAGCCGTCGTGGCCTGGTGGCCGAACTCGCCGGACTGATCACCGATGCCGATGCCAATATCGAGCGCATCGGCATCGAGGAGCGCGACGCGCGTCTCGCCATCGTCAACCTGACGCTATCGGTGCGCGACCGAATCCACCTCGCTCGCATCATCAAGCGCCTGCGTAACCTGTCGCATATCGGCAAGATAATCCGACTCGGTAATTGAATATCACGCGAACGGCCGTCGCTCCGGCGACGGCCGAGAAGACTTTTTTCGCCGTCTATCGGCACTGGCAGCAGTTTTTCTGGAGGCAACAATGAGCAACAAGGCCGTCATCAACACCGATCAGGCTCCCGCCGCCATCGGCCCGTACTCCCAGGCCATCAAGGCCGGCAACACGGTCTACCTGTCCGGCCAGATCCCCCTGGACCCCACCACCATGGAGCTGGTCGACGGCGATATCGTGGCCCAGACCCGCCAGGTGTTCACCAACATGAAGGCCGTCTGCGAAGAAGCCGCCGGTACCCTGCAGGATATCGTCAAGCTCAACCTTTACCTGGTGAACCTCGACGACTTCGCCAAGGTCAACGGCGTCATGGAAGAGTTCTTTGCCAAGCCCTACCCGGCCCGCGCCGCGGTTGGCGTGCGTGCGCTGCCCAAGGGCAGTCAGGTCGAGGCAGAGGCGGTCATGGTCATCGGCGACTGACGCCAGCCTCGGTGCGTCTGTTTCTCGCTCTCGTTCCGCCCACCGAGGTGCGCTGTCGCCTCGGCGGGCTGGCCGACCGGCTCCACCGCGAGCTTGGCGGGCGACGCATCCCCGACGCCAACTTCCACCTCACCCTCGCCTTTCTCGGCGAGCAGCCTCCCGAGACCGCCTCGCATCTGCTGACCTGGCTAGGCACAAAGCGCCTGAGCCCCGATGCCTGGTCCCTCGACCGAGTGGGCCACTTTAGCGGCCCCCGCATCGTCTGGGCCGGCTCCCGCCGCCCACCGGATACGCTGATGTCGATGCAGGCCCGATTGAGCGAGGAGCTCCGTGCCCAGGGGATCGAGCTGCGCCCCCGACACTTCCTGCCCCACGTATCGTTACTGCGCAATACCATGCCAAACGCAGCACAGCCGTTTACAGAACAAGCATTTCGTTGGCCCTATACTCAGATTCACCTAATACAGTCGGTGGCTTCCTCCCAGGGTAGTCGTTATCACTCGCTGGGTAGCACACAAGACGTCGCGCTCCCGTAGGCACTCGACGCAGCGCCGGCAACGAACAGCCTCGAGCATGACGTCGCGACACCATAAACCTGAGGATATGCCATGACCCGTTCCCCGTTCCCCGCACGCCGACCAATGGGCGTCGGCGCCGCTCTCTTGGCGGCAAGCCTGGCGAGCCCGGCCCTGGCTGGCCCTACCGTGGGAATCGGCTCCACCGGCGAAGGCACCGGCGCCCTGGACCTTGGTTATGACTGGCGGTTCGACCTGAGCGATTACCACCCGGCCCTCGGCGCCCGCCTCGCGACCGGCATCCTGCTTTTGGAAGGCGACGAAGGCAGCGACAACCAGGCCTTTTACCTGCGCCCGGCGCTGCGCTACAGCTGGAAGTACCTCTACCTGGAAGGCGGCATAGGCGCCTCGGCCTTCGTTGACACCCAGTACGAGGACCGCCGCCTAGGCTCGTCCTTTCAGTTCGAAGACCGGCTAGCCTTGGGCACTAGCCTGGGCCCTTACGGCGAACTGGCCCTAAGCGCGACCCACTACTCCAACGCCAGCATCAAGGAGCCGAACGACGGCCTTGAGGTGTACATGCTGAACTGGCTGTTCGCTTACTGACGCTGAATGCGTGAAGAAAAGGTGGATCGCCGATGGTGGCAGGGCCAAGGACAGGTTGCCCACTTAGCAACATCGGTGCATCGCACTACCCAAGGTCGAGCAGATGGCGTTTCGGGTGAGGAATCTATCGTGCGAGATCGTCGTTTTATAGCGTAAGTAGGTGGCCATACGAGAACAACGTCGTTTTCCGCGCCGATGGTTAAGCCGCGCAGTAGCGGTCGCCATTCGGCGATATCGACGTGCGCTTAGCCCACTGAGCCGTTTGCCATGCTCTCGGTGTGTCTGCTGGTGACGACGATTTTCGGGCAAACTCCATGAAACACGAAGTGCAGCCTAGCCTTGCGCTGACACAGGGCCGTGGTACGGCGTCGGTGGACGCCTGAGAGGTGGCGTTGCCGTCCAAGGTGATCATCTGCGACAGCTGACTTGGACGCGCTGGGTAACACCACTCGTGCCTCGCCTTTTTTGCCACGTAGGCCAGGACCCAAGGAGCAAGACAAGGTCGGTGGCGGTAGCGTTCCGACCGACGGCAAAGGAAGCCGAACATGGCAGAGTCACCGTGGCTGAACACCCTCCTGGCCTCGTTCGAGGTCTCGCTGACCCAGGACGAACGCCTGCTCAAGCTCGATCTGGAGGCAGGTCGGGGAGCGGAACTGATTCCCCACCGCCTGGTGGGGGAGGAGCGCATCTCCCGGCCCTTCGCCTACACCCTCGACTGCATCTCTCAGCGTGGTGATATCGAGCTCAAGACGCTGATGGCCCAGCCGGCCGAGCTCTCGATTCGCCAGGCCAGCGGCCAGTATCGACGGCTGTCCGGGCTGGTCGAATCGGCCGCGCTTCTCGGCGAAGATGGCGGAGTTCACTATTATCAATTAGTGCTCGTGCCCTGGGTCGCGATGCTCAAACTCGGCCGCGACAGCCGCATCTTCCAGGACAAGAGCGCCGTCGAGGTGCTCGAGGCGGTGTTCGCGCAACAGGCCACCGCCCTGGGCCAGTGCCAGTGGCGTTTCGATCTGCGCCGCGAGTACCCTGCGCGCAGTTACTGCGTGCAGTACCGCGAAAGCGACTATCACTTTATTAGCCGGCTCTGCGAGCAAGAAGGCATCTGGTGGTACGCCGAGCATGCCGGCAGCCGCCAGGGCGTGGACGGTGAAGAGCGCGGCGCGGGCAGTGAACGCAACGTGGTTAGCAATAAGCGCGGCATAGTTGGCGAAGAGAACGGCGAAGAGAACGGCGCGACTGGCGAAGAGCGCGGTGACTTTATCGGCCACCGTATCGTCTTCACCGACGACCCACAGACCTGCCTGCCGGTCACGCCCCAGACCATTCGTTTTCACCGCCAGGATTCAACCGAGCATGAAGACGCCATCACCCAGTGGGGCGGGCGCCGCCAGCAGCAACCCACCCGGGTCAGCCTGGGTACCTTCGATTACAAGCAGCCGCGGCTTGAGAAGCACAGCCTTCAGGACAGCATTCGCGACCAGGGCAACCTGCCCAAGCAGGACGTCTACGACACCCCCGGCGAGTACTATTTCGACGATCACTTTCGCGGCGAGCGCCTGACCCTTAACCGTCTGGAGGCGCTGGAATCCAAGGCCAAGCGCTTTCATGGCGCCGGCGGCGCCCGCCAACTCGAGGCCGGACGCTGGTTCGAGCTCAGCCAGCATGCCCGCCACGACAGTGGCGGCAGTGGCGAGCGCGAGTTTCTTATTCTCGCGCAGACCATTCATGCCGAGAACGCCCTGCCGGTCTCGGCTCATCTCAACACTCTGCCGGGCAGCCTGCAGGCGTCGCTCGATAACGCCCGCCGCGCCCATGGCCTGAAAGATGATAGCCAGCACCATGACGACTACCAGCGCGCTGGCACCGGCCACTACTTGGTCGATTTTGAGACCCAGCGCCTCAGCCAGCCCTACCGCAGCCCCCTGGATCACCCGCGCCCGGTGGTGGGCGGGCCCCAGACCGCCATCGTGGTCGGCCCTGAAGGTGAAGAGATCCACACCGATCACCTCAACCGGGTCAAGGTGCAGTTTCATTGGGATCGTTTGGGTAACCGTGATGCCCAGTCGAGCTGCTGGCTGCGCGTCAGCGAGCCCAATGCCGGTGCCAGCTGGGGGGGCGTCTTCGTGCCACGGATCGGCCAGGAGGTGTTAATCACCTACCTGGAAGGCGACCCCGATCGCCCTCTGATCACCGGACGCGTCTACAACGGCGATCACCGTCCCCAGTGGCACTCCAACGGCCTGCTGTCGGGCATCAAGACCAAGACCTATCGCGGCGGCAAGTACAACGAACTGGTGTTCGATGATGCCACCGACCAGGAGCGGGTGCGGCTCAATTCCGAGCACGCCAAGAGCCAGCTGAACCTTGGCTACCTGATTCACCAGAACGGCAACACCCGGGGCGCCTTTCGCGGCACCGGCTTCGAGCTACGCTCGGATGCCTATGGCGCCATTCGCGCCAACGACGGCCTGCTGCTGACCAGCTGGGGCCAGATCGGCGCCGGCGGCGAACAGCTCGACCTGACCCCGGCCTATCAACAACTGCAAAGCGCCTGGCAACTGGCGGATTCACTCAGCGACAGTGCCATTGAGCATGACGCCGAAGCGCTGGCGGCCAGCAATGATTTGCACAAGGCCGGCGAAGATGCCAAGGGCCGCTACACCGGCGTGGGCGGCGCCACAGGGACGGGCGAGCAGGATCAGTCCACCGCTAAAGGAGCCAGCCAAGCCGGCCGCGGCGAGGCCGCCAGGCTCACTGCCCCCTGGCTGCACTTAGCCTCCCCCGCCGGCATCGCCCTGAGCACGCCGGAATCGACCCACCTGGCCCAGGGCAGGTCCCTGAGCATCACCAGCGGTAAGGACATCAACCTGGCGAGCGGAAAGAGCCTGGTCGGCACCTTTGCCGAAAAACTGTCTCTCTTCGTCCAGCGCGCCGGCATCAAGCTGTTTGCCGCCCAAGGCAAGGTCGAGATCCAGGCCCAGAGCGACGAGATGGCGCTGACCGCCGAGAAAGACGTCACGATTACCTCGACCGAACGCAAGATCGACGTCGCCGCGGCCGAGGAGATCCTGCTGGTCTGCGCCGGCGCCTATATCCGCCTAAAAGGCGGCAATATCGAACTCCACGCCCCGGGAAAGATCGACGTCAAGGGCGCGCTGCATAGCTTTGGCGGCCCAACCAGCATCAGCCGGACATTGCCGAACTTGCCCGTGACCGAGCCGAGCAATCTAGAGCTTGAGCATGTCTACGGCAATGGTGCCCCGGTGCCGAACGCTCCCTACCGAGTGCGTTTTGCCGATGGCTCCGTACGCGGCGGGGTCTTGGATGCCAATGGCCGCGCCACGCTATCTGGCGTTCCCGTCGGCGCCGCTCAGGTGGAATATTTCCCCGACCCACGTGATATCGATAAGAAGCCGCAGGCCTGGCCGCGAAGCGGCAAGAACGTCTCTCACATCGTAAAGCGCTGAGTGAGGTAGGACCCGAAAAGCAAGCGCCATAACAGAGAAGAACAGATCATGGATGATGATACCCCTCGCCAACGCCCTCCCGTCATGACCGAGTTCACGGCAGATTCAACGCCGTTTCTGGGCAACGCCGCAAACTCAGACTCTGCGTCAATGCCGACGGAGTTCTTCGCTGATCAGAACGCAGGCGGCATACCGCCAGCCCTTCGCGAGTTTGCTATCGCTCAGCGAGTGATAATGGCCGCCCCCTATGCCGAGGGAGAGGCCGTTAGCGCCGAGATGGTCATGGACGTCGAAGACGACTCCGTCAGCACCCTCGATGTTCTGATACAGGCCGCTTACATGCTGCCGGTAGTCGGCAATGTCATGGCCATCGGCGACGTTGCGCGGGATATCGGCGATCTGGGCGGGACCGACCCGCAGGGCATACCCAACTCTCAAAGCACCTGGCTGTGGGCGGTGCTGGTCATTGATGCTTTGGGGCTGGTCCCTGCGTTTGGCAGTGCACCACGCCCTATTCGGCTAGGCACCCGCGAAGGCCTGCTAGCCTTTGCTCGAGGTGACGGCGTCGACACGGCAGCAGAGATCCTGTTCAACCTGGCAGGGGGGCAGGCGCTGGCATTTCTCGAGAAACTCGAGCCTTGGTTCAATGGCCAACAACCCACGCTGTTGCGTGAAATATCGCGCACCGTCGAGACCCTCGAAGACTACATCACCAACCCGGTAGATACCGCCACTCAGTTGGGAAAGATCCAGGCCAACCCCGAATGCTGGAGTGTCCTTGAGCAGAGCAAGCGCATCGTCTTCGTTGCCTTCGATCGCCTGCTCGATGCATTTGGCGACGAACGAGACACCTTGATCCGCATGCTACGCGACTTGGATGGCATGGCCTCCGAGATGGTAACTGCCGGCATCACCCACCTGATTCCTCTGCTCAGACAACTGGCCAGGGCGGTCTCAGCATTGGTGGCCAAGCGGGGCGGCATTACCAAGAGCGGGACGGTCATCACCGGCCAGGTCAATCGCACGGAGCTCGGTGCAGAGAACCGCCAATCGACTCGCCACGAGGCCGACGCCAGCCCGACCCCGGCCGGCTGCGCCTGCGCCTTTGCCGCTCCCACCAGCGTCTCCGCCAACCCCATCGACTACGTCATGGGCGATGAGAACCTGTGGCACACCGACTTTCGCGTGCCGGGCCTGATCGACGTCGAATGGACACGCTACTACCGCTCGAGCATCGATGAGCTCGATG